>JADJQW010000003.1:265000-628377 GCA_016712535.1 Flavobacteriales bacterium
CTACCGCCCCAATGGGGCCCACAGCTTCGGCAGCATGCTTGATGCCCGATCATTATCCACGCCGGACCGCTCGACTAGTGAGCTGTTACGCACTCTTTAAATGAATGGCTGCTTCCAAGCCAACATCCTAGCTGTCAGTGCAGTCCGACCTCGTTAGATCAACTTAGCATGCATTTGGGGGCCTTAGCCGATGGTCTGGGTTATTTCCCTTTCGCGCGCTGACCTTAGCACCCGCGCGCTCACTCCCGGATACTGATGTCGTGGCATTCGGAGTTTGTCCGGGTTTGGTAGGCGATGAAGCCCCCTAGCCCGATCAGTAGCTCTACCTCCACGACAGTACATCCGAGGCTGCACCTAAATGCATTTCGGAGAGTACGAGCTATCTCCCAGTTTGATAAGCCTTTCACCCCTAACCACAGCTCATCCGAAGACTTTTCAACGTCTACCAGTTCGGACCTCCATCCCGTGTTACCGGGACTTCATCCTGGCCATGGTTAGATCACTCAGGTTTCGCGTCTGCCGCCACTGACTAAGCGCCCTGTTAAGACTTGCTTTCGCTTCGGCTGCGGGGCTGAACCCCTTAACCTTGCCAGTGACGAGCAACTCGTAGGCTCATTATGCAAAAGGCACGCCGTCATCCCCGAAGGGACTCCGACCGCTTGTAGGCGTACGGTTTCAGGGACTATTTCACTCCGCTGTTCGCGGTGCTTTTCACCTTTCCTTCGCAGTACTGGTTCGCTATCGGTCTCTCAGTAGTATTTAGCCTTGCCAGATGGTTCTGGCAGATTCAGACAGGATCTCACGTGTCCCGCCTTACTCAGGATACCACTAGGTACAGCATGCATTTCGTGTACGGGACTGTCACCCTCTATGGTCCCCCTTTCCAAAGGGTTCCACTACACATGCTGAGTCCACGTTGTGGTCCTACAACCCCGGCCGCGCCGAAACGCTTCCGGTTTGGGCTGTCCCCTTTTCGCTCGCCACTACTCGGGGGATCACTACTTGTTTTCTTTTCCTCCAGGTACTTAGATGTTTCAGTTCCCTGGGTTGGCACCCTTCGCAGGGTATCCCGGCTTCACCGGGATGGGTTGCCCCATTCGGAAATCCACGGATCACAGGGTATTATGCCCCTCCCCGTGGCTTATCGCAGCCTATCGCGTCCTTCATCGCCTCTGAGAGCCAAGGCATCCGCCGTACGCCCTTAGTAACTTCTCGATCGTACTAGATCAAATTGCTCGGTGGACCGATTTCTCGGTCTGTTTTGGTCTGTCCAACAACATGTCAAAGAACGGTGCCCTTGGGAGGGCCGCCTCGGCGGATGCCGAGGCCTGGTGGAGAATATCGGAGTCGAACCGATGACCTCCTGCTTGCAAAGCAGGCGCTCTAGCCAGCTGAGCTAATTCCCCGTTCCCTGTCCCATGGTAGTCCTGAGCAGATTTGAACTGCTGACCTCTACATTATCAGTGTAGCGCTCTAACCAACTGAGCTACAGGACTAGAGAGAAGGTAACGGTGTACCGTTCAAAAAAAATCGTCTATCTGAGAGACAGCAGGCATCGAAGATCACACTTGCGTGTAATCAGCAGAGACCTGTCACTTACTCTAAAAAGGAGATGTTCCAGCCGCACCTTCCGGTACGGCTACCTTGTTACGACTTAGCCCCAGTCACCGGTTTTGCCCTAGGCAGCTCCTTGCGGTCACCGACTTCAGGCACCCCCGGCTTCCATGGCTTGACGGGCGGTGTGTACAAGGCCCGGGAACGTATTCACCGCATCATGGCTGATATGCGATTACTAGCGATTCCAGCTTCACGGAGTCGGGTTGCAGACTCCGATCCGAACTGAGACGAGTTTTGAAGATCTGCATCCGGTCACCCGGTAGCTTCCCTCTGTACTCGCCATTGTAGCACGTGTGTAGCCCAGGACGTAAGGGCCGTGATGACTTGACGTCGTCCCCACCTTCCTCACCGCTTACGCGGGCAGTTTCTCTAGAGTCCCCGGCATTACCCGCTGGCAACTAAAGATAGGGGTTGCGCTCGTTATGGGACTTAACCCGACACCTCACGGCACGAGCTGACGACAGCCATGCAGCACCTCGCACGCCGTCCGAAGAAGAGGATGTTTCCACCCCTGTCGTCGTGCGTTCGAGCCCTGGTAAGGTTCCTCGCGTATCATCGAATTAAACCACATGCTCCACCGCTTGTGCGGGCCCCCGTCAATTCCTTTGAGTTTCAATCTTGCGATCGTACTCCCCAGGTGGATCACTTAACGCTTTCGCTAGGTGACTGACTGTGTATCGCCAATCACGAGTGATCATCGTTTACGGCGTGGACTACCAGGGTATCTAATCCTGTTCGATCCCCACGCTTTCGTGCCTCAGCGTCAGTATCGCCTTAGTGAGCTGCCTTCGCAATTGGTGTTCTGTGCCATATCTAAGCATTTCACCGCTACACGGCACATTCCGCCCACTTCAAGCGCACTCAAGAGCGTCAGTATCAATGGCAAGTCTACAGTTGAGCTGCAGGATTTCACCACTGACTTAACACTCCGCCTACGCACCCTTTAAACCCAATGAATCCGGATAACGCTTGCACCCTTCGTATTACCGCGGCTGCTGGCACGAAGTTAGCCGGTGCTTATTCCTCCGGTACCGTCAACCTCCGACACGTCGGAGGGTTTCTTCCCGGATAAAAGCAGTTTACAACGCGTAGCGCCTTCTTCCTGCACGCGGCATGGCTGCGTCAGAGTTGCCTCCATTGCGCAATATTCCTCACTGCTGCCTCCCGTAGGAGTCTGGTCCGTGTCTCAGTACCAGTGTGGGGGATAGCCCTCTCAGGCCCCCTAACGATCGTAGCCTTGGTGAGCCGTTACCTCACCAACTAGCTAATCGTGCGCATGGTCATCCTTTACCGCCGGAGCTTTCAAAGCAAGGTGATGCCACCTCGCTTGTTATGGGGTATTAATCCGGATTTCTCCGGGCTATCCCCCAGTAAAGGGCAGATTCCATACGTGTTACGCACCCGTGCGCCGGTCGCCGGCGATGTATTGCTACACCCCGCTGCCCCTCGACTTGCATGTGTTAAGCCTGCCGCTAGCGTTCATCCTGAGCCAGGATCAAACTCTCCATTGTAAATGTGTGTTTGATCTGGTTCGTTGACGAGGTCTCTCATGTTGTTCCTTACAGAAAACAAGGACACCTGCTGTTCTCAGAATAGACAATCTGTCAAAGAACTCGTATGGTTCTGGGCTTCAGCCCTTTGCCAACCTTGTTCGTCTGCCGCTTTCGCGACTCGCACGCATCGTTTTGCGTGAGGGGCTGCAAATGTAGTCTTGCAGGTTCAACCTGCAAGGGATGTGGAAAATTTCTTTCCCCATCGTGCTACAATCACCAGCCTGAAAAAGAACGTCCGTCGAAAGCGGCCGCAAATGTATGTGGCTATTCCGTCGAAGCAACCTAAGAGTGAAAAAAATCTTGACCGATTGTCAAGGAGTGCTTGCCGACACCGGTAACACCTTGCCGTTGAACACCTTATGTCCCTTTAAGGTGAATTCGGCGATGAAGGTGCCCATCTCTGCAGCGGTGGACGCAGCCTTGTATCCAGGGAAAGCGGCCCTGAGCATCGGAGTGTCAACCGATCCTAGAGCAAGGCAATTGCTCTTGATGCCATGCTCCGCGAATTCCACCGCCAGGCATTGGGCCATGCAGGCCAGCGCCGCTTTGCTGCTGCTATATCCTAGCAAGCCCGGGAATTTGGTGCTGTCCTGGAAGCCGCCCATGCTGCTGATGCTCACTACATGACTGTTCGGATGACCCGTGAGCGGGCTAATAAGTGCTTGGGTCAAGAGCATGGGTATGACCACATTGATCTCATAGACCCGCAATAGTTCCTCTCTTGCGTATTGGCCGAATTCGACCTTGATCAACTCTGCGGCATTGTGAACCAGGCCAACCAGCCGTTTCTTGCTGACGCCGGCGACGATCTGTTCTATGGCGTCCGAAGCCAACAGGTCTTGCTCAATCACGTGGATCCGCGTTGGATGGTCCTGCAGCTCGGCATCAAGCCGTTGGCGACCGTTCCGCGCTATGACGATGATATCAACGGTCGATTGGACCAAGAGCGCTCTGACCGTTTCAAGCCCGATTCCTGACCCAGCCCCGGTAACCAATACGCTTTCCTGCTTCTCCGTCATGGGTGGATAGTTTTGACCGCCCCTCAAAGGAAGCGATATGCCGCTGGAACCACTTCAGTCCTTTGCCTCCGAGAACAGCTTGCATGATTGGTTGAGGGCCGCGGCCATCGCGGCGGGGGCTTGGGTGCTTGGGCAAGTGGTATACCGCTTGGCGGGTGCCGTGCTGAGGCCATTGGCAAAGCGAACGAGCACTCGCTTGGATGATTTGCTAGTGGAACGCCTTCGAGCCCCCGTGGTGGTGCTCATCACTGTGCTCGGTTTCGTAGCGAGTTTCCAGCAGCTGACGTTCGGTCTTCGGATCACGATTTGGGCCGAACGCGTGTTCCACGTGGCCGTAGCGCTCGCCGTCACTTGGGTGATCGCTCGGGTTGCCATGACCGTGACCGAAGAGTTGCTTCAGGGCAGATCGCGGAGCCGCGTTCAAGCCTCGCGCATGCTGCCGGGCGTGCGGGCCGTGGTTAGGGTGCTCGTCTGGGGCCTGGGCATCGTGGTGGCCCTGAACAATGCAGGATACGATGTGGCGGCCCTGCTGGCGGGCATCGGGATCGGTGGATTGGCGCTGGCCCTGGCGGCGCAAGAGACCGTGGCCAATGTGTTCGGGGGCATCACCATCTATGCCGACCAGCCTTTCAAGGCGGGTGATCGCGTGCGGGTGGATGGCCATGATGGGTTCGTACAGGAGATAGGGATCCGCAGCACGCGCATACAGGCGCTCGCTGGGCCGATCGTGGTGATTCCGAACAAGAAGTTCACTGAGAGCATCATCGAGAATGTCTCGGACGAGCCCTCACGGCGCATCCTGCTCGAGTTGGGGCTTGTGTACCAAACCCCTCCGGAGAAGATGGAACGGGCCATGGAGGTGCTGCGGGAGATCGTGGCATCCCATCAAGTGGTCCTCGAGGAAAGGCACATCATTTCCTTCAGTGCCTTCAAGGAATATTCCTCAACATCCTCTTCATCTGCTTCATCCGGAAGAGCGCGGACATCTTTGAGGCGCACTCGATGGTGAACCTGGCGATCCTCCGGCGCTTCAATGAGGAAGGGCTTTCGTTCGCCTACCCGACGGCGGTGGAATTGCAAGGCGAGTTCAAGCCTTGACCTTCACTTCCTGCACCTTGCCTTGCGCGCAGCGGGCGCACCCTGCGGCGCCGTCATCTTCGCGGGAAGGGAATTCCGTGGTGCGTGATCATCGAGGACGCAATGGCGCAGAGGACCGCAGGCCGTTGCGGAGATGTTGAACGGTCCATAGCGGACCAGTGCTACTTCTTTTTGCGCCGCGCGGCGCGCTCCTCCGCCTTCCGCTCCTCGGCCTCGATCTTGGCCTTGCGGCGCGCGAGCACTTCGGGGTCGAGCACATCGCCCACGTTGCGCATCTGGCGGAGCACCCATTGCTGCCTGTTCAAGAGGTAGCCGGAAGGCCCATTGCAATTGAAGCGCCTTGGGGCAGGAAGGGTGGTGGTGATCAACGCGGCTTGCGCGGGTGTGAGCTTCTTTGAAGTTGTGCCGAAGCAATGCTGTGCTGCTGCTTCTGCGCCGAAGACCCCTTTACCCATCTCCGCCACGTTGAGATAAACCTCCAGGATGCGCTCCTTGGTCCACAAGGCTTCGATGAGCACCGTGAACCAAGCCTCCAGCACCTTGCGCAATTTGCTCCGGCCCGGCCAGAGGAACACGTTCTTGGCCGTCTGCTGACTGATGGTGCTGGCGCCCTTCACGCGTTTGCCCGGCTTCTTCTTCCACAGGCTTTCCAGGAACTCGCTCCAGGAGAAGCCCGGCTGCTTCATGCCGAGCGAGCGTTTGATCTGCTCCGTGGAGAAGCCGCCATGGGTCATGAAGCGCTGGTCCTCGCTGCTGATCACGGCCAACGGCATGGCGCGCGCCATTTCTTCCAAGCGCACGTTGCGCCGGTGGAACCCCTCCTGCTCCCTGCTCTGCTCCACCATCACCCAAGTGATCGGCGGGTTGACAGCACCAAGCAGCGCCACCCAGGATGCCGAGATGAGGACGCTCCAACAGACGAAGGCGAAGAAGATCCGGAAGGCGGCTCGAATCATGTGGCTTGAAACGGCCGCCAAAGTAGAGGGGCCGGTCCGTGCGGACCAGCCCCCCTCCGTTACCGCAGGCTTGCTTACCCCTCGTGCTTGCGGCCGTAGAACTGGTAGTAGGCCATGAGCGCCGCCCCGCCGCAAACAGCAATGCCGATGAAGAATGGCAGCGGATTGTCGCTCTCAGGTCCGAGCATGGTGCTTTGGATGATCCACCCGGCCAGCAGGCCCAGGCCGATGCCCACCATGAGCAGCCCATTGCGCATGGCGCGTCGGCCGTCGGGTGCGGGTTTCGCGATCAGCGGGTCCATGCCCTTATCGATCATGCTCATGCGCTCGCGGTGGCGCGTGGTGAAGACGATGTACACGATCCCGAAGGCGGTGGCGAAGGGGATGATGAGGCCGAAGAAGGGAACCAGGATCTCTGACGCAGGGCTGTCCATTGTTGTTCGTGTTGGTGCTCATCGGACGCGGCCCGAGGTGCACCGGTTACACCCGCTCGGGGCGCGCTGCCTCCACCAGCGGACCTTGCGGGCCTCCGTTCATCCTTCTGCGCTTGTGGGAAGCAGGTACCGCTCGTGCTTTTGTAACCGTGCCGGGCCCACGGCTCGTCACATCACCGCCCGTGGATCACGCCCCCCTCATCGCACGCATCCTGGAAGGCGACAGCCGTGCCTATGCGGAGCTGGTGCGCCAGTACCAGCACATGGTGTACACCGTGTGCCACCGCGTGCTGCGCAATGCGGAGGATGCCGAGGAGGCCACGCAGGACAGCTTCGTGAAGGCCTATCAGCACCTGCGCGGCTTCACGGGGGCATCGAAGTTCAGCACCTGGCTCTTCAGCATCGCGCACCGGACGGCGATCAGCCACGGCAGGCGCCGGAGGACCGATGGGGAGACCGTGGACGAGCTCACCCAGCACCCTGCGGCTGAGAGCCATCCGGATTCAGGCCAAGGTGAATTGCGGCGCCAACTGGACCTCGCATTGAACCTCCTGCCGGCTGATGATGCCTCGATCCTGAGCTTCTTCTACCTGGAGGACCTGAGCGTGGAGGAGATCGTAACCGTGACGGGATTGGGGGCGTCGAATGTGAAAGTGAAGCTCCATCGCGCCCGCAAGAAATTGGCGGAGGTCATGGAGCGCCAGCTTGGACCTGAAGCGCGCGCGCTACTTTTGAACGATGCCTGAGATGAACGACAACGATCTGCGGAAGCTGTTCCAAGCAGCCGGGCACGCAAGGCCCGAGCGCGACCTCACGGATCGGATCATGGCGCGCGTGGCTGTCACGCGCATCGCGGAGCCGGTGGTCGTGCCGCCCCTCATCAGCAAGCGCGCATGGGTCACCATCGCGATCGCTGCGGGCATCTTCGCCCTGTGCGCCGTTAGCTTGTCAGGTGCCGGTGGATCGAGCCATTCGCTGCCGTGGATGGATCGCTTGATGGACGGCGTGTCCCGATTGCAGGTGCCGGACGGTGCGTGGCCGCAATGGACGATCGGCCTTTCGGTGCTCGCCTTGTTCTTCGCGCTGCTGGGCCAATACACCGAGCGGCGCATGAGCAGGTCCGCTTAGAGCAGTGCCTTCGCGGCGTTCAGCGCAGCTTCATAGTCCGGCTCTGCGCCCAGCTCGGGAGCCACTTCGCAGTAGCGCACCACGCCTTCCTTGTCAATGACGAAGGTGACGCGCCCGAGCAAGCCGCCCATGCCGCCTTCGGCGATGCGCGTTCCCCAACCGTCGGCGTCGCGGTACCTGAAGTCGCTGCCCGCTTCCACGTTCTCGATTCCTTCGGCGGCGCAGAAGCGCTTCATCGCGTAGTGCAGGTCGGCGGTAACGGCAAGGACATGCGCGCCCAGGCCGGCAGCCAGCTTGTTGAAGGTGCGGGTCTCCAGAGCGCAGGTGCTGGTATCCACGCTGGGGAACATCAATAGCACAACCACATGGCCCTTGTGATCCGCAAGCGAGCCTTCGGTCCTATCGACCTTGATGTAACGGAGCAGTGGGGCAGGGGTATTGATCGGGGGGAGATGGCCGGAGAAAGCAGGTTGGGGCATGGCGTGCTTGTGGATTTCGGGCGCAGCTAATCAAGGCTGCTTCGCTGCGCTCGCAGTGACCTGAGGTAACAAGAAACCTTGATCACTGTTCACGCAAGATGCGCGGGATCGCGTCCTCGTAGGTGCGCCTCGCATCGGCGATGGTGCCGAAGGGCGCATCGTCCACTACGAGCTTGCCTTGGGTCACATGGCCGAGCAGCACGCTGGGCACGCGGCTCTGGAGCATCAGGTCGAGGAATTCGTCCTCGTTGTCCTGGTCCACGGCCACGATGGCGCGGCCTTGCGCTTCGCCGAAGAGGAAGCTGTCCTCACGCACCTCGCTGTCGGTGACCACGTCGAATCCGAGGTGGCGTGGCATGGCCATCTCCACCAAGGCGGTCCAGATGCCGCCGTCGCTCACATCGTGCGCGGCGTTGATGAGCCCCTTGCGGATGAGCATGAGCAGCATGGTGTGCAGGCGCTTCTCTTCCTCGATGTCGAAGTAGGGCGCTGGCGAGCGCTCGATGCCGTGGATGCGCGTGAGGTATTCGCTGCAGGCGATATCGTCGACCACCTTGCCGAGCAGGAAGATCAGGTCGCCCTTCTGCTTGAAGTCAAGCGTCATGCGCTTGCTCACATCGGGCACGATGCCCACCATGCCGATCGTGGGCGTCGGGAAGACGGGGATGTTCTTCTTCTCCGTGACGGTGTGGTTGTAGAAGCTCACGTTGCCGCCTGTCACCGGTGCCTCGAAGGCGCGGCAGGCATCGCCCATGCCCTTGATGGCCTGCGCGAATTGCCAGTACACCTCGGGGTCGTAAGGATTGCCGAAGTTGAGGCAGTTGGTCACGCCGCATGGCTCGCCGCCGGTGCAGGCGATGTTGCGCGCGGCCTCGCTCACGGCGATCATGGCGCCCTTGTGCGGATCGGCATGCACGTAGCGGCTGTTGCAATCCACGGTGACGGCCAGGCCCTTGCCGGTCTCTTTCACCAGAACTAGGCCCGCATCGCTCGGCGCGTTGGTGCTCATGTTGTTCGTGCGCACCATGGTGTCGTACTGCTCGCTGATCCAGCGCTTGCTCGCGATGTTCGGACTGGCCAGCAGTTCGTAGGCCACGGCCTTCAGGTCCATCGGCTCGTCCACATCATCGAGCTTGAACTTCCTGTTCTCGGCGATGTAGGCGGGTTCCTTCTGCTCGCGCTCGTACACCGGTGCGCCGCCGCCGAGAACGAGGCTCTCCGCCGGCACTTCAGCGATCAGCTCGCCGTGCATGTAGTAGCGCAGGGTGTCGCCCTCGGTCACCGTGCCGATCTCCACGCAGTTCAGGTCCCACTTGTCGAAGATGGCCTTCACCTCCGCCTCGCGGCCCTTCTTCACCACCACGAGCATGCGCTCCTGGCTCTCGCTCAACAGGATCTCCCACGCGTGCATGCCTTGCTGGCGCGTGGGCACCAGATCGAGGTTGATGTCCATGCCCGCGCCGCCCTTCGCGCTCATCTCGCTGGTGCTGCAGGTGATGCCCGCCGCGCCCATGTCCTGCATGCCGATGATCAAATCGGTCTGCGCGAGCTCGAGCGAGGCCTCGAGCAGGAGCTTCTCCATGAAGGGATCGCCCACCTGCACGGCCGGCAGGTCATCCATGCTGGTGTCAGTGATGTCCTTGCTGGCGAAGGAGGCGCCATGGATGCCGTCCTTGCCGGTGCTGCTGCCCACGATGAAGACCGGGTTGCCCTTGCCGTGGCTCGTGGCACTGATCACCTTGTCGGTGCGCACAATGCCCACGCTCATGGCATTCACCAAAGGATTGGTGGTGTAGCAGGGATCGAAGTACACCTCGCCGCCGAGCACCGGCACGCCGAAGGCATTACCGTAATCGCCGATGCCCTTCACCACGCCGCGCATGTGCCAGCGGCTGCTCGCTTCCTTGCTGATGTCGCCGAAGCGCAACGAGTTCAACTGCGCGATGGGCCGCGCGCCCATGGTGAAGATGTCGCGGTTGATGCCGCCCACGCCCGTGGCGGCGCCTTGGTAGGGCTCGATGGCGCTGGGGTGGTTGTGGCTCTCGATCTTGAAGGCGCAGGCCCAGCCGTCGCCGATGTCCACGAGGCCGGCGTTCTCCTGTCCGGCCTCGGCCAACAGTTTCGGGCCGCTGCGCGGAAGCGTCTTCAGCTGCTTGATGGAGTTCTTGTACGAGCAGTGCTCGCTCCACATGGCGCTGTAGATGCTCAGCTCGGTGAAGTTGGGCGTGCGGCCCAGGATGCCCTTTATCTTCTCGTACTCCTCGGGCAGCAGGCCGAGCTTCTTCGCGGTGTCGACGCCGGCGGGGGCGGTGTCGGGGTTTGCAGTGGTCGTGGACATGGGCCGCGAAGGTAGCCGCCGTCTTCAGCTCATGGCTCCTTCGCCAACCGCTCCACCTGCTCTAGCACGGCCTCGGCCTCGGCGCGCTTACGATCGCTGGCTGCGCGGTTGATGGTGCTGAGCCGATGCGCTTCGGCCAGCAATCGGCGGTACTCGGTCTCGAGTTTCTCGCGCGGGGTCTTCCGCTTGAACAGGTTCAGCATGCCACCGGAACAACGGCGAGCGGCGATGGTTCGCGGGCCGCATACCACACCCGGCCCATCCCCGTTACTTTGCCGCCCTGCCAGCGGCAGGCAATCCTTTGATGCGCTTATTCCTCTCGTTCGTCCTGCTGCTCCCGGTTCAATGGCTATGGGCGCAAGCAACGGCCACGCTGCGCGGCACCGTGAGCGACCCGAACGGGGTGACGCTTCCGCTGGCGAACGTGAGCGTGATCGGCACCGGCCTTGGCACCGCATGCGATGATCAAGGGGCCTACCGGATCGAGGTCCCTGCCGGACGCTCGCTGAAGGTGCAGTTCAGCTTCACCGGCGCGCAGGCGTACACGGAAGAGGTTGTCCTGGAACCCGGCGAAGTGCGCGTGCTGAATGCCAAGCTGCGCTTCATCACGCTGCGGCAGATCGATGTGGAGGCCACGCGCATCATCCGCGAGACAGGCGTCGATCGCATCGACCCGAAGCTGGCGCGCTTCAACCCTTCGCCCCTCGGCGGCGTGGAGGCCTTGCTGGGCGGACAACTCGGCGTGGTGATGCGCAACGAGCTGAGCAGCGGCTACAGCGTACGTGGCGGCAACTTCGATGAGAACCTGGTGTACGTGAACGACATCGAGGTATACCGCCCCTTCCTGGTGCGCGCTGGTCAGCAGGAGGGCCTCAGCTTCCCGAATCCCGACATGATCGAGCGCATCACCTTCAGCGCAGGCGGCTTCGAGGCGCGCTACGGCGACAAGATGAGCAGCGTGCTCGACATCAAGTACCGTCGGCCGCGCCAGTTCGGCGGCAGCGCCATGGCCAGTTTGCTCGGCGGCGCAGTGCATGTGGAGGACGCCATGCTGAAGATGCGCCTGCGGCATGTCACCGGCATCCGCTACCGTACCAACCAGCTCCTGCTCGGTGGTGGCGATGTGAAGGGCGATTACCGGCCGGTGTACACCGATGCGCAGACCTATTGGACCTACGACCTCACGCCCAATGTGGAGCTCGGCTTCCTCGGCCTCTACTCGCGCAACCAGTACACCTTGGTGCCCGACGATCGCGAGACGGAGTTCGGCCCCTTCAATCAGGCCTTGCGCTTCACCGTCTATTTCGATGGGCAGGAGCGCACGCAGTTCGAGACCTACTTCGGTGCGCTCAACCTGAATGTGCAGGCGAGCAAGGACCTCTTGTTGAAGTTCATCACCAGCGCCTATTCCACATCCGAGAGCGAGCGCTTCACCATCCAAGGCCAGTACCGTTTGGGCGAATTGGAACGCGACCTCGGCAGCGAGCAGTTCGGCGAGGTGGTCCGCGACCTCGGCATCGGCACCTACCTGGATCATGCGCGCAACCAGCTCGATGCGTCGGTTTACACCGTGGCGCACAAAGGCTACCTCCAACGTCCGAAGAGCTACGTGCAATGGGGCCTCGACTCGCGGGTGGAGACCATCAGCGACCGCCTCAACGAATGGTACCTGCTCGACAGCGCCGACTTCAGCGTGCCGCTGAACACGGGCGAGGACCTCTACCTGCAGAACACCTTGCGCGCCGACCTCGATGTGCAGAGCGTGCGCAGCAGCGCCTATCTGCAGAGCACCTGGCGTTGGGAGAGCAAGGACAGCACCGACCGCTGGTTGAGCCTGGTGGCCGGAGCGCGCGCGCAGCACTGGAGCTACAACGGGCAAGTGGTGGCCAGTCCGCGCGTGCGGCTGGTGTGGCATCCGGGCTGGAAGAAGGTGATCCGCCCCGATTCGGTCGTGGACCGCGACTACAGCTTCTGGTTGGCGGGTGGCCTGTACTACCAGCCGCCCTTCTACCGCGAGATGCGCATGCTCGATGGCACCCTGAACCCGGATATCCGCGCGCAGCGGAGCATCCACGCGCTGCTGGGCATGGACCGCTGGTTCGAGATCTGGGAGCGGCCCTTCCGCTTCACCGCCGAAGCGTATTACAAGGCCATGGATGACCTGATCCCCTACGAGGTGGACAACATCCGCATCCGCTACTACGGCACCAACAACGCCAAGGGCTACGCCACCGGATTGGATGTGAAGCTCGCCGGGCAGTTCATCGACGGGATCGACAGCTGGATGAGCATCGGCGTATTGAGCGCGCGCGAAGACCTGAAGGACGACTTCTTCTACTGGCGCTTCAACGCAGCGGGCGACACCATCTTCCCCGGCTACACGCGCGACAACGTGGCGGTGGACAGCTCGCGCGTGGAACCTGGCTTCATCCCGCGCCCCACCGATCAGCGCGTGAACGTGGCCTTCTTCTTCCAGGATGAGTTCCCGCGCTGGCCCACGGCCAAGGTGCACGTGAACCTCGCCTTCGGCACCGGCCTGCCCTTCGGCCCGCCCAACAACAACCGCTACGCCGATACGCTGCGCACCAGCCTCTATCGCCGCGTGGACATCGGCTTCAGCAAGCAATTCCTCGGCGCCGAAGGGCAGAACCGCAGCGGCTGGCGCCGGCATGTGAAGGACCTCTGGCTCACCGCCGAGGTCTTCAACCTGCTCAACATCAACAACGTCGCCAACCACACGTGGATCACCGACGTCACCGGACGGCAATACTCCATCCCCGATTTCCTCACGCCACGGCGGTACAACCTGAAGCTGATCGCGTGGTTCTGAGGAATTCGCGACGAGCGCTGAATGAATGCAGGGTGCAGGTGATAGTTTTGTTCTATGTCGGTCAGATTAGCCATGGGTTTAGCGATGGTATTCGCACTTGGGCGCGCGCACGGGCAAGTCAGCAGCGAGTTTTTTCTGACCGCTGGATCGTCAATGCCGTCTCCTTCCCATGCGATTTGCGACGGCACGGGTAATTTCTATTTCGGGGGTAACGGGAATAGCGGGACGATAGTCATCAAGACGGATTCAGTAGGTGGGATGCTTTGGTCGAAGTGGTTGCCCTTCGGCGGACCAATGCAAGGTCCAGGGCTGGCTGTCCTCAATGGCGACCTGATTCTAGCTACTGGGGGCCCTCACTTTTCGAGCTCTTCGGATGCTCTTGTCCGAAGAATCTCAAGCGGCGGGGCGCTGCTGTGGGAGCAGCGAATCGACGTGAATGCGTTAAGTAATGGCCTGCATTCTGCAGTTGTCGTCAACGATACTATCATTCTTGCTGGCTTCGCGCGAGTAGATTCGTTAGGTCTGAATCACGCCATGGTGAGAATGAGTGGCGATGGTTCGCTCATTTCAGCCGTGACGCTAGGGGGGCCACATGATGAGCTGTCTCGATATGCATCGCCTACTTCTAACGGCGAAGTGCTACTGGTAGGCGAGTCTCGTGTGGCTGGGACCAATACCACCGATATCACTTTGGTACGAATAGATTCTGATGACAACGAGCTCTGGTCGTTGCGGATTGACCTTGGGGGCTCCGAGGCTGCATGGTGTGCACACGTGGATGCAGCAACGGGAGATTGTTATGTGGGAGGCAGCCACTCAGCATACGGTTTTAGCGGCGTGTACTACAGAGGCTTCATCATGAAGTTCTCGTCAGCGGGCGTTCATCAATGGACCCGCCTACTGCATGAAACCCATGGCTTCAAGGGAATTTGCGCTGCAGGACCCGGGATGTTTGCTGCGGGCGCTGGCACAACTTCTGGATTCAATGGTCATGGAGGAAGAGATGCCATTGTGATTCACTTCAACGCAGATGGCTTACTTATCGGAGACCGGGTTTATGGAACGGATGCGAATGAGAGCGTCGCTTCGTTCGAGCGAACCACACAAGACGGCTATTTAATGACAGGTGCTTCGACCCCATGGAGGATTTACGGGGTGCGGACGAGCTCAGATGCCTTGGAGTCAGTTTGTAGTGGATTTCAAGTACCAGTCGCCTGGCAGAGCGTAGTTCCGTCAATTGAATCCGTGGTATGCACCAAGTCGGCGGGATTCGTCCTAAGCGACTCACCCACGCCCCCCGCCTTTTGGACTGTTGATCGAGAATTCATGTGTTGCCCATTCCCGGTGAGCGCGGTGTTCAACGCGAACCCCACTGAGAATCCACAAGTTTGGGAGTTCCACAGCACTTCGTCGGGCAACGGAATGCTTCAATGGAGTTTTGGCGGCTCCGAATCCGATATCACTCATGTCTTCGACTCAATGGGCCTGCATGAAGTGTGTTTGACCATATCGAGCCCATGCGATACGGCCACGACCTGTCTCGACCTTTTGGTCAGTTCCACATCATATGCCGACGGGTCACCCAATGGCTCCCGAATCTATCCGCAGCCGGCTGACGCAGGAGTATGGGTATCCGCATCTGATCCGTTGTTGGCAGTTCATATGTTCGCAACTGATGGAAGCATCAAGCGCTTGATTGGGCAAACCGGATCGAAAGAGGTTTGGATTCCGCTAGCGGATATTCCAATAGGCTTTTACTGGCTCGGTCTTCATACTGCCAATGGCGTCGAAACTTGTCGGCTTGTTGTTCAGAGATGACCAGCTGATTGCATTATTCTGACCCGATGATTGCCATGCCCCGCCTGCATCTTCTCGCATTCGTTGTCACTGCCGCGCTCTTCTCGCCCTCATTCGCGCAGGACACGCGTTTCGCATTCACCGTGGTGGATCCGGCGAAGGCCGAGATCAACCTGCACTTGAGGGACGGCCGCGATAGCCTGTACCGGAAACTGGCGCCGCTCGTGAAGGAATTGGAGGGCAAGGGCCGCGAGGTGCTCGTTGCGATGAACGCCGGCATGTTCCTGGGCGATCGCTCGCCCATGGGCTTGTATGTGGAGGGCGGGAAGAAGCTGAAGCCGCTGAACCGGCGCACGGAGACCACCGGGAATTTCTACATGCAGCCGAACGGGGTCTTCGCCGTTCGGCCGGACCATACGGCCTTCATCTGCACCTCGGAGAAGTACCCTGTGCTGGCCGAGGTGCGCTGCGCCACGCAATCGGGGCCGATGCTCGTGATCGATGGTGCGATGAACAAGCAATTCACCAAAGGGTCCACCAACGTGCATCTGCGGAATGGCGTGGGCATCCGCAAGGATGGCCATCTGGTCTTCGCGATCTCGAAGGAGCCGGTGAACTTCCACGATTTCGCGGCCTTCTTCCTGGCCCAGGGCTGCGTGGACGCGCTCTATCTCGACGGCTTCGTGAGCAAGGCGTACATGCCCGCGCAAGGCCTGCGGCAATTGGATGGGCAACTGGGCCCGCTGATCTCGGTGACCAAGCGATAGCGATCTGCGCTCGATCAGATGGCAGGAGCATCGCCCCAGCCTGTTTCCGGGACACCGGCTCCGATTCAGCTCACGTCACAAGGCTGATCGGCTCACGAACCATGTCCATGCGGAAGCACCTGCTCATCGTCGTCTCGCTCTTCCTGTGGACGTCCTCCAGCGCCCAGCTCACCTACGCCCTCGGCAGCACCACGCTGCTCATCGATGAAGTGGTGGACAGCAGCCGCGTGAACATCCCATGGGAGATCCTGTGGGGGCCGGATGACCGTTTGTGGATGACCGATGGCCCCTTGATCACGCGCTGGGATCCGGTGACCGATGTGATGGACACGCTCATCGACCGCGGATACGGCAACGGCCTGGGCATGGCCCTGCATCCCGATTTCCCGGACACGCCGATCATCATGGCCGTGTTCGATACCGGCTCCTATTATGGCGGAAGCCTGCAGTGCGAGGTCTCGCGCTTCTCTTACGATGCGATCAATGACACCATCGTTGGGGAAGAAGTTCTCTTCACTTATTACCATGCCGGCGAGCATGCTGGTGGGCGGGTGCTCTTCGACACCACGGGCAACGTGCTCGTTACCACCGCTGATTATTGGCTCAATGGTCCGGACACATTGTTCTCGCCCGTGGGCAAGACCCTGCGCTTCGCCCCGGATGGCGGTGTTCCGCCCGACAATCCAAGGCCGGATCACACTTGGACCTGGGGGCATCGCAATCCGCAGGGCCTGGCCATGCTGCCCAATGGCGCCGTGGTGAATACTGAGCACGGCCAGCTGTTCCAGGGCAATGAGATCAACCTGCTGCAAGCGAACGAGGATCACGGCTACCCTTACTACGATGGGTTGAGCTGCTTCCTCATCCCGGACACCTGTGCCTCCGCCACCTATTCGTACACGCGGCCCATCGCCACCTACACGCATCCGCCATCAGGCTGTGAGTTCTACAGCAGCGATGCCATTCCCGAGATGCAGGACAAGCTGATCACCTGCATCCTTTGGCACCGGGGCCTGATGCTCTTCGGCTTCAATGCCGAGCTGGATACCGTTCTCTCGCAGGAATACCTGCAAGGGGGCGCCTTCGATGCCATGGTGCGCAATCGCGACATCGCGATACGGCCCGATGGCAGCTTCTATCTGATCACCAATGACCGGCAGGAGGCGCGGATCCGATGGGTGCGCGCGGACGATGCTACCGCGAGCTCCGAATCCGCTGTTGCATTGGATGCATTGCGCGCATGGCCCAATCCGATGACCGACCGCCTGACGGTTTCCGTTCCGGATGCAGCAGCGGATGCACAGGTGGAATTGCTTGATGCCTTGGGGCGAAGCGCGGGCTTGCTGCCGTTGCGCATGGGCGACCGTTTCGTGTTCGATGTCGGAGCGCTCCCTTCCGGTGCTTATGCGGTTCGGCTTGGCGACGGCCGTTGCGAACGGGTGATCAAGCGTTGAATGCGCTCATATAGGCGCAGCCGATCCGGGCTATTCTCCTGTGTGGGCGGTTCCGTCCTTTCGGCGCGCGAAGAACATCGCCATCTCGCCCTTGCTCTTGACCGCCACGCGGCCTCGCGGCGAGAATGAGAGGCCCGGTTCATCCTTGAGGAGGTTGAAGGTGGCCTCGCTGATGTTCACCTCGCCCACGGCGCCGGCCGATTCCGTTTGCGACGCTGTGTTCACCGTATCGCCCCAGATGTCGTACTGGAACTTGCTGTCGCCTACGATGCCGGCCACCATGGGGCCGGTGTGGATGCCAGCGGCATCGGCCTCGTTGACCGGCGCACCACCGATGCCGGCTGGAGCTTTGAGCTGGCGCCGGTCAGGATCTCTGATGACGCGGCCACCACAGTAGGCGGCGTTGAGGACATCCTGGTCGGGTCCGCGCCCTGCCCGATGCACTGTCCCAAGGATCCCGCGATGTACCTGCACCTGCGCTAGCAAGGCGCGGACTGGGGAATGCGGGCATGGCGCTAGTTTGGCGCCATGCCCGCATTCGCATTGAGGCCTTTCCGAAGTGATGATCTGGCGGCGTTGGTCCGCCATGCCAATGACCCGACGATCGCGGCCTTCCTGAGCGATGCCTTCCCGCACCCGTACACCGAGGAGCATGGCCATGCATTCATCGCGGAGTGCGCGCAGCGCCTTCCCTTCCGGCGAGCGATCGACATCAACGGCGAGGCCTGCGGGGCCATTGGGCTGCACCCGCGTCAGGATCTGTGGCGGCGCAACATGGAAGTGGGCTTCTGGCTCGGCAAGCCCTATCGCGGCCAGGGCATCATGGCTGATGCGCTGAAGCAGATGGTCGCGCTCGGTTTCGTGGAGTTCCCGGAAGTGACGAGGATCTTCGGCACCACCTTCGGAAGGAACATCGCATCGCAGCGAACCATGGAGAAAGCGGGCTTCACGCTTGAGGCGAAGCTCGAAGGCACCTTGGTGAAGAACGGAAGGGTGGAGGATGAATGGATCTATGCGATAAGGCGATGACCCGTCCACGATGAGCCGGATCACCGGCAACCCTACGGCGCTTTGGCGTCACTGCAGCATGAGGTGCTCAGTCCTGTTGCTCATTGCGATTCAGCTGGCCCAAGGGCTCCGTGCCCAGTTGGTCAACTCCGGCTTCGAGAATGGTCTGACTGGCTGGCAGACCCTGTGCCCGGACGGAACGGGGGTCTCCTTCGATGCGCCGCCCTACGGAGGCGACATGAGTGCACGCATCCGATGCTTGTCCGCCACACCCATGGATTGCTGGATCCAAGAACTGGTCCAGCCCATGATCTACCAGCCCTTGGTTGGCGCTCAGAATGGCACCGTGCTGCAGGTCAGCGCATGGGTGAAGGCGGAGCCCGACGTTCCGGGTGATGAGCAATGGGTCGGGTCGGTCCTCGTGCTCGGGTGGCTCGATGCCTCGGGCGATCTGCAGTATTCCACCGGCGACTGCGCCTATGTGAACTTCGGTGGCGCCAGCGCTGACTGGACGCCGAGCTTCCTGACCTGCACCCTCGCCGGTTTCCCGCCGGGCGTCACGCCCGTTCTATTCCTGGGCGGACATGCCTTCAACAACACGAACGGCCATGTGCTGATCGACAACGTGAACATCGCGCTGAGCGGTACCGGTGTCCAGCTGAGCGCCAAGGCCTGGCTCGAAGGGGCCTATGTGGCGGCCCAGAACCTTATGCGCGACGACCTGCGCGCGGCGGGGTATATCCCGCTCAGCGAACCGAACGGCGCGGTATTCCAGGATGGCCCCGGCACCGAGACCGTGCAGCCTTCGGTCCTCGCATCGACCGGAAGCAACGCCATCGTGGACTGGGTGCGTCTGGAGCTGCATCTGGGGCCATATCCCGATGGCGCCACGACGCTCGTTTCCAAGCGCAATGCGCTGATCCAGCGCGACGGGGACATCGTGGACGTGGATGGGGTCTCGCCCGTGACCTTCGCCACCGGGCCGGGCAACTACCATGTGGTGGTGCGCCACCGCAACCACCTGCCCGTGATGAACACCTTCGCTGTTCCGCTGAACAGCACGCCTTTCACCATCGACTTCAGGACCTCGGCGCTCGCGTGCTTCTCGCGCCCGGCGCCGTTCAACGACCAGCCGCTCAAATCCATCGGAAGCGCGCGCGTGCTGTGGAGCGGCAACGTGGAGCAGGGCGCACTGGTCTTGAAGGGCCTTTACTATGTGGGGCAATGGAACGACCGCGACCCCATCCTGCTCGCGGTGGGTGGAGCAACGCCAACGGCCACCATCACCGGTTACCACCAAGCAGATGTGAACCTGGACGGCATGGTTAAATACGTGGGCGCCAACAATGACCGCGACCCCATCCTGTTAAACATCGGTGGCAGCACGCCGACGAATGTGCGCAAGTCTCAGGTGTACCCGTATTGAAGCAGCAGCCGATGCGGCAATGAGCGTGCGCAGGCATTGCCTTACTTTGGAAACGTGCTGCGCACCCTCCTGCCGCTGATGATGTGCTGCGCACTGCGCGCGCATGCCACCACCTGGACCATCGGGCCCGGCCAGACCTACACCCTGCCGAGCCAGGTCTCCACGCTCGTTGGCGATGGCGATACCGTGAACATTGAAGCGGGCGTGTACCCCAGTGATGTGGCGCGCTGGCAGGCCGACAACCTCGTGCTGCGCGGCGTGGGCGGCTTCGCGCATCTGGAGAGCAATGGACTCAGCTGGGGCGGCAAGGCGATCTGGGTGATCCAAGGCGACAACACCACCGTGGAATGGATCGAGTTCAGCGAGTGCCAGGTGCCCGATCACAACGGCGCGGGCATCCGGCTCGAAGGATTGAAACTCACCGTGCGCCATTGCTGGTTCCACCACAACGAGAACGGGATCCTCTGCGGCGAGTACCACCCGAGCACGGTGCGCATCGAGTACAGCGAGTTCGGGCATCACGGCTACGGCGACGGCTACTCGCACAACCTGTACATCGGCCATGTAGACTCGCTGATCTTCCGTTACAACTACAGCCACCACGCCGATGTGGGCCACGAGCTGAAGAGCCGTGCGTGGGTGAACGTGATCGAGTACAATCGCTTCAGCAACGAGAGCGACGGCACCGCGAGCCGCGAGATCGACCTGCCCAACGGCGGCCAGGCCTACCTGATCGGGAACGTGATCCAACAAGGCTTGCAGAGCCAGAACAGCAACATGGTGGGCTTCGGGATGGAGGGCACGAGCAATCCCGGTCCGCATGAACTGTACGCAGTGGAGAACACGCTGGTGAACGAGAAGGCCAACGGCAGCTTCTTCCAAGCACCGGCCAACGTGTTCTTCAAGTCGTATGGCAACATCCTCGCTGGCGGAGGCAGCTACATGAGCGCGTGGCCTACGAGCATCGATACGCTCGGGAACCTGCGCACGACGAGCATCGCTTCGGTGGGCTTCGCCGATGCAGTGAACTACGACTACCACATCACCGCTTCATCACCGGCGCATGCCATCGCCTATCCCGCAGGTGTTGCCTCGAGTGGCTATCCGCTCGTGGCGTGGTACGAGTACGTGCATCCGGTGAATGGGACGCTGCGATGCCAGCACGCTACGCTGGATGCAGGGGCCTTCGAGACCTGCACCACAACAGGCATGGGATGGGGCAGTGCGCCGGAGTGCCAGGTCTTCCCCAATCCAGCGTCGGAGGTATTGCACGTCCGTGCGATGGCGGGCGAGCCTCGGTTGCGATTCGATGTGCTCGATGCTGCGGGGCAACTGGTCCTGCGCGCGAACGCCACAGGCTCGCAGCTCACGAGCATCCCGCTACAGGGCCTGTCCGCAGGGAGTTACGTGTTGCGCATCCGTGGTGAACGATGGCAGAGGTCATTTCCATTCGTCACGGTGCCATGAGCCGAATGGGCCGGACCGAACTGGTCAGTGCTCGGCAACCCAAGGGCGCTAATCCGTCTGCCTGAACGACCCAAGACCCTATACCACCGCACCACGCATGCGCAGCATCCTGACCCTCTTGCTGATGCTGGCGCTCACAGCCAGCGCGCAGACCCCTGGCAGCATCGATCCACTCTTCAACGCATCCGACATCGGATACGGTCGTGGCGACGGCTTCCTCGGCTACGTGCATTGCACGACCATCCAAGCCGACGGGAAGATCCTGGTCGGGGGAGACTTCGTTTCGCACAGCGGCGTCGGCAGTGGAACGACCTTCACGAATATCAACCGATTGGCTCGGCTCAACAGCGACGGCACCCTGGACCAGAGCTTCTCAGTGGGAACGGGTTTCAACACCGGCACGGTGCGCAAGATCCTGGTGCAATCGGACGGCAAGATCATCGTGCTGGGCGACTTCACCAGCTACAACGGAACCACGGCCGTTGGTATCGTCCGTCTGACCTCCACCGGCGCAGTGGATCCGTTCTTCACCACCGGCACAGGGTTCACGGGGGGATACCCCAAGGACGCGGTGATCCAGTCCAACGGCAGGATCGTGGTGGTGGGCACCTTCACCGGTTACAACGGGAACGCCTGCAGCAAGATCGCCCGCCTGACCACGGGCGGGATCTACGATCTCACGCTGCTCGATGGGAGCGGTTTCACCGGTGCCAGTGTGAATGCGATCGCGATGCAAGCCGATGGCAGTTTCGTGATCGGCGGAGAGTTCACGGTCTACGACGGCTTCCCGTGCGGGAACATCGTCCGTGTCGCAAGCAACGGTTGGGCGGACATGACCTACAACCCGGGAGGTGTCGGCGCGGATGCAGCCGTGGAGGATGTCGTACTGCAGGCTGACGGCAAGGCCGTGGTGGTCGGCTATTTCTTCAATGTAGGAGGACTAATTGCAAGGAGGGTTGTGCGGCTACTGACGACGGGCGAGGTGGACACCAACTTCAGCACCGGGACAGGGCCCAATTCCCAGGTCACCGATGTCGCGCTCACCAGCACTGGCAAGGTGCTGATCGCAGGGTTCTTCACCAGCGTGAACGGGAGCAGCTCGCCCTACTTCGCGCGATTGAACAGCAACGGCTCGGTCGATGGGACCTTCGTGGTGAACAGCGGTGCCGACTATCTGGTGTACGGCATGGCCGTGCGATCAGACGATAAGGTGGTCATCACGGGCGGGTTCCGGATGTACAACGGCGTGCTGCGACAGGGCATCGCGCTGGTGAACACGGACGGGAGCACGGATACGGGCTTCTTTGCGGGCAGTGGTGTTGCCAAGAAGGTCACCTGGATCGCGCGCGTGCAGTCGATCGCGCTGCAGCCCGACGGGAAAGCACTGGTGGGCGGCTCGTTCCTCGGGTACAACGACAAGCCTGCCTCCGATCTGATCCGGGTGAACGCCGATGGATCGCATGACCCCACGTTCAGTACCGGAAGCATCGACCACTTGGTGGAAGTGAGAGCGGTCGTGGTCCAACCGGATGGCAAGGTGGTGGTGGGCAGCAACTTTGGCTTTGCAGGAAGCACCAGCCAGGGCATCACCCGATTGACGAGCACAGGTGCCTTGGATCCCGGGTTCGCGGCAGGCACCGGCTTCACGGGCGAGGTGCGGGCGCTCGCGCTCCAGCCCGACGGCAAGATCCTGGTAGCCGGCAACATGACGGCGTACAACGGCTCCGCCTGCGCGCGCGTGGTGCGCTTGAATGTGAACGGAACGCTCGATGCGACCTTCAATGCAGGCATTGGGCCAGGTGGGCCGGTGAATGCGATCGCGCTGCTATCGGATGGCAGCGTGATGATCGGCGGCTCATTCAGCCAGGTGAACGGGGTGGCGCGTGGAGGCCTCGCGAAACTCTCATCGAGCGGTGTGCTCGATCCTTCGTTCCCTTCGGGCGCAGGCATCAGCGGGACCGGGACGCCCAGCCTTGCTGCCATCGCTGTCCTGCCGGATGGACGTGTGCTGGTCGGTGGCGATTTCACCCAGGTGCATGGCGTCAGCCGCTCCCGCATCGCGCGCTTGTTATCAACGGGGGAAGTGGACGTCACCTTCGACCCGGGTTTCGGCGCAGGTTCGAACGTGCGGTGCATGGCCCTGCAGCCCGATGGCAAGGTGGTGGTCGGCGGTTCGTTCACCACGTTCGACGGCGTGGTGCGGCACCTGCTCGCCCGCTTGAACACCGATGGCAGCGTTGATCAGAATTATCCGGTCCAATGGGGCACCGGCTTCGGCGTGTTCGCCCTGGCCATGCTGCCGGATGGCGATGTGCTGGCCGGCGGGGAGTTCACGGAATTGAACGATGTGGGCAAGAACCGCCTGGCGCGCGTGAACGGCGGCGATGTATCCGTTGCCGTTTCCCCGCGCGTATTCCTCCAAGGCCCGTACGATAGCGGCACACAGACCATGAGCGATGCGCTGCGCGTGGCAGGCCTTGTGCCGTCCATCGAGCCCTACTCCGCGCTTGGCTATGTTCATGCGGCGGGCGGTGGTGGGTCCTCAGTCCTTCCCGCAATGCTCGCCGCCACGGGCACCAACGCCATCGTGGACCATGTGGTGGTGGAACTTCGCGATGCGACCTCGCCCTCCTTGGTCGTTGCAACGCGCGGCGCCTTGGTGCAGCGCGATGGCGATGTGGTGGGCATGGACGGCAGCTCCCCAGTGATCTTGTATGTGGCGCCTGGTAACTACCATGTGGCCATCCATCACCGGAATCACTTGGGCGTGATGAGCGCAGCCCCGATCGCACTGACCGCGGTCGCCACCACCGTGGACCTCACCCTGCCGAGCACGGCCACCTATGGCATCGATGCGCAGGCCACCATCGGTTCGCGCGCCGCCCTCTGGGCCGGAGACGTCACCGGCGATGGCGAGCTGAAGTACGTGGGCGCCAACAACGACCGCGATCCCATCCTGCTGGCGATAGGTGGATCGACACCTACGAACACGGTCACAGGTTATATGGGTGCCGACGTGACCATGAATGGCGTGGTCAGTTATATCGGAACGAACAACGACCGCGACCCCATCCTGTTGAACATCGGCGGGAGCACGCCCACGGCGGTGCGGGTGGAGCAGGTGCCCTGAGTGCGGCGCATTGAACGTCGCATCACGGTGCACAAGCAGGTTCTGCCCAGCCTGACCTAGTTTCACGCCATGCGAATGCTCCTTTCCTGGCTGACGGTGACGGCGCTATCGGCGGCTGCCCAGCAGACCTCCGTGCTCTTCATCGGCAACAGCTACACCTACGTGAACGACCTGCCCAATACGCTGCGGCAGCTCGCGCTCTCATTGGGCGATACGGTCACCGTGGCGTCTTCGGCACCCGGCGGCTACACCCTGTTCCAGCACAGCACCTACGCGCCCACGCTCGATGCCATCGCCTCGCAGGATTGGGACTATGTGGTGATGCAGGAGCAGAGCCAGCTGGGCGCGCTGCCCTTCGATGTCACGACGACGGAACTCGGAGCGACTTCGCTCGTCACGCTCATCGAGGAGAATTACGAATGCACCTATCCGGTCTTCTACATGACCTGGGGCCGCCAGAACGGCGATGCGCAGAACTGCGCGAATTTCCCCTTCATGTGCACCTACGATGGCATGCAGCAGGGACTGCGCACCAATTACATCGCACTGGGCGAGTACAACGATGGCTACGTGGCTCCGGTGGGCGCGGCGTGGAAAGTGGTGCGCGACACGCAACCGGGCATCAATCTCTACGATGCCGATGGCAGCCACCCCTCGCCGGCGGGCACCTACCTCGCCGCCTGCGTGTTCTACTGCACGCTCTTTGAGGAGAGCTGCGTCGGGTCCGCCTTCAATGGGTCCATCGATGCCGCTACGGCGGCCATCCTGCGCGACATCGCCAGCACGGTGGTGCTGGGCGAGCTGCCCACGTGGAACCTGGATTTCGAAGGGAGCACCAGCGCGCTTCTCGATGGATTCAGCAGCGGTTGGAACTGGATCACCTTGATCCACAACGGCGAAGGCGAGCACCTCTGGGTGTGCAGCGACGGGCAGACCTCCACTTCGGCCACACCAACGTTCACTTTCAGCGAGAGCGCCACGTACACCATCACGCACACCTACACCGATCCCTGCGGCAACACCGATACGGTGACGCTCACCTTCGACATCGTGCTCGGCGTGGGAGAGCAGGAGCAGCGAACGCGTTACCAGGTATGCTCCGCTGGACCGGGAATGCTGGAGGTGCGCGGCGCGGAGATCGGCGCGATGCTCACGCTCTTCGATTCGCAAGGGCGATTGCTATGGAGCGAGCGCATGGAACAAGGCACATCACGGATCCCGTGCACGCCGGGATTGTGCTTCTGGCAGGTGGAGGATGCCAGCGGTGAGAAGTGCAGCGGGAAGCTGGTGGTGGAGTGATTCCGATCACCAAGCAGCTCCAATCACCGCCAACCTTCCATCGCGGCCCTCGTTCGTTTGTCGAGCTCCGCGAAGAGCGCCTCCTCCAAGCCCTCCATAGCGCCGCGTTCGAACACCCGCGTGAAGCGGCCATGCTGGAGCAAGTGGATCCGATCGCACAAGGCAACGAGCGGCCCCAGCACATGGGAGGTGATGAGCACCGTGCGGCCGCGCTCTGCCAAGCGCTTGATGATGGCCTCCAGCACGCGCACCGAGGCCAGGTCCAGCCCGTTCATCGGCTCGTCGAGCAGCAGCACCTCGCGCTCCAGTCGCAGCACGCCGAGCAGCACGAGCTTGCGCTTCATGCCCGTGGAGTAGGTGCTGATGAGCTGGTCGAGCGGCACTTCGAGCAAGGCGTTCAGCGCTTGCGCATCGGATTCGCCGGAAGCGGGCATGAAGAGGTCGAGGTATTCGCGCCCGGTGATGCCCGGATGGAAGTAGCTCTCCGCTTCTTGGAAGGCCGTGTTCCCATGGAACATGTCCACGCCTTTCCATTGCACACGCGCTGAAGGGCCACGGCCGAAGCCGTAGAGCGCGTTCAACAAGGTGGTCTTGCCGGCGCCGTTCAGGCCCACGATGCCGTGGACGCCGGGCGCCATCTCGTAGCGCGGGATGTCGAGCACCGGCTTGTCGCCGTACGCGCAATGCAGGTCAGCGATGGTGAGCATGGAAATAGGCATGGAGGTTCTCGCGGGCCTTGCGCACTTCGCCCAATAGCATGATGAGCGGCACCAGGCCCAGCCCGGGCAGGATGGCGAAGACGGCCGCGACGCCCACGTTCGCGCTGTTGGCCTCCAGGCGTTCGTTGGGGCGGTAGTTCGCGTACTTCAGCACCACGGCATAGGCCACCAGCACGAGCAGGCCCGCGCCGAAGAGCCCGTGGATCCACCACCACGACGGCTGGAAGATGGTGGCGCCGATGAGCGCGGGCAGTTCACATAACGCCATCAGCCGCATGGCACCGAGCACTTTGCTCCGCAGCAGTGCACGGGCATCGGGTGCGGTGGACAGCAGCATGGCGCGCGGCTCGCATTGCTCCTGTGCCCCAGCGGCCATCATGGCAATGGCCCCGAGCAGGAGGAGCGGCAGCACGGGCAGCCAGCAGAAGGCCAGCGCTGCGAGCCAGAGCAACAAGCTCCAGGGATGCGTGTGCTGCAGCATGCTCTTCCACTCGAAGAGCCGCGCGGGTATCCGCTTCCGGAGCCAGGCCGCGCGAACACCCGAGGCACGCGCCACCGGCGACCAGGGCAATGCGAGCGCCACGCACACCACCGCAGCATACGTCCCTGCACCGGCCAGCAGAAGACCGAGCATGGCGGGCAGCACCACCGCGCCGTACTCCAGCGCCATGGCGGCGCGCGCCTGCGGCACATGCCGATGCAGGAAATGATGGTCAGGCCGCCGCTGGTGCATGCCCCAGGCCACGAGCAGCGCGCCACCGGCGATGTAGGGCGCGTTCGTGGCATCGTGGAGCGCGGCCGCGCGCAGCAACCACACCGCGCCCGCCACGGCGAGCGCGAGCAGCACGATGCCATAGGCCGGCAACGCACGGCGCAACTGCAGCCAGCGCAGGTGCAGCAGCACGAAAGGGGAGGGCGCCGACGCGTTCACGGTGGGCAAGTTCGCCAGAGCAGTGGCAAGGTTCGGTTGCATTACACAAGCGGCAAGAAAGCCGTTGCGCTTGCACTGCCGGGTGCACACGGTGGACGGGGTGGCGCACCGTATCCACCCCGTCCACCCGAGCGGGAAGGCACCTTAACCTTGGCGGCATGCAACTTCAGAACTACGCCGCCGGCCAGTGGGTCGCCGGATCGGGCAAGCAAGCACTTATGCGACTCCCTTCAGCAGTTCCAGCAGTTCTTTCGTGGTGAGGCTGTCACGGTCGGTCTTGTCGTAGATCGTAAGCATGTAGACCTTGCCCTGCAGCAGCCGCACATAGGTGATCACGCGGCCGCCACCGGACTTGCCGCTGCCTTTCGACGATATCGCCAGCCGGATCTTGTAGCAGTCCTTGCCGATCGGTGTTCCCTGGACAGGACGTTCTTCGAGCGACGCGACAAGGGCCAAGACATCCGCGTCCAACGAACGATGCCGCTTCTTCAGTTCCTTGAAACGACGCTGGAAGAACCCCGTGAGAACGACCTCAGCCATGCTTGAGGAAGTCGCGGGCGCGGGTCAACTTCTTCTCGCCGCGCGCATCCGCTTTGGCCTCCATCAGCGCATCGAGCAGGTCGTTGGCGAAGGCGACTTTGCGACCATCGCGGATGATGCTCGTCACCTTGACGAAGTCGAGTTCGCCCAACAGGTCGAGCAGCAGCTTGCGCTTCCGGGTGTTCTTGAGTTGGAGGACGATCTGTTCCATGAGGCCCAAAACTAATCCGCAGACGTCGCAGATGTCACAGATAACTCAGTCCATCCTGGCATTCATCTGTGTAATCTGCGACATCAGTGGATAATCCTCCCGTGCTCATCTTCGCAACATGCAACTTCAGAACTACGCCGCCGGCCATTGGGTCGCTCAAAGGCGGGTGAATGGGATTTGGCGAATGGCGAATGGCCGCGCGCTCCCCATTCACCAACTCCCATTCGCCATTCACCAAGCACGCTTCATCGATGCCTGAACAACTCAAGAATTATACAGCAGGTCAGTGGGTAGCTGGCTCCGGCCCCCAAGCCGAACTCCTCGACGCCTCCACCGGCGAGTTCATCGCCACCACAGCCTCCGGCTCTGCCGGAATGAAGAATGTAAAATGTAGAATGATCAATGATCAACGACGGTCCCCCATTCTGCATTCTTCGTTCTACATTCTACATTCTACATTCTACATTCATTCGCCCATGAGCCACCAACTCCTCAACTACGCACACGGCCAATGGGTCGCCGGCACCGGCCCCCAATCCGAACTCCTCGACGCCAGCACCGGTGAACTAGTGGCCACCACCTCCTCCGGCGGCCCTGCCTGCCGGCAGGCAGGCTCGACTTCGCCGCCATGCTCCACTACGCCCGGACCGTGGGCGGACCGCTCCAATGCCATTCTCCGCAGATGTCGCAGCAAGCCCACGCCTGCTGAGCAGACATCCGCAGTTGCGTGATTGCGCTCGTTTGCCAAAGCAGGCAACAGTAAACCAGGTGGAGTGGAGAATTTCTCCATGTCGGAGCAAGTGCTCGGGTAGCCCCGGTACCTTTGGTCATATGTTCAAGCACGCTGGTTCCGTCCTGTGCGCAATACTGGCAATGGCCCCTGCGACGCGCGCACAGGACTGCGGCACACTGTCACCGACGGATGAAGAGTATGCCTTCACGCGCGACGTGCTGGCGCACATGGATGTGTCCGCTCTGCGTAATGAGGGCACTACATGTATTCCCCTGCAGGCACACGTGGTATGCACCAGTGCGGGTACCGATTGCATGACACAAGCGGAGCTGAACCGTGCGTTGGCGTTCGTCAACTATGCCTTCATGCCGGCCGGTATCGAGTTCTTCTGGAAAGGCCCAATGGAGACTGCGAACAACAGCGATCTCTTCGATTATGACGAGTCCGAGGACAGCGAAGGCGGATTGACCTCGCTTTTCACCCCCGCTACGGATGCGGTGAACATCTACTTCCCCAATTCCCTCGGGGACCTGTGCGGATGGGCGTACTATCCTCCAGGTCCGAACGTCATTGTTATGAGCAGTACATGCGCCCTTACAGGCCCTGCTGGAACGTTCCCGCACGAAATGGGCCACTACCTCGGCTTGTACCACACCTTCGAGGGTACGGAGAACGGTCCTGCGAGCAGCAACGCCGAGAACGTGGCGCGGACCGGACCACAAGCCGACTGCACGGTCGATGGCGATCTTCTTTGTGGCACGGCTGCGGACCCCCGTGGCAACACGAATGTGGAGTGTGAATACGTCGATGGAGAAGTGGATGTGTTCGGTGTGCCGTACGACCCCCCGCTTGAGAACATCATGAGCTACTATCCGTGCAGCAGTTGGAACGGATTCACAGATGACCAGTTCACGCGGACGCAACAGGGCCTGTTGCTTCGCTTGAGCTACCTGAACGCGCCACCGATGAACGTTGCTGCCCCCGGTGGTCTCACGGCCACCTTGGACAGTCTTGGTGCACATTTGGAGTGGACAGACAACGCGGACAATGAGCTCGGCTACCTCATCGAGCGCTCGACCACCTCGGCCACAGAGGGGTTCCGTCAAGTGGCCTATGGTTCAACCGCCGCCGACGACATCGACTACAATGACCATACCCTGCTGAGCAATACGACCTACTATTTCAGGGTCAAGACCGTGAACGGGGACTGCAACGCGTACAGCAATGTCGATTCCGTGACCACGGGAATCATCTACTGCACCCCGTTCTATCTGTTCATCTGCGGATCATCGCCCATCGATGATGTGGTCCTCATCGGTGAGACCTCGACCCTGAGCAACCTGAATTCGGGATGCTCCAGCAATGAATACGGGAACTTCACGAGCATGAGCACGGATGTTAACGCCGGTGGAACTTACAGCCTCCAGGTAGGCCCTCCGGATACGGTCTCCTATGTGCTACGCTACATCCAAGTGTGGGGTGATTGGAACCAGGATGGCGACTTCAACGACGTCGATGAGACCATGCTGCCGACTTACAGTGAAATGGCGCCGGTCTTCCATGGTTCGTTGACGATTCCGGTTGGTGCAATGGGCGGGAGCACACGCATGCGTATCCGCGTCTGGAACCAAAGCAGTGGTGGCGGGATAACGCCCTGCGGTCAGCGTTTGTACGGGGAGGGTGAAGACTACACCTTGGTGGTGAACCCACTTTCCACCAGTTCAAGCGATATCAGGACCGAGGAAGGAATGGCCCTCTTCCCCAACCCCACGACGGACCTGTTGCAAGTGTCTTTTTCCGCCAACTTGGTCCCGGCTGGCATCGAGATCCTGGACGCACAAGGACGGTTGCTGCGCACGGTCGCTGCCAACGGGGTACAGAAGCTCTTACTGGATGTCAGCGAACTGAGCCCGGGAGTTCATGTCGTGCGCAGTAGAAGCCGACACGTGACGAGCGTGCGCAGATTCACCAAGCTTTGAGCAATACCGCGCAACTCGCCTTAGGTCTTCACCAACTGATATAGCGCGGCACGCTGGTGCATCTCGGCTATTGCATCGCTTACATCGATCATCTGCATCATCCCCTGGACGGGACAGGTCCTGCGGATAACCCTCCCGTACCGAACTTCGCCGACATGCAGTTACAGAACTACATCGCCGGCCAATGGATCGCCGGTTCCGGAAAACAAGCCGAACTTATCGACGCCTCCACCGGCGAGCTCATCGCCACCACCTCCTCCACCGGCCTCGACTTCGCCGCCATGCTCCACTACGCCCGCACCGTGGGCGGTCCCAAGCTCCGGAAGATGACCTTCCCCGAGCGTGGACGCATGCTCAAGGCCCTCGCCCTCTACCTGATGGAGCGCAAGGACAAATACTACCAGATCAGCTACAAGACCGGCGCCACCAAGCCCGACAGCTGGGTGGACATCGAGGGCGGCATCGGCAACCTCTTCGCCAACGCCAGCCTGCGCCGCACCCTGGGCAACATGCCCTTCTACGTGGACGGCGAGGCCATCCGCACCAGCAAGCAGGGCACCTTCATCGGCCACCACATCATGGTGCCCAAGGAGGGCGTGGCCGTGCACATCAACGCCTTCAACTTCCCCATCTGGGGCATGCTGGAGAAGTGCGCCGTCAACTGGATGGCCGGCGTGCCCGCCGTGGTGAAGCCCGCCACCGTCACCAGCTACCTCACCGAGGCCATGGTGCGCGACATCATCGCCAGCGGCATCCTGCCCGAGGGCGCCCTGCAGCTCATCGTGGGCAGCGCGGGCGACCTGCTGGACCACGTGATGCACCAGGACGTGGTCACCTTCACGGGCAGCGCCAGCACCGGCCGCATGCTCAAGCGCCACGACCGCCTCATCGACGAGAGCGTGCCCTTCAACATGGAGGCCGACAGCCTCAACGCCATCGTGCTCGGCCCCGACGCCGTGCCCGGCACCGAGGAGTACGAGCTCTTCATCAAGGAGGTGGGCCGCGAGATCACCCTGAAGTGCGGGCAGCGCTGCACCGGCGCGCGTCGCATCCTGGTGCCGCAGAACCTCATCGAGGACGTGCAGATCGCCCTGGGCAAGCGCCTGGGCGGCACCGTGATCGGCGACCCGCGCACCGAGGGCGTGCGCATGGGCGCGCTGGCGGGCAAGGCGCAACGCGAAGAAGTGAAGCGCGCGCTGGCCGAGCTGCTCAAGGCCTCGCAGGTGGTGTACGGCGACCCCGACAGCGTGAACGTCACCGGCGCCGATGTGCAGAAGGGCGCCTTCATGAGCCCCATCCTGCTCCTCAACCCCGATCCCTGGAAGAACCAGGTGAGCCACAACGTGGAGGCCTTCGGTCCGGTGAGCACGCTGATGCCCTACACCGATCTCGACGATGCCGTGGCCCTCACCAAGCTCGGCAAGGGCTCGCTGGTGGCCACCATCGCCACGCACAACGATGCCTACGCCCAGCAGTTCGTGTGGGGCGCCGCCAGCCACCACGGCCGCATGCTGGTGCTGAACCGCGACATGGCCAAGGAGAACACCGGCCACGGCTCGCCCCTGGCCACGCTCGTGCACGGCGGCCCCGGCCGCGCGGGCGGCGGCGAGGAGATGGGCGGCAAGCGCGGCGTGCTCCACTACCTGCAGCGCACCGCCATCCAGGGCAGCCCCACCAGCATCACCGCGCTCACCCAGCAGTACCAGCAGAGCGCCACGTACCACATCACCGAAAAGCACCCCTTCCAGCTGCACTTCGAGGAGCTTCAGATCGGCGACACGCTGATCACCGAGAAGCACCTGGTGACGCTGCAGAACATCGAGGACTTCGCCGCGCTCAGCGGCGACAAGTTCTACGCCCACATGGACGCCAACAGCCTCGATGGCACCCCCTTCACCGGCCGCGTGGCGCATGGCTACTTCATCCTCTCGCGGGCGGCGGGGCTGTTCGTGGACCCGCCCAAGGGCCCCGTGCTGCTCAACTACGGCATCGAGGAGTGCCGCTTCCTGAAGCCCGTTTACCCGGGCAGCACCATCCAGGTGAAGTTCACATGCCGCGAGAAGCTGGATCAGGAGAAGCGGCCGAAGACGGAGGATTCTCCGAAAGGCGCGGATGTGGCGCGGGGGATTGTCAAATGGCTGGTGGACGTGGTTGATGAGACGGGCGAGACCGTGGCGCTGGCGACCATTCTTACGATGGTCAAGAAGCTGGATCAGAACTGAGCCATGCGTGTCGCGGCCGGGATAGTTGGCTTCTGCATTTGTTGCACCATCCACGCCCAGCAACCAGCAGTATTGGACACCGTGGGCTTGGAGGCATTCTGGCGCGCGTTCCAGGACGCCGTGGACCATGATCGCCGCGAGGAGGTGCTTGGTATGCTGGATTATCCCGTGCACGAGTCCCTCCTTCACGACTGGCACTTTTCCGTGAACTGTGATACCGGATACTACGCTAGCCACGAGCAGGACCACCTCGATGCTGACATCATCCCTGCGAACGCGATGGTGCGCTACGACTTCCTGTTCACCAAAGAGCTCAAGGCCATGATCGCCCGGACCGACCTGGAGCGGATCGTGAGGGAGGGTTATCGCGGCGGTACCGAGGCCATTACCTACAACTTCTGGGCGAAGCACTATGGGTTCGGCTGTGGAAGCGACATCGCCTTGCACTTCTACTTTCACCGCACGCCTTCTGGATGGCGCCTTTCGATCGCCTCGGTATGAAGTTCCTGGTGGATGTGTTCAATGAGACCGGGGAGATGGTTGCTTTGGCCTCGATCCTCACAATGGTGAAGAAGCTCGACCAGAACTGAAGCGTCCGCGTCATTTGAAACCGCAGTACCTGAAGCTGGCAGCCTACTACCACCTCGCGGGTGGTGTTCTGGGCTGCGTATTGATCATGTCTGCCGTGTTGGGTGACAATACATACGGCAACACTGAGCTGCTCGTGCTCTGTGGCGCGTTCCTGCTATACTCCATCTCGATCTACTGCGGATACCTAGGTTTGAAGGGAAGGGCGCAGCAGTTCCTCCGACTCGCGTTTCCCTATCAATTGGTCCAGGTGGTGATGTTCTCATTCGATCGTGTCCTGGTATATAAGTTCTTCTCCGGACTAGCTTTGGTCATCGGTGTACCACTGAATGATCTACTCGTTGTGCAGTTCAAGATGAACTTGTCTGCTTTCTTCGTCAGCTGGAAGCAACCCACGGATTCCTTTGCTGGTGTAAATCTTGTGGCCATTGCACTCGCCCTTTGGATGGCAACCTACCTGAGCAACGAGAAGAAGCATGCAGTCTCCTAGGCTTGAATACAGTGCAGTTGTGCTCAACTACGGCATCGAGGAGTGCCGCTTCCTGAAGCCGGTGTACCCTGGCAGCACCTGTCACCCCGGGCAAGCCTGCCCCGGTCCACGAACCGGGGACCCGGGGCAGGTGAAGTTCATCCCGGCTCAAGGCCGGGACAGGCTCTGCCGCGAGAAGCTGGATCAGGAGAAGCGGCCGAAGACGGAGGATTCGCCGAAGGGGGCGGATGTGGCGCGGGGAAAAGCCTGCCCCGGGCCGCGACCCGGGGTGAAGTGGCTGGTGGATGTGGTGGATGAGACGGGCGAGACCGTGGCGCTGGCGACGATCTTGCGATCACGGAAGCTGGATCAGAACTAGTCATGGGGAGCGTGCAGCATCGGGATGCTTGGGGCGTGCCCCCGCCTCACCCCGGAGTTTACATCCGGGGGCAGGCGGGGTCGCGCTTTCCGCTGCAAGTCCTCGCCGGTCTCGTACCTCGCCCCGGCTGTGGGCTTTCCGCTGCAATCGCTCACGCGATGCCACTAAATCTAAATTAGCCCAATGATCAAATCATGGCGCATCAAAGGCTTTAAATCAGTTGGCACCCCAACGGATTTGAGTTTCTGACCTCTCACTGTATTTGCCGGTGCTAACAGCTCAGGAAAGAGCACCGTCATCCAAAGTATTCTTCTATCTGCACAGACAGTTCAGAGCCCTGTCTTCCAGAGACCTGTTGTTCTAAACGGACATATGGCTCGACTTGGCGCCTTCACTGATATTTCTAGTAACGCGAAAGAGGAAAGTGTTGTGGAAATCGGATTCAGTATAGAGTTCGACCCCAAGCGACTGATGGGAACTCATCGGCGAGGGCAACATCGTGACTTCCCATGGTGGTTTGGGCGACACGATGTCCCCCTTGCAATTGACTGTGACTTTGGGTTCTCAATGCAAGGTGCCCAGGCTGATAAAGAGGCGCTCCGCCTACAACCTAGACTTGAAACCTCCCACTTGCGCGTTGCCGAGGTTGGTGTGACCGAATCGGTAAGCGAGATTGGCATACGACGTTCGAGCATCTCGCTCGAAGACAGGCTAAAGTCACTTAACTTAAATGCGGGTACAAATTACTCGGGTGATATCTCGTCGCTCGAGTATGAGATTTCGATGTTGGACCCGGACAATGCTCCAACTCATCGAGGCTATCGGCTTGAAAGTCGACGAAATGGAGGAGTCGGCCTATGGCATTTCCTTCCCAGCAGAATGACCGTCTCCTATGATGTGGTGAGAACTGAGATTGAACGCGTTGTTGAACTATTGGAAAGTCTGAACATTCGTGACAACGACCAGCTTTATGCGGGAACGCTGTTACAAGGACAGTTGGCCAACCTGATTGTCAAGGTGCTAAAGGAGTTCGAGGAAAGAGTGACGAAAATTCGCGCTGAGAGCGCCGTTAGAGTTCCCACCTATACAGCTGAACGCGTCAAGGCGCACGTTGCAATGGCCGCTAACGAAGATTTACGCAAAGGGTTTCGTGCACTACTAATGATGCTTCCGCCTGCGCTTAAGGGAGAACTAGGACAATTATTTAGTGAAAAGAAGTCCGATATTCGTGAAGCCGTTCGAGCTGGACGGGAAGCTAGGTACGATCTCACATGGGTAGACATACCTGAGCTCCTTCAACTGGGAATTACGGCGACACAGCGATTCCTTCGCGACGGGGTTATGTATCTCGGTCCATTGCGCGACGAGCCCAAATCGATTTATCCACTTTCAGGAGCACTGGATACAGCAGACGTTGGTTTCAAGGGTGAGCATACGGCAGCCGTTCTTGATATTCATCGTAACACTAATGTCGAAACGATTGACCCAGCACATTTTCTAACAGATGCTGCATTTCAACCACAGATACTGACCAAACCTCTCCTTCCGGCAGTGCTCGAATGGCTTAATTACATGGGTGTCGGAAGCGATTTGAGTACTACTGACCGCGGTAAGCTCGGGCATGAATTGAAAATTGCCACTGCTCCTGGGGTGGCCGTCCATGACCTAACTCAGGTGGGCGTAGGTGTTAGTCAAGTTTTGCCAATTCTAGTGTCCGCGTTGCTAGCTGAGCCGGGTGCCAGTCTTGTATTTGAGCAACCCGAACTTCATCTCCACCCCAAAGTCCAAACCCGTTTGGCCGATTTCTTCGTAGCTCTTACAATGATGGGTAAGCAATGCATTGTTGAGACACATAGCGAGTACCTTATTACACAGCTCCGCTATCGTGCCGTGATTGGGGAAGGTGATTCGGTGTCCAGTTCTTTAAAAATCTTCTTCGTCGAGAAGGAGGATGGCGAGTCACGGTATAGGCCCGTTTCGGTGAACGTTTTCGGAGGTATTCAGGAATGGCCTAAAGGGTTCTTTGATGAGAAGGAGCGGACAGTGTCGGCTATTCTAAAAGCAGCTTCTGAAAAGCGCATTTCGGGAGTACCTAAACCTGAATGAAACGTGCTTTCCATTTTGGTAGATACCGAATTACTGTCATGTCCTAAGAATCCAAGTGAAACTGAGGCGAATGGGTTTGTGGCGTTGTTGAGGAGTCTCGAGGCAGGGGCTCGACATGCCGATATTCGATTGCTAATTAGCAGTCAAGCATGGCACATACTGAATCGAGCGGGTGCGCTCCCACCTTGGGGACCCTCCCCGTTCGACTACTACATGCAAGATGCTGATGTCACCACCATGTGGTGCAGCTTCATAGATCGATGTGCAAAAGTTGAAGAACTCTGTGGAGTGAGTGAATTGATACTAGAGGATGAGAGGGTAGACAAAGATTTCCACCTTAAAAGCCACGATGCGGAGCTAAGACGAAACTACTTCGATCTACTTGCCATATTCGCGCTTCACGGCCTCTCCCAGGGGCGTGGAGTTGCGCAGGTAGTTGTGCTTAGCAGATATTGTACACCTCCTTTGCAAGTATTGTTTTCCGGACAGATTACAATGTCTTGGCCATCCACTGTAGTATCACTACCAGTCAGCGTCTCTGAGACTTTTCCGCACATGGCAGTATTAGGTCAACTTTCCGCTTGCGTGGACCCTACTGAGATGTTGCTTGGTGGAGCTCGGGACTGTGCGCTGCGATGTGCCACAGCCGCCCGATTTGAAGAGAACGGTGATTGGCTTTCCCCAATGCCTCCTTACACCGTACACAAAGCCTTTTGGTCTAGCGTAGAAAACCTCGGGCTCTTCAGCAATAGGCATCTGATAGAGAAGCTAATTCGTGCGTGTGTGGATGCCCTGTTGAATGTGAGATTGGAGAAGGTCCATGCACTCCGAACAGGGTCGGGGGGTGATGATCCAACAAGAGTTCGTCCTTCCGATGGAGCCGAGGCACAGCGCCGGGATGTCGACTATGAGTATCACTTGCATTATTGGAAGAATGGAAGTGCAATTGAGTTTGCCTCTGTTGTGACGCACAATGATTTCAGCATTCCCATTTAACCTGTACTTGGCGCGAAGAGAACCTAGTCTGCTTTCCCCGCTCGCTGAAATCCCCCACAGATGCCGCAAGCAGCCCTATGTGAACTGTCACCTACCGCCTAAAACTAGCTTCGGGCTATCCCTCCACCACCCATGAAAGGCCCCAACTTCCTCAAGTACTGCATCCCGTTGCTTCGCGTCATGAAGAACTTGGGAGGCTCCGGGGCCACCGGGGAGGTGGTGGACGCCGTGATCGCCGACCTGAAGATCCCGGACAGCGAGATGGAACAGCTCATCCCCTCTGGACAGAGCCGCGTGCGCAACCAGATCCAATGGGCACGTTTCTACCTCACCAAGGCCGGGCTGATGGATTCGCCCAAGAGCGGGGTGTGGCGCCTCACTCAGGAGGGCGTGGAAGCCAAGCTCACCGAGGAACAGGTCTACCAGCTCTTCCAGCGCATCCACCAGACCGTGGGAGGTGATGCACAGTCGCGCGCCAAGAAGAAGGCCAAGAAGGGAAAGGAGAACCTGGACAACGACATCGTGGAGGACGAGGCCCACAGCGAGTCGCTGCTGGAGACCCTGAAGGCCCTCACCCCGAAAGGCTTCGAGCGCATCTGCAAGCGGCTGCTCACCGAGATCGGCATCCACGACATCCAGATCACCGGTGGCGCTGGCGACCAGGGCATCGACGGTATCGGCAGGATCCGCCTGAACGACGTGGTGAACTTCAACATCGTATTCCAGTGCAAGCGCTACAAGGAGACCGTCTCTCCAGCCTTGGTCCGCGACTTCCGGGGCAGCATGCAGGGCCGCGCTGAGAAAGGGTTGATCCTCACCACCGGCCGCTTCACGCCCGATGCACAGAAGGAGGCCAACCGGGATGGCGTTCCTCCCATCGAGCTGATCGATGGTGAGCGCCTTGTGAGCCTGTTCGAGAAGTACGAACTGGGTCTGAAGCCGAAGACCGTTTACGAGCTTCAGCCGGAGTTCTTCCGGAGCTTTGAGAGTTAGCGCGTTCGCATTGCCCCTCTACGCGCCACTCGTACTATCGGCCCGAAAGCAGGGGAAGCTTTCACAATCTTCGGCCCTGCGGGGCCAAGGTTCGCTTCACATCCAGCTATCAATGGCCGTACTTCGGGGAAGCCTACATCTCTACCACCGGGAATTGATAGTCCTTTTCGGACTGCGGAGAACAATAAGCCGGGATCGGAGTGGGCGCTTCACCAGTAGTCGGAACGTCTACCGAATGGAGAAGCACCCTTCGTTTCAATGACCTGAATATCGATGGCAATAGGTACTCGCTAAACGCATTAGGCAAAGCGGAAAGCTCAGTGGCCGTTGACAAGAACTGTTGCTCACTCCAAACGCCATCTGCTATTTGGCTACGAAATGGACCCGGCTTGTGAGAAGCTAGCGAGATACCATTCGCGCACAGCTGGCCTGGATTGATGTTCAAACGACGTTTCCCTGACACGCGTGAATAGATGTCCTCCAGGTATTGTGCAATGAGCTTATCCTTCGCCAACCCCCATCCTGGTTCGCGTGCTTGAATCCAAATCAGCCAAGGTCTCAAGCTGCTGCCAGACTCTTGTCGATAACTCTGCGGTGCCAGCCATTGTTCCTGCGCCAGTGTACACTCTCCAACTACGTGGCTGGTTTGCAGTCGCAGTATGAGGTCACCTCGGAGTTTCGCCGACAGTACATCGCTTGCGCCAAGTATCATAAGGAAGCTCGACTCCATTACACGCCTTGTTTTAGCAGCCCACCACCTGTCTTTAAGCCAAGCACTCGGTAGGAAAGATAGATGTATGGTGTGTCGATTATTGCAACCAACACCTTGACTGCCCAAACCCAAAGAATGAACTCCGTAAGCGCCCCAATTCCCTCAAAGCCCGGTGTGCCAGCAAAGGCAATTGTCACAAAGACGACCGTATCGACCAGTTGTGCAATGCCAGTGGCAGAGACGTTTCGCACCCAAAGAAATCTTTCCTTTCCAGTATTCTCCATAATGCGGTGGTAGATGTAGATGTCAAGTAGCTGGCTGATCACATATGCAACAAAGGAGCCAAAGATTATCCGCGGTAGTGTAGCGAACGTCGCTGAGTATATCTCTGTCAGCTTGGGGTCGATTGGCGCATAGAGCATAAAGAGCGTCGTTAAACCAAAGAGCACCTGCCCCATGAATCCAACGAAGACTGCCTGCCTTGCATCCTTGGTTGAATAATGCTCTGAGAGCATATCAGTGATGAGAAAGGTTGCGGCATAAATCGGAATCGCGAAGCTTGTGAACACGCCATAAATGACCACGAAGCTGCTTGCGAAAACGTTCGCGGTAATCAGGTAAATCGGCAACAGAGCTATCAGCCATTCACGCCCGCGTCTTAAGGCTACCAATGGGACTGCAAACGCGACAAGGGTAATAACGAGGAAGTAAAGGGCACTCATGTTCGGATGGCTGGGGTTAAGAGTTCACGAAGGCGTAGCTCGTGCTCGGCAACCAGGTGAGGTGCCATACGAACGAACCAATTGTTCGGCGGTTGACTCCTAAGCTCATATCCGTTCCCGCGTTCTTCGATTCTCGGCGGTGACTGAGCCATGAATCCAATTGTGGGCTTCGATAGGCGCTGATAGAGTGCAACTTGAGGAAGGTATGGCCGATCTAATCTATGCCAGTGCACCTTGGATAGCTGCTCATCTGAAACGCGTTCAGCGGCCAGCCTGCCTCTCACACATTCATAGTACTGGGGATTCGATTGGAAGAAGATGACCTGATTAGCAATTGCAAGCTGCTCCTTAAGCAGCCCAAGCGCATTTGAGCTAGGGACAACGTCTAGTGTTGGCTCGCCAGCGATCCAAACGGTGTGGATATCATGTAGGTAGACATACAAATCACCCCATACTAAGGGGGTGCGTGCAATCGCTGACTGTATCGCCTCAACAACGTCCTCCGCGAAACGCTGGTAGTCGCCCGCGGGTAGCTTCTTTCTTCTTCCTAATTCGTGCTTGAGTAACTGCCCTAAATTCTCAGCGAAGACGACCGGGCTTGTTCGACCATGAACTAGGTCGTACTTCATCCTCTCCAGCTCGTCAGCAAATGGTTCGTCGCCTTGGGTTACAAGTCGCTGTGGTGACGGCATGAACCGTACCAAGCGCAGGAGCAACCCTATGGAACTTGGATCAGACAAGCTGGTGAAAGGTAAGTTGCGTTGGCAAACCGAAGGTGTGCTTACAACCGATTATGCTTCGTCGCCACACCCCTCGCCTTCTCCACGGGCGTAGCGGGTACTTGGCGGCGTTCGTCCCCTGCTTGCGGCGCACGGCGGTTTCAAAGTCCACGACCCCGCTGCTGCGCAACTGCAATCCTTGGCCGGTGAATGCCTTGGCCTCCGGCCACCTCAGCCCAAGCCCAAGCCCAAGGCCAATAGGCCACTGGCCTACACCCACCTCACCACCACATTCAAGAACCGTTCGTCGCTGCTGATGAAGCTGGTGATGGCTAAGTGGTCTGGTGGCACGGGGCTCCAGAGTTTGGGCGGCACCAGCCGGGTGCCCAGGGCACCGCAGGCCGCTGGCACGCCCACCTTGATGTAGAGCTGCACGGGCAGGTGCTCCAGCAGGGCCTTGGTGCGGCGCAGGCGCAGCTTCAGGCCCAGGTGGCCGCTGAGGCCATCGGCGTAGGGCAGTCCGCCGCAAGCGCCGCCCGGCACCGGCGGGGCCTGCCAGCCGAAATAGCGGTAGGGGCCAGGGGCCAGTGGTTGCGCCCGGCGCACGAAGCCTTCGGGCTGGCGGTCCCATTGCTGGCACAGGCGCATGCGCGCCTTGGTCCGCAGGCCGTGGTACACATCGCAGGGGTGCAGTGGGCATTGGTGGGCGTGGCGGTGCCGGTTGAGTATGGTGCCGTGCAGCCATCGGTACGCGCGGCCCTCGAGGGCCACCCCCACGGCAAGGCTGCACAGCCTGTCCATGGGATTTCAAATAGAAAGGGAGCCCGGGGCCTGTGCAAGCCGGAGAGGGGGGTATCTTACACGTGTCGAGGGGGTATTTTACACGGGTACCCGGGGTGGTGGTGGGCGGAGCGCCAAGCAGTGGCGGCCTGGTGCGTGCGCAATGCCGCGCAAGGCATGCATGTGGCCCCGTGTTGCATGCAAGTGACCGCGTGCTGCACGCAACTGGCCGCCAATCGCACGCAACTGGCCGCGAAACGCGCGCAACGGGCTGCGGAGCGTATGCAACCGACCGCAGGATGCATGCAACGGGCCGCAGAACGTGTGCAACCGGCTCCGAAACGTGTGCAAGCGGCCGCGAAACGCATGCAAGGGGCGGCCACTTCAATGCAACTGGCCGCGAAACGTGTGCAAGTGGCCCGCAGAACCGTGGACATTCCCGGCGCTTCAGGGCCTGGGGCCAGTCGGAATGGCCGCGCCAGCAGCGGGTTTCAGGCGGTATTAGACGAAGGGCCACAACGTTGTTCCCGGCGGCCCGGGTTCAAGGGGCTGTAAGGCGGTGACGATGCCTTGCACGGAAACCGGGCTCTTGCACGGACCGACGTTGAACGCGGGGGTAACGTACCGCACCCCGACCCGAAAGGCGAGGGGCCGCAAACCTGAACTGTCATGAAACAAGTGATTCGTGTAGTTGTACGGCTAAGCGGGCGCAGCGCGCTGGCCAAGTTGGATCTGAGCCGCTATGTGGTAACCAAGATGACGGGCAACGCGGATTTCGCGAGCCTGGCCGCACAGGTCACCGCCCTGGGCACGGCCAACGACACCTTGGATGCGGCCATCACCGCAGCCAACAGCGGTGACCATGAGGCGGTGGGCCTCAAGCAGATCGCCGAGGCCGAGGTGATGGACCTGCTGAGCAAGCTCTGCAGCAGCATCAACGGCATCGCTGCAGGCGACAAGGCCAAATTGCTCACCTGCGGCCTGCCGCTGCGCCGTGAGAGCCAGCCTTACGGCCCGCTTACCCCGCCCGTTCGTGTCATGAACCGGGTGACCACCACCAGCGGTGGCGCACAGCTGGAGTGGGAGGGTCCGGACGGCGCGCGCACCTACAATGTGTTCATGAGCCGCAGCAACGACCCCTTCACGTGGGAGATGGTGGGCGTAACGGGCAAGCAGCGCTTCCTGGTGGAGGAATTGCAGCCGGGCACCTTCTACTGGTTCGCCATCACGGCCATCGGGGCCGCCGGCGAAAGCAGCAAGAGCGAGCCCTGCCGTGTGATGGCCGCCGCCTAAGGCCGCACGAGCTACTGGACATACCCAAGGACATCCGCCCCGGTGCGCACGCATCGGGGCGGTGTCGTTTGTAGGATTCTGCTCACGGTGCGCGCTGCGACCTCCCGACATCGGGGCGTGCGGCGTGAACCGAAGCGCGAAAGTCGAACGCCCCCAGCGCCGTGCCCGTACATTTCGGCATGGGTGTTCGGTCTGCCATGCCATTCCTGCTCGCGAGCCTCTTCGTGTTCTGCGGCGATTCAGCGCAGGCCAAAGGCCGCTTCTGGTCCTACACCCTCACCGGCACCGCCTACGACATGTCCACCAAGGATGTGCTGCGCAACACCACCTTGATGATCGGCGACCAGGTGGTGACCACCGATAGCGTGGGGCACTACACCGTGATCATCGGCGGTGTGACCTGCGACAATGGCTCCGTGTGGCGGATCAAGCGCTGCAATGAGCAGGCCTATGGCACGCTGGTGGTGCGGCGGGTGCTGAGCGAGGCCAGCGTCACCATCAACAGCCATTGGAAGCGCTATGCATTCTGCGAGGGCGGCTTCACGCCCTGCCACGAGCAACGGCGGGATCTCTTCTTGCCGTAAGGGGAGGAGTGCAGTGCCTTCAGGGCGCCGTGCATGCGGGCCAATGGATTCCTCGCTCGTTCGTCGGTCTTCCTGCTCAATACGAGCCCGGCACATCTTCATCCACGCAGATGATGATGTCCGCCTGGCCGAGGCTCTCGGCGGGCAGCTTCTTCAATTGGTCCGAGGTGATGGTGGCGATGGTGACCACCTTCAGGTCGGGGCGCGCGCGCTTCAGGTACCAGCCGATGCCTTCGTGGAAATCGGAGTGATAGCTGCCGTTGAAGTGGAGGAAGCGGGTGCCCGGGGCGAGCGCCTGCAGGATGAAGTGGGCCATGGTGGCATCCTTCAGGGCCTGCGCCTTCACGATGTTCGGCGTGGCGTGGTCGCCCATCATGCCGAGCATCTTCACGTAGCCGGGCAGCTCGGGATCGAAGGCGATGGGCAGCGGGGCGAGGAAGGCGCGCTGCGCGTCGGGCACGGTATCGAGGGCCTCGAAGCCGCCCTTGCTCACGGCGCGGGCGTAGCGGCGCGGCGCGTTGGCCGCCACGAAGGGCAGCTGGCGGTCCTTGGCCAGCTTCACCAGCGGCGCGTAGTCGGTGGCGTGGTTCTTCCACAGGCGCGCCAGCGTGTCGAAGGCGGCGCTGTCGATCTCGCCGCGCAGGTAGCGGTCCAGGGTGGCCTGGTCATCGGCCTCGATCATCTCGGCGCCGAGCACGAGCGGTCCGCGCGCAGCGAGGTCGTGCGCCACCTCCAGCTGCAGCCAGTGCGCGATGGAGTTGTTGTGCAGCTCGCCGAAGAGCACCACGTCGGCACCCGCGACGGTGCGCAGCATCTGCTTGTGTGACACCTTGCCGCCTTGGGCGTTGAAGAGGGCGTAGGCGGGCAGCAGCTGCGCAGCGGCGCGGCCGGCGCCCAGCAGCGCGAGGAGGAGAAGGACGGCCTGGATGGAAGGGATGCGCTGCCTCATGCGACGAATGAACGGATTCTGGATCAACACGATCATGCCGTGCGTTGGCTGTTCCCAAGCGCATGTCGATTCGCTGCCCCAACGAATGAACAGCAAGCTTGCCGGTCGCATGGTCAATGATCACGCACAGCGGGTCACTCAACTTGCCTTCCGCCGGGACCTGGTTCCTCCCATCGCGCTGATCGATGGCGAGCGCGTGGTCAGCCGGTTCGAGAAATGCGAGCTGGGCCCGAAGCCGAAGAGCGTGCATGAGCTGCCCGAGTACTTCCGGAGCTTCGAGCGTTAGGTCCGGCAGCTCAATGCCTCAAGCACCACGTTCGCCCGCTACTTCCGCATCAAGCGCAGCATCAGCCTCCACGCCACCAGTTCCGTCACCTTCTCGGGGTACACGTTCTGCGAAGTCTCCCAGTCGCAGAACTTCCGCAGCGCGTCCAGGAAACCCGCCTCGGTGGCGTAGGTGATGTGATCGGGGTAGTCGCCGTAGTCGGAGCGCGCCACAGCCCGAAGGCCGGGGGAGGCTACGCTGAACCGTTCAGGTCAACGCCAACAACTCCTTCAGTTCCTTATCGGTCAAGGTGTCCTTTTCGGACTTGTCGAAGATGGAAAGCAGGAACACCCGCTTACCGGCGATGTGTACATGCGTGATCACCCGACCGCCGCCGCTCTTCCCCTTGCCTTTGGACGCGATGGCCAGGCGGATCTTATAACAGCTATTGCCCAAAGCGATGCCCATATGCGGGTGCACGGCCAAGGCAGCGCCCAATGCCACGATCTCCTTCTTCAGCGAAGGGAAGCGCTTCACCAAACGCTTCAGTTCGCGGTCGAACGGCCGCACTGTAACAACCTCAAAGCTCACGCACCAAGTCTTTCAGAAGTCTCGGCTTGCGCTTTCCGCTCTTGATCTCCTCCACTTCTTGCAAAGCCTGAAGGAGGTTCTCCACCCGTTCCGCCTTCGCTTTGCTCAACGGCTTCGTCTTAACGAACGAGAGGCTGCGCAACAGTTCGACAACGAACGCTGCGCGCGATTCAGGTACTTCCAGCATCAGTTTCATCCATGCGAAGGTAAGTGGCTCAGGGCAAGAAAGCAGGGCGCGCAATGATGCCTGGAGAGCACTACCTCCGCATCAACCGCAGCATCAGCCTCCACGCCACGAGCTCTGTCACCTTTTCGGGATACACGTTCTTCGACGTCTCCCAGTCGCAGAACTTCCGCAGCACGTCCAGGAAACCCGCCTCGGTGGTGTAAGTGATGTGATCGGGATAGTCGCCGTAGTCGGAGCGCACGAAGTATGTGCCGTTCCAGGTGATGTTCGTGCCGCCTTCCTTGTGCGAGGTGGAGAAGCGTGCGCCAGCCTTCATGGCCGCCACGATGGTCTGTTGCAAGGCCGGCACGGAGTCCAGATGCGCTTCGGCGTTCAACGCGGCGGCACAGATCCTCTGGTACCGTTCGGAAGTCCCGTCCTCCGCTGAGGGCGGATCAGCGGGCATGAAGCCGCGCGTCCAGTGGCTGAACCAACTGTCCGCGGTATGGCGGTAATAGTCGTGATGCGTGGCCGCTGCATCGGCCCAGGAGGTCGCCACGCGGAGGGAATAACCGTGGGTGTGCGGCAATGCCGCTTCGAAGCGCAGTTCGAAGTCGTAACGCGCACCCACCACCTTGGCGCTGGCCGTGAAGGTGAGCCGACCGTTCTGCATGGTGGCGGCGAACAAGGTCATCAGGTCGCGCTCCAACGCGAACTGGACCTCGTGCGGCGGACGCGGATCGCGGAAGTGCAACAGGCGAATGGCGCTGGTGGCGGTTTCGGTGGAGGTCAGCGCGCTTTTCGGAATGGGGGCGGGCTGCGCGGGCTCCTGCGAAACGCGCGCACCGATCGTCGAGCGGACGACCTCCGGACCTGAGCGGGCTTCGCGCTGAGCGAGCTGGGACAAGGCATCCGGCTTCGGCTCGAGGGCTTTGCGGATGGCGTCCATGTCCGGAGGAGGTTCGGGCGTCAGCGGCGGTTCCAGCACGAAGAAGTGCCGTTGCGCGGTAGTGAACTCGCCCGCGTACGAGGAGTTGTTGCGCGCGTAGAAGCTCACCTCGGCGGTGGATCTCCGGCGATCATCGTGGACCGCCTTGGCCAGTTTCACCGAGGCCCCGCAAGGCGCTGCAGGAAAACCGTTTTCGATGGCCACGATGCTGTTGCCGGCTTGCAACTCGGCTTCCACGAGTTCACGCAAGGACGCCGGGAATTCCGCGAGCTGCTGGCGTAAGTGGTCGCTGGTGGTCATCGGCCCGTTCCTGGATGCGCTATTCCACCTCCATCTTCTCCTTGTACCACCCTTCCATCTCGGAAAAGTCGACGCCGGTGCCCGCGAACTTCCCGGGGAGTACGCGGAACAGCTCATCACCGAAGCGCCGCGTACGCTTCAGGTTCTCCGACGTGGTGTAGTTGGGCGGGGAGGTGCTGTTGAGCCAACGTCCCATGGCGTTCAGCGCTGGACGGGCGAAGCGCTGCTTTTTCGTCGGGGGTCAGTGCAGCATCGCGCACAAAGGCTAGCGCAGGTTCGGCATAGCCGGAATCCAGCATGGCTGCCATGCGCTGCAAGAATTCCGGATCTGAACGGAGGCGTGCTGCAGCAGCCTCGCACACGGCCGGTTTCTCAACGAGGCTCGCCCGTGAGACCAGCTTCTCGAAATCGTTCTTTGGATCGAGCCGTTCGATCTCCGCGAGTTCTTCTTTGGTCGCTGGCACGAGGATGATGATCCGCGTGGCGACGTCGGCCAGACCGCGACCGCTGTTGTTGATGACCCAGTTGCCGGCAAAGATCAGGCTGCCCACAAGGCTCAGCGCGGTGAACCAGGTCCATGGGCGAAGCAACCACTGAACGGACAGCCCCGGCACGAGCTTCTGGTTCAAGCTGACCACCACCAGCAGCACGGTGGAGAACAGGATGAGGTAGAGGAACGGGCTGTAGAGACCGCGCGGCGTGAAGCCGGGCCGCAGGTAAAAGGCGATGAACACGTAGGAAGCGACCGCCAACGCGAATGCTGCTGCCACGGTGAGCAGGTAGAGCTTGCCTCGTCCCAGCCGGATCCAGTCGAAGCCGCCGCTGGCCGTCATGCAGAGCAGCGCCACCATCATCAGCCCCCAAATGGACGCTAGGACGTTCACGGCGGGTGCCGCCCATCGGTCGCTGTGCGTCTCCTTCGAGATCCACTCAGCCAGGAATGGCAGCAGCCGCATGAAGAAGAGGATGCTGGCCAGACCGGCACTGAGGGTGCCGATGATCTGCTGGGAGGGGGAAGGGGGCATGTTCGTGATCAGCGAAGATCAAGAGCGGATCGATGCCAAAGTAGCCGTCAGCGCCAAGCCGGCGAAAGGCGCAACGCCCGTGCATCACGAGCGGTGATCAGCCCTATCCGCGATCAGCGCAGCGCATTAACGCGGCACCCTTCCTTTCCCGCCGCAAGCAGGACATCCGGCGGTTTCGCCCGAGCCTTCGCTGCCGGTGCCTCCGCAGCAATCGCAGGCATGCCTTACGCTTTCGTAGGTGGTGTAGCCGATGGGCTCGTAGTACACATCGATGGTGGGGTGCGTGGGCGAGCTGTAATTGGGGCGTTCGATGCGTCTGTCGCCGGTCTTGTGGAAGGTGGGCACCGCTTCGCTGTAGCCGCCATTGCCGCCGCAGCAATGGCAGGTGCTGCGGTTGGCGAACACGCGGCCCGTGCCACCGCAGGCGTTGCACAGTGACCAGGTAGCGGGCACGGCATGGTCGATCTGTTCCTGCAGATGCATCAACGCGGTGTTGCGCCGGGTGATCTCCGCTTCGCGCTGGCGCTCGCGTTCGCGGGCAGCGGCTTCTTCGGATTCCTGTGCGCGTCGGTACTCCGCGGCCTGCCGTTCCAAGGTGGTGAACCGATCGTCCAGATCGTAGGTGGGCAGCCCGCTCAAATCGATATCGCCGAAGGCGGGCAATGCGGGGCTCGCGGCGGCCGCATGGGCCAGCAGCATCCAATGCGTGGTGCTGTCCGGCGTGCTGGCGCCGAACAGGTAACCGCAGAGGTCATCGAACAGCAGGTGCTTGTCGCCCTGGCGCTGCTGCAGGTAGCCCCAAGCGCTGGCGGTGAAGGCGGTGCTCTTCAACGGCGTGGGGTCGGGTGCCCACGGCTGGCCCGGCAGTGCATCGTCGTTGAACTTCAGGCGGCCCCACAGCTGCACATCGGGTATCATCGACACGAACACCGCCGCGTAGGTGCTGTCGCGCGAAAGCGTGCACGGCACGTCGTAGTACATGTCCATTTCGCCATTGCGCTCCCAGGAGGCGATGCGCCGTTCGCTGCTGATGCGCCAGCCCAGCTTGTTCGCCGCCTGTTGGAACTGCCGCACCTGACGAAGGAAGCCCGCTTTCCGATCGCTCGAGAGCTCCTTTGCTGCTTGCACCTGCGCGTATTGTCGGCAGGCTACAGCATATTCCTTGTCCAACACGTCGCTCGTGATCATGCCCTGCTCCTCGCCGGTCAGCAGGTCGTAGCTCTTCAGGTACGCGTAGTCACAGGTGTAACGGCCACAGGTGGTGTAGGCCAGTTGGCCGGTGGCCGTGGAGAAGGCGAAGGGGCCATTTATGTTGAACGACCAGGAACGGACGGTCTGTCCCGTGGCGATGTCCAAGGCTTCCAGTGATACGGACCGCCCGTTCTCGTCAAGGTTTCCCGGCTGGTCCTCCCAGAAGAAGACGAGCAAGGAATCGCGGCATACACGGATGTCCGGATAAGAGCGCGTGTTGGTGGGTTTCATCTTCTGCAGCGCACCGGTGCGCGTATCCAGCAGGCAATAGCCCTGATTGTGGAAGGCGGCATAACGGCCGGTCGCGTTCCGGGTGTACACATCGTCCACGGAACCCACCGAAGTGGAAAGGGGCTTCACGCTCTTGTACAGGTAGTTCACCTCCAGGAAGGTGTTCGCATGGTTGAAGGGGTAGTCCTTGCGGTCGTCACGCTGCGTGACACAGCAGATGAAGACCTGCCGTTCGGGCACGAAGCCGATCAGTTTCATGTAGACGGACTCCTTTTCCCGGTGCCCCACGAGGGCCGACCAGATGGCGCGTTGCGTCCGTTCATCCACCACATCGATGAAGCACTGCTTGTCCACCTCCTTGGTGCCTTTGGCGTTCATCACCGTCTCAAAACGCTCGTGCGCGCTGTAGCCTGGCGCCATGCGGATGCCTTGCGCCGTTCTGGTGGTCCAGGTCACGGATGCTGGATCGACCTCATGCACCTGCTTGCGGGAGCGCATGTCATAGACGCCCTCCATGTAGGGGCCGCCCTGCACGCGGAGGTAGCGGCCATCCATGCTGAACGAGAGAGCCGTCGCGCTCTCGCGCGGGAACTGGGCGTATTGGATGCGCTCCGGCGGATCCTCCTGCGCGAACGAATGCACGGCAAGCAGGGCCATGCATGGCAGGAGCACGGTGCTGGACACGAAGCGCGGGAGTGAACGGGTGGCGATCATCCGGATGGGTTGCGCACGCAATTTCCGGGAATCGCCAATTCCGGAACATGAGCGTTGTTCGGCATGGCGTCCCTCCGATCGGGCTGATCGACGGCGAGCGCCTCGTGAGCCTGTTCGAGCAGTACGAGCTGGGCCTGGAGATGAAGACCGTGCCCGAGCCTGCCGGAGTTCATGTGGAGCTTCGCGAGCCAGACCCCGACGCTGGGATGTCAGACGTTGAACGCGTACGCCGTACGCTCAGGGAGGAAAACCGGGTGGTACGCCCGCGCTCAGTACAGCACCACGCGCTGCGTGGCGATTGTTCCCTGCGGGCCATTCACCGCAGTCACGTACACACCGCGGCCCAGGTCCGAAACATCCACGGTGGTCAATGACGCGTTCAGCTTGCGGCGGAGCACCACACGCCCTTCACCGTCGTACAGCGCCACCTCATGCGTGGCGCCCAGGGTCGCATCGAAGCTGAGCTGGAGCTTGTCATCGACCATCCGGATAGCGGCCGCTGCGGCGGCGGGTGCATCGATGCCCGTGCTGCCGCTCTGGCAATAGGCCACGCGGCCGCTCCAGATCTGCGGGGTGGAGAAGGGCACGCCGAACAGGTTGTACATGCTGCGTGCGATGCTCACGCCCATGTTGGCATCGGTGTACGCGTAGGTCCCCCACGGGGTCGTAGTGGCGATGAGGAACACCTTGGAAAGCGGCGTGGCCGTGAGGTAGATGGCCACGGTATCATCGGCCTGCATGGTCAGGTCGAGCGGGATGGGGATCACCGTGGGAATGCTGTCGGTGATCTGCGTGTTGTTGGAACTCACCGTGGCGGTCCCCAGGAAGGTCCACGCGCCTTGGTTGACCTCGTAGCCTTGGAACCCGCCCACCTTGTAGTAGAGGTCGAAGTCGGCGTCGCCCCAATTGATGTTGGCGGTGAGGTGGTCGAGCACGATGGGTTCGTACGCGACCACGTTGAACATCACGCCGTGGTTCTGGTAGGTGCGATCGAGCACGGTCGTCACGCTGTCGCAGGACGATTGCGCGTGGCTGGCGGCGACGATGGCGAACAACGGAAGGGACAGGGCGATGCGCATAGCGGTGGGGATGGTGCGCGAAAGTAGGATCCTCCCCTCACCAGGTCTTTTCCGTCAGGCCGAGGCTTCTTCCTTCGTGCCCCGGAGTTCAATCCGGGGTCGCTGCCATCCATGCCGAATATCGCGATGAGCGCACGCAACCGTTCCTCTTAAGAGACCGTCGGTTTTCGGGAGCGCATCGGCGGCGCCATCGCTCAACGTCAACTATCCTGCAGGTGCAGTGCCCGAGGCCTGAGTGCCGGAGGTCAGGTCCCCGGTCGAATCAAGGTGTCCAAATGGCAAAAGAGCTGGGCCCGAATCCGGAGACGGCACACGAACTTGTGACGGAGTCCTTCAAGAGTTCTGGGAGCCAGGTCTCGATCGTGGTCCAAAGATTCTCAGCACCGCAACTTGTCCATGTATGTGAACGTGGGTCATCTTCAGCGCCGCTGGAACAGGTCGTCGTTGGAACGGCCAGTTCTCGCGGCCGGTAGTAGCGCTAGCTCCTGAAAGAACATCAGCATTTCATCCAGCAGCACCTCGTAGATCACTTCTTGTTCGCGCAAACTCGCCGCATCGGGCACCTTGAATCGCCCTTCCCCTCGCAGTCGCATCAGGTAAGCGCTCGTGTAGCTCTCATGGCCGAACGGCTTCTTTGGATCGAGGTAGCGCAGATCGCCCCGCACGCCCTTGAACATCGGATATGGCGGCTCTCCATCGGTATCCGCCACCATCAAGATCGGCATCGGGTAGCTGTGCGTGGTGATCGCCTCCAGCACATAGGGCCACTTGTCGCGGACCTCGGCGGTGTCGGTCTTCTGTTCGATGGTGGTCTCCAGGCTGATGAAGGCATCGACGAGGCCAGGCTCGTGCAGCGTGCACCAGCCTTCCTGCGCGCCCCAGCTGTGGCCGATGAAGAAGACCTTGTTGCCATGAGCGAGTTGGCTGGCAAAGCGTAGCATGGTGCGGATGGAACTCGTGTCTGGCTCCCACACCAGCGGATAGCCGTAAGACTTGCCTTCCAACGGCCAGTGGAAATTGCAGGAGAGGAAGATGAAGCCGTTCGCGGCGAAGTGCTCGGCCATGCGCACGTTCTCGTCGCTGAAGCCTTGCGAGCCGTGGTGGTACACGATCACGGGCCGGTCCATGGGCTCCGGCCGTGCTACGCGGTGCGCATGCGTGGGCAGCGCGAAGAGGCTGTCCTTCACCTGCGCTGCGGTGAAAGGCGCGTAGTCGATCGGTGCTTCTTCGCCGAAGGTGTAGTGCAGGTCGTATTCGATGAACGCGGAGTCCGCGCGCAGCAGCAGTTCGTCGTACACGCGGCGCAATGGTCCGCTGAGGCTTCGTTGACGAAGCTGGGCGAGGCTCATCGGCGGCGTCTCCGGTTCATCAGCGAGCGGGAACCAGATCTGGATGAAGAGCGGCGCGTGACCTTCATAGCCGAATGCGGCGTAGCGCTGACTCTCGTTGAAGAGCACGGTGTCCGCGAAGCCGATGGAATTCAGAGGCTGGGTGGAAGCTTGACTGAACCCGCTTGGTGAAAGCAGCAGGACAAGTCCAAGGAGTGCAACGCGCATCGGGTGGAAGGTAGAGAGCGCTGCCCTATAGCATGAATCACCAGCCACACAGCCCCACCGACTTGGTTCGCGACTTCCGCGGCAGCTTCCAATACAGCGCCGAGAAGGAGCTGATCATTACCTCGAGAGCGGCCCTGAGTCCACGGATCGCCTTGCTGATGCGAGATGAGGTACGCGCCATGACTGGGGGTGAAGCGACACAGGCACTCGAAAGAAGAACGGCGGGGCATCACCCCGCCGTTCTTTTCGATTCTCGGCTGGTTCACTTCTTCTCCTCCGCGCCCGGCTCAGGCATCAGGCCCAGCTGGGTCATCATCTTCATCTCTTCCATGTAGCCCCAATGCTCCACCGCCTTGCCGTTCTCGAAGCGGAGCACGTCCACGCCCATCACATCCATGGTCTTCCCGGTCGCGGGCATGGCGCCCCACGGACCGCTGTTCGTGCCTTTCATGCGGAAATGGACGAAGGTCATGTCGCCGGTTGTGCTCATGGAGACAATCTCCTGTTGATAGTCCGGATAGGCGCCGCGCAGCAGGCTCACCATGTCCTTGAGGCCTTGGATGCCCGTGGTGGTGATGGAAGGATCCTGCTGATGATCCACGAAGTTCTCGGCGACGTGATCGCCGATGTTGTCGAGGTTGCCGGTGTTGATGGACTCGAAGACGGCGCGGACGCTCGCTTCCCTGGCAGCCATTTCGGCCTTGGCGGTGCTGTCGGCCTTCATCATGGCCGTGTGTTCAGCCGAAGCAGCGTGGTCGTGGCCGCCACCGCCGCAGGAGGCGAGCAGCAGGCCAATGGCCAGTGGGGCGGATGCAAGGATCAACTGTTTGCGCATGGTAGGAAGGGTTTGGGTTAGGAGTCGAAAGCTAGATTTCTCGCTGGAATTGCCAAACGCCCGGTGGCGGCAGATCGAGAGACGCGTCTCAGCAGCGCTGCCGGTCGGATTCAGCGCCTCGCGCAATGCCGCCTTTGCTCATCCACGAAGCCGGGACAGGCACGGGCGCCCAGGTACTTGAGGTGCTCGCGCGTGCCCCGCACCCTCGGCCGCCAGCCGAAGAGGTTGATGGTGCCGGGGATGCCTTCCTGCACGCGGTAGCAGCGTTCATGCTCCAGTCCGTCTATCAGGATGCGCAAGCCGATGGTGCTGTGCCCGGGCCAGAGGTCGAGTTTGCCGATGCACCGGTCCCATTCGGCATCGACCACGCCCGGTTGGCGGCGCAGGAAGGCCGCGAGGCTATCGAAGGTCTGATGGTGCGCGATGTAGGTGGTGGAAGGCGTGGTGACGAGATGCCCCTTGCGCTGGCTGTGCAACTCCTTCTTCATCCAGCGGTCCAGTGTACGCTCGCTGCGCAGTGCACGGGCGAAACGATCAGCGTCCTGCGCCAGCGCAACGCACGGCAGGAGCAGAAGAGCGAGCAGGAACGACCTCACTTGCTCAGCCATTTGCGCCAGTCCGCCAAGGCCTGAGACACGCGTGGCTCGCTCATGTCCACCCGCATCCGCTGATCGCCCGTAGTAACATGGTGTTGCCCGGTGAAGAGGTCCAGGGTTTCCATCACCTCGCGCATGTAGATATCGTGTATGGTGGAGTTCTCGCTGCCGTTGATGCCCAGCGGCGTGGTCTCCAGCACCTGGATCAGATAGCGCACCGCAGCGCTGTCCTGTCGGAGGAGCATAGCGTTGCCCTCCTTCGTGGTGCACACCAGCGGCCGCATCCTTCGGTATTCCTGCAGTTCGCGGAGCCCTTCGATGCGGGTGTCCGCATACCAATGGGCGGTGGCGGCCATGGCGAGCGGGAAGCTCAGGTGCCGCTTGATGTACGCATGCGTACGCGTGGCGTGCGGGTCCTCCCTCCAGTAACGTCGTGAGAAACGTTCAAAGTGATATCGGGCACTGTCGTCCTTCAACTCCACGTGCAGCATGACCAGCAGTTCGCAACTGAGCGGTGTCACCGGCGGATAGAAGTCCTTGAACATGCCCGTGCTGTCAGTGAGCGTGCGCCTAGCGTAGGTGACGAAGGTCTCGGGCACCTGGCCGCAAGTTTGCTCCTGGGGAAGCTCAGCATTCGCGCAGGCGAACAGGATCGGGAGCAGGAGTGCGGGCAGCATGATCCTCATGGTTCGGTCCGTTCACCCACGGTGAAGTTAAGATCGTTGTTCAGCATGAAGTCCACATCGCGCAGATGCTCACCGGTCGCTGCCACTTGTCGCACCCGATATCGACCGGGTTCCAGCGGTGGTGGGAGCGTGAGCGTCTCGCGGTGCCACCAGCTTTCTGCGTAGCTATCCGTATCGGTGCGTTCTGCGAAGGTGAAGTTGCAGAGGAATGTGCAGCAGTCCTTCATGTAGAGGCCACCCATGCTCGCCGCGTACGCCGGGTTCCCGGTCATCCAATGGAACTGGAACTTGACGCTATCCGTCGGCTCCGGATTGATGGGGCTGATCACCACATGGATGCCCCAAGGTTCGCCGATCACGGTATCGCGTGGCACGGCGGTGTCGATCACCAGCGCGCCCTGCTTCCATCGATAATGCGAGGGTTTCCACTCGAAGGTGGCGAGGTCGATGGTGCGCGCAAAGGGCACGCGGATCACCATTTCGGCAGGTAGGATCTCCAAGGTGCTCAAGGCGATGACATGGATGTCCATCCAGCGACCAGAGGCATTTCGGATCACCTCACTGGCGATCTCGCCTTCGAAGCGGCCGGTCTTCAGGTCCACCATCACCTGTTGCGATGTCGCAACCACACCCGGCCTGGGCAGAGACGTGGAACCGACGACCATGGCCGTGAAGTACCCCTTGATCTCCCAGCTCTGGATGTTCGCGACGGTACCTGTAATGCGGACGGTGCGAGGGGCTGACCAGGCGTTCAGCGCGAACAGGGAGAGTACAAAGACCAAAAGGGTGGGCATGTGAGCCGGTACACGCATGGGTCAATGTAGTTCGAACCTTTTGCAACATCGCGTGTACAGGTGCGCGATGCGGTCCTTTTCAACTCTGCTTTGCTGCGTCCCGCTCGCGCTTGCCGCCCAGCACTGCGCCTTCGATTTCGCCAGCATCATCGTTGTGCGGCCCCACGCCGAAGGCGATACGGCGGTGATCGACGGCCTGCGCATCACGCTGCTCGATAGCAACAACGTACCGGTGGTGCACAACGACAAGCCGTGGCATCTCTTCGAGCGGAACGTCGACCCGCCCTTCTGCGGGAATGTCCGCTACAAAGGCCCTTACGAACCAAGCTTCCCATTTGCGCGTGACAACTATGTGCTGGTGGTGCCCAACGGCTTCCGCACGGCGACGATGAAAGTGCTTGTGCAGGACGAGCGCGAGGCCGGTCCGTTGAGCAGGCGCCGGAGATCCCCGACCTCCGAGCCGGGGTGGCCGATGCACTTCAAGCAAGTGGTGGTGCCGCTCACGGCCTTCGACACTTACCCCTTGTGCGGGGTGTTCGACGAGCAGGTGTACCCACCCATGAACGACCGACCTCCCTTTCACCCCATTGACATCATCTTGTACCCGCGATGAAGACACTGCTTCTACTGGCTTGGCTTCCGCTCGCGGCGCAAGCCCAGCCCGGGCCGGATGTTCTGTTCCTTGATCCCTGTGGCTCGGCCAGCTATGGCGTGCCCTTGCAGAACGTGGCGCGCAACGACGTGCAAGTGGTCACGTACAGCGTGGGCACGGATGATGTGCCGAGCAGCACGGGGAACTGCTTGCGCAATGTGGTTCCTTATGAGCATGCGCAGTTCCTGCATGAGCTGGACCCCAGGACCGGGACTTGGTCCATCCTTTCGCCGAAGCCCGGCGATGTGCTGCATCCGGATTCGCTGAAAGCCGGGCTGATTGCGCGCAGGTTGCTTTGGGGCCCGGATGCCTTGCAAGTCTGCTACATGGGCTACGGCGGGCAGTTCGATGGGAAGGGTTGGCACCTGATGGAGCCGCGCACCTGGGAGCGTTCCATCGTGCGCCTGACAACGCCTGAGGCGGTGTACCTCGTCGCGATGACCGTGACCTATCTCGAACCGGATGGGATCATCGATGTGCGCGGCCGCCGCGTGGTGCTCGAAGGCGAACCTTTGCCGATCCATTGAGCACGCACGCTATTGTGGACCGATCAATCCCAAGTGGTTCGATGCCCGTACCTTTTCAACCCTCCACTTCGATCATGCCCCGAACCCTCCTCTCCGCTCTCGCCCTGATGTTCCACCTCATGCTCACGGCCCAGTTCAACTGGCAATGGGCACGGCAACTGACCGGGCAGATACAACCGGTCGTTTGGGGCATGCAAGTGGATCCGGATGGGAGCACCGTGGTCTGCGGTGATTTCTACGGCACGCTCACCATCGGCGCCCTGCCGGCACTCATCAGCGCTGGCCAGAGCGACCTCTTCGTCGCCAAGTTCGCCGCCGACGGCACGCCGATTTGGGTGCGCAGTGCGGGCGGAACTGATTTCGACGATGCTCTTGACGTAGCCGTGGATGGCGCAGGCCGCATCACCATCACCGGCTACTTCCAAAGCCCGAGCATCACAGTGGGCAGCACCACCTTGAACCGGCTCGGGAACATGGACATCCTGGTGGCGCAATACGACGCGAACGGCAATGCGCAATGGGCACAGCGCTATGGGTGGTCGGCGAGCAGCGGACTGGAATGGGGTCGTGCGATCGTGGCGGATGCCACCGGCGATCTTTATGTGGCCGGACAGTACAAGACCGCTCTGCAAGTGCCCGGTCTGCCCGACCTGCAAGGCTGCAATGGCCGCGAGCAAGGCTTCCTGATTAAGCTGGACGCTGACGGGAACGGCATCTGGTCGCTGATGCCGCAATGCACCGGCGACGGCAGCCTCGGCCTTACCACTTGCGATGCACTTGCCTTGGCGCCGGACGGGAGCGTGTACCTCGGCGGTGATTTCCGTGGCGACACGGCCTACTTCGTCACCGACACCCTGCCCAACTTCATGCCCAGCGGGCAGAGCGATGATGCTTTCGTGGTGAAGTACACCCCCGCCGGTGAGGAAGTGTGGGTGCGTGCCTGGGCCGGTACCAACTACGATGAGATCCGGTCATTGGCCACCGACAGCGAGGGCAACATCCTGGTGGCCACCACGCGCGAAGGCGGCCACCTCATCGATGGGATCGACCTGCCCTTCGCGGGCTCCAACGGCAACTATCGGATGACGCTCTGGAAGATGAACCCGGAAGGTGCGAGGATCTGGGGCCGTCGTGCAGGTGACACCAGCTTCAGCCATGAATTCAACGACCTCGCCGTGGATGCGAACGGACATGTGTGGGCCGGTGGCAATTTCGAATCACGTTGCACCTTCGACAACATCGTCTTTCCGAACAATGGCAGCTTCGAATACTACAGCCTGTTCGTGGCGCACTACGATGCCGATGGTGTGGTCCAGGAAGTGTTCGCCGACCGTGCCCAAGGACCGCGCGGGTTGGGCGAATTGGCGTGTGATGCGGTTGGTGGTCTCTACGTGGCCGGGGCCTATACCGGTACCATCGCCTTCGCGCCATTAGCAGCATTGGAAGGAGACGCGGCCTTCCTGGTGAAGAGTGACGACCTGTCGACAGGCACTACGACCGCGCTGAGCGATCATGCCTGGTCCGTGGCTCCCGTACCTGCTGATCGGCACTTCGTGGTCACCGCCGCGAACGGCGCAGCGCTCGGAGAACTGCGTGTACTGGACGCCTTGGGCCGCGAGCTCCTTCGCGCGAGCACCCCAGAGAACACCTTCATCATGGAATGTTCCGCTTGGCCTGCCGGCAGCTACATGGTGCAGAGCGGACAACTGCGCGGACGCATACTCGTGTTGCATTGATGTGCACGCTCAGCTTTCGTGCGATGGATCGGCGCAGCTCACTGATGCCGTTGCTGACCGCATTATTCCTCAGTCTCCAGGCCACTGCCCAAGTCGACCGCATCATCCCCAGCCCTCCGCCCGATGAATACGTGGACGTGACCGGCGATGGCCGCGCGGACCTGCTGATCACCAGCCGCACCATTCACGTGTCGGATCCCCAGCAACCCGGCTACTTGGGCCTGTACAAAGTGGGCGTGCGAACGCTTGCGGGCACGGCCGTGCTCATGTGGAGCACGCCGAGCAACCAGCGCTGGTTCGCCTTGGACAGCGCCGCGCGACTGGACACCGCAGAGCTCGCGGCGCGCATCCGCTTCAAGCAACTGAGCTGGACCGATGAGGACAAGCCAACGGAGTTCTGGCTGTTGGAGCGGCCGTTCGGACCTGCCATCACCCAAGCGGAGGATGGCTGGTACGGCACCGGCGATCATCACGACGGGCGGACGATGGTGCTGCGCAGCGCGAACGATCGCGGCACAGGTGTCGCGGCCTTCCGTTTCGAGCTGCCTTATCCGTATGGGCGTGTGGTGATCAAATCGAAGGAAGCCATCCGTGTTCCGAACGGCTTTGGCAAGGAGGGTGATCCGGTGCCGATGAAGCCCAGGGTGAAGGACGAGTACGACTTCGGGCATGAGGAGAACGAACCGCAGGTGATGGTGCCGCCGGGCCTGGCCCCGGATGAGTTCGTGGACCTCCACGACGATGAGGTGAACGATCTGGTGATTGCAACCGTGGATGAGGACTGGCACGGCACCGACGGATCCGGGTACTACGTGCGCGGCATCTCACCCCTGCCTGGCACGGCCATCCTCATGACCAACACGCGCTGGGGCAGCTGGGGCCCGTTCACGCTGTCCGATGTTGATGCGCTGACGCCGGAGCAACTAGCCAATGGTCTGAAGAGCGGAACCATGCGGTGGGCTTCACCAGAGGGCGAACGCGTGTTCATCGATATGCTGCGCCACCCGCATGGCATGGGCGGCGTCGCGACGGAATGGACTGCCACGTTCGCTGCTTCGGCCGGCTACCTCGTGTACCGCACCACCTCGTACGGACGAGTGTACATCGGGGCGATGGAGGTCGTGTACTCGCTGCCCGGCGGGGAACTCGGTGTTCGGCAGCAGAACCGGGTGGAGGAAGGACAGGTGCTGGACGTGCGATGAGCATGCGTGCGCACAGCGCGCTGCACCCACGTCATCCGCGCGCCTGCGCGATTGGCTCGAAGGCCGTCAGCATTTGTTCACCGACGTGCGCTCCACGTGCACGTGCAGGAACTCGACGGCGGTGGTGATGCCGGCATCGGCGAGCAGCCTCCGCACGAGCGTGATGGCATCGGCCTTCTCCTGTATGGACGGGCGCTCGAGGCGCAGCACGATGATGCCTGCGCGCTGGCAGCTGTATTCGATGTTGGCACCGGGTTCCTTGCCCACGCGGAGGGCGAAGCGCTGCCACGCCTGCACGTCAACAGCGGGGTCGCGCATGGTGACGATGGCCTCCATGACGCCGGTGGGGCTGTCCTGCGCAGTGGCCGTTGAGGCCTGAAGCGTGAACTGCGAGACCAGCAGAAGGGCGTACAGGCCGAGGCGGGAGAAGAGGCTGTCCATGATGGTGGAATGGTTTAGCGTTTCATTGTTCGCCGTGCATGCGGCCGATGGCGCAGCTCACGAACGATCTGGCTTTCTCGGTGATGCCGCCGGTGCCGCTGAGCGGATAGCCCAGCTTCTGCAAGAGCAGCGTTATGGCGCTGCGATCAATGGTTCCATCGTGCGCGACGGTCACTGTTCCGTTATTGACATCCACCGAGGTGGAGACCACCCCGGGCAGCTCGTTCAGGCGCCTGCGCACGGTGCTGGCGCAACCGCCGCACTTCAGGTTGTCCACGTTCAAGCCGAGGATGGGCATGGGACAGGAGTGATGGGCGAAACCTAGCCCGACGGATCAACGAGGCGCATGATCAACCTCAATCGCGGAGGTGACCGTGCTCAGTCGCGAGCGCTCATCTTCGCAGCCGATGGCGACCCTTCCTCTCGTTCGTTCCCTGCGAACCCTCAGCCGCACCGTGCTCATGCTCCAGACTGAATTGCGCCACGGCCGCGTGGACGAGGGCCTCATCGCTGACATCGAGGCACAGATGGAGCAAGGCATCGGCCTGGATACGCGCTGCGCGGGATTGCCGCCCCTTGTTGATGCGCTGCGCGAGAGCATATTGACGCCGCGCCCCGAGCTGCTGAGCGATACGATCCGTGCGTGCGAGAAATTGCGGGATGCGATCGAGGCGGTCATCAGTTCTTCGTGAGCGCCCCACTATGAATGGCAGGTGTAATTTTCCGGCATGAAACGGATCCCGCTCCTGTGCTCGACCATCGTCAGCACCACCCTTGCCCTTGCCCAATGCCCCGCGCCTGCATCGACGGTGTGCGAGGTGGCGGTGCCTGCGAATGCGATCGAGGTGAGCGGGACGCAGTCGCTTTCTGGCGCCTCTCAGTGTTTCCTCATCCCCGCTGGAGCAAGCCTTGATTACGTCGGCGCCTACTCCGTTTTCCTCGTGGAGACGGGTGGCAGCGTGAACGCGAACGGGACCTCGAATCTCGTGATCGCGAAAAGCGGTGCATCGGTTGGCTTTTGCGGCAGCGGGTATGCCAACCAGGTCAATCATGCGGGGGCCACGCTGTCGTGCATGACCGGGAACGCTCAGGTCGTCTGCACGGATGTGGTCTTCACCTTCCCCACAGCCATCTCGGATCTCGGCGAAGTGCCTGAGGTTTGGTTCGATGAGGCTTCGCGCTCCTTGCATGTGCGCGGATACCATGCTGGCCGAGCGATCGAGCTTTGGGATGCCGCTGGCCGGCGCGCATCGCCGACGGGGGGAGCACGCGGCATCTTCGAACTGGGCCATCTCGCACCGGGCGTGTACGTGGTCCGGTCGGGAAGTGAGGGTCCGGTCCATCGATTCCTCTTACCATAGGCCGGCGAAGGCCTCGCTGGTTGATTGATCGGCCACGGGCTTTAGCGGTGATGCCGGGACGGTCCTCAGCGGCAGGGCATCGGAGGTGCCAAGGTCATTGTCCGCTGCAGCCGCTGCAAGCGGAGCATGAGTCGCACGCCGCGCTTCCTTCCTCCTGAGCGGCATGCGCGTGCTTGCGCTTGGCCGCCCACATCCACGCCAAGTAACCCGCTGCGGCGAGCACGATCCCGATGGTGAGTACAGACTGCATCACGATGCGGTGAGCCAGTTGGTGAGCTGGTAGGTGATGAGGCTCGCAAGGTAGGCCAGTGCGAAGAGGTAGCCGCCCATGATCCACATCTGCTTCCACGAGCCGGTCTCGCGCTTCACCACCACGAAGGTGCTGAGGCATTGCGGGGCGAACACCATCCACAGCAGCAGCGAGAGCTTGGTGGCCAGGGGCCATTCGCGCGAGATGCGCTCGCGGAGCTGCTCATCCAGTTCGTCCTCGTCACCATCCATCGCGTAGGCGGTGCCGAGCGCGCTCACCACCACCTCGCGTGCGGCCATGCCGGGCACCAGCGCGAAGGAGATCTGCTCGTTGAAACCGATGGGCTTGAACACATGGTGCAGTGCATGACCGAGCTCGCCGGCGAGGCTTTGTCCGGTGGCGCGCGGCGAGGGCAGGGTGTAGAGCGCCCACATCACGATGGTGATGGCCAGGATGATGGTGCCCACGCGGCGCAGGAAGATCATGGCGCGCTCCCACAGGCCGATGACCAGGCTCCGCACATCAGGCCATTGGTAGGCGGGCAGCTCCATCAGCAGCGGTGAGCGTGCCGCGTGCTTGTCGCTGCGCTTGATCACCCACGCCACCGTCATGGCGGCCACGATGCCGAGCATGTAGAGGCCCACCATCACCAGCGCGGCTGACATGGCATCGTCGGGGAAGAGGGCCGCCACGAGCAGGGTGTACACAGGGATGCGCGCCGAGCAGGCCATCAACGGGGCGATGAGGATGGTGGTGAGCCGGTCGCGCCAATGGCTGATGGTGCGCGTGGCCATGATGCCCGGGATGGCGCATGCAAAGCTGCTGAGCAGGGGGATGAAGGAGCGGCCCGAAAGCCCGGCGGCGCTCATGGGCCGGTCGAGCAGGAAGGCCGCGCGCGGCAGGTAGCCCGATGCTTCGAGCGCGAGGATGAAGAGGAACAGGATGAGGATCTGCGGCAGGAAGACGATCACGCCGCCCGCACCGCCGATGACGCCTTCCACGAGCAAGCCGCGCAAGGGGCCATCGGCCATGTTCGCTTCTACTGCACTGGCGATCGCGCTGAAGGCCTCCTCGATCCAGCCGGAGATCACATCGCCGCCGGAGAACACGGCGAGGAAGGTGACGAAGAGCACGAGCGCCAGCACCGCGAAGCCCCAAACCGGATGCATCAGGAAGCGATCGATGCGGAGGCTGGGGTCCTTATCGGTGCTCGGCGATTTGACGGTGCGGTTGAAGATGCCGAGCACATCGCGTTGCGTGGCCAGCACCTGCTCCACGTCGGGCTGTTTCCAATGCGGCGGCGGTGCTGCCCGGAGCGGCTCATCCAAGGCTGCGCGAAGTTCATCGGCACCGTGGGCATGCAGGCTCACGGTCTCCACCACGGGCAGGTTGAGCTCGCGCGCAAGCAGGGCCTTGTCGATGGAGATGCCCAATTGACGCGCGCGGTCCATCTTGTTCAGCACCACCAGCAAGGGCAGGCCAAGCTGCCGCGCCTCGAGCACCAGGCGCAGGTGCAGCCTCAGGTTGGTGGCATCGGTCACGCAGACGAGCAGGTCGGGCAGGGCCTCGGCGCTATGGCCGGTGATCACGTCGCGCGTCACCGCTTCATCATTCGAGAGCGCGTTGAGGCTGTAGGCCCCGGGCAGATCGAGCACGTGGGTGCGTCGTCCGCTGGCCGTGCGCATCACGCCTTCCTTGCGCTCCACCGTGACGCCGGCGTAGTTGGCCACCTTCTGCCTGCTGCCGGTGAGCAGGTTGAAGAGGGCCGTCTTGCCGCAATTCGGATTGCCCAGCAGGGCGATGCGCAGCGGCAGGGCAGGCGAGGGGCTGCTCATCTACGCGGCGGGGATCACCTGAATGAAGGCCGCTTCGCGATGGCGCAATCCGAAGGTGGTGTGGCCCAATCGCACGGCAATGGGATCCCGGCGATGGCGGCCTTCACGGATCACCTGCACGCGTTCGCCCGGCACGAAGCCCAATTCGAGCAGGCGCAGCACGAGGGTGCGGTCGGCGGGATCGGTCGGCAGCGCCATGCCGCTCACCGTTGCCCATTGCAGCTCGGGCAATTGGTCCAAGCCGATCGGAGGCCTGCTGTTCGATTCCATGGAAGGCGGCGAAGGTCCGAACGGAATGGTTGCGGCGGAATACCGCGATCAGGGTATGGTGGGACGCTATCGTGGCCATGCGTAATTCGTCCTTGCCCCGTTGCCTGTTGCCGTATCCATGGCATGGGCTGCGGAAAGAGCCGATTCTGCATCTTCACCGCCAACCCTCCCCATGCCCCGAATCTTCAACATCATCCGCCAGCGGCTCCTGAAGGAGAACCGCCTCACCCGCTACCTGGTCTATGTCGTGGGTGAGATCGTGCTGGTGGTGATCGGGATCCTGATCGCGTTGCAGATCAACAACAACAACGACCTGCGGAAAGCCCGTGCGCGCGAGGTCAAGTACCTCGAGAACATCAAGACCGATTTGATCGCCAACCAGGAGAAAGTGAAGGACTTCATCGCCGTGCGCAGCGGTTGCATCGGGGCGACGGAACGGGTGATCGCGAAGATCGAAGGGGACAGCATCACGGATTGGAATGCCTTCAATGAGGATTGCATATCCATCTATGCCTGGCAGCGCTATTACCCGATCAACTTCACCTTCAGGGAGCTGCTGAACACCGGAGGCCTCGCGCAGCTCACGAACGATAGCGTGAAGGCCGGGCTGCTGAGGCTCGAGCAGCTGTTGGAGAAGGTCAAGGCGGAGGAGGATCATTTCCGCTTCGACTCGGAGGAGGTCATCTACAAGCCGCTCTATGAGCTCAAGGACATGCAGCCGATGATCGACCTGCACATGAAAAAGCAAGTGACGCTGCGCCGGGAGGACTACGACCGCTACTTCGCGGATGTGCGCGTGAAGAATGGATTCCTCATGGCTTTCCTGGAGTTCTCCACCATGAACGGGCAGCTGAATCAGGTGCTGAAGCTGAGCGATGAGCTGATCGCGATGATCGATCGGGAGCTAACCAAGGACCAACACTGATGCTCCGGATCTTCAACTCCATCCGCCAGCGTTTGCTGAAGGAGAACCGCCTTACCCGCTACCTGGTATATGCCGTAGGCGAGATCGTGCTGGTGGTGATCGAAGCTCACTCGATCACGAACCGCAGGGCCATCCGCGTTCCGTCGGCATCGGTCAGCTCCAGCAGATAAGCGCCTACGGGGATCCCATCGAGCGTGATCCCACCGGCGACCGGTTCTCCTTCTTGCACGCATTGCCCGGTGAGCGAACGGATGCGATAGTGACGGATGGTCGCATGGCCCAGGATCCGCAGGCGGTCGCGCGCGGGCACGGGCGCCACCCTTGTCAGGTGCGGATCGGTGCTTTCATCAACCGCAACCGTAGCGTATGGCGGGCCAACGTACACCATCAGGTAGCTGTTGTCCGCCACCTTCACCACGCTTGGATCACCGCCCATGATGTTCGTGCTCACGTAGCCGTTCCATTGCCCGCCATTCGGCGAGGAGTTGTACCAGACGCCGTTCTGCCCGGCGCCATAGAAGCGGAGCTCGGTTGGGCTTTCCACCATGTAGTTGCCGGTCCAGTTGTGCATCGCATCGGAGGGGATCAAGGGCCCAGCGTTGAAGTCGATCCCATTGGGCGATAGGAAGTGGTAAGCGCCATCCTGCGGCGCACCGGCGGGCGCGGCGTAGTGCCAGCCTGGCCCGAAGCGGATCACGGCGGGATCGATCACACGGTTGTCCAGCACATCCACGCGCGCGCCCGGCTCGAACTGATAGGTGATGCCATCGGTGCTCACGGCTGAATAGGTGTTCACCATGGAATCGAGGCCCATGGGAGGCATTCCTTCGCTGCTGCTGAAGTAGATGCGCAAGCTGTCGCCGCCGAGCAGCGCAAGCGTGGGATCGAAAGGCCGCTGGTAGGTGGCAGGGAAGCCGTTGATCACGATCGGTTCGGGCACCGTCCAATTGGCTCCGTTATCGTAGGAGAGCTTCACGGCCACGCGGTCCCACGATGGCGATGGGTTGGGCTGACGGAACCACTGGAAGGCAGCGATCAGCGTGTCGCCGCGCCAGCGGATCACCGAGGGCACTCCGGAGGAATCCTGGAAGATCGCGGGCGAGGAGAAGATGATGCCATCGCTCGACCACGCTTGCATCAGTGGGCGTTCCCATGGCGGGCTCTGGCAAGCAGCACTATGGAGGGAAACGGCGAGTGCGAAGGAAGGGACCAGTCGGAGCAGCATGGCCTCGCGGGTTGTGCCAGCCGAAGTTCGGGCTTTCCGGAGTCGGCGCATGATCAGCGGACGCCCTGTTCCATCCACGCGAAATCATCGGCTTTCGGAAAGTCGTTCACCGCATCCACCACCAACTGCGGCGGCACGTCGATCTTCCGTTGCGTGCTGTTGAACCAGGCGCCTTCCACCTGCACCATGGCGCACAGCTCTTCCCCGCGCATGAATGCGTGCTGGAAGATGAACTTCCGGTAGTCCTTGCTCAGGCCCTTCACCCCGACCACGATATCGACCTCATCCTCGGGCTTGATCTCCTTCAGGAAGCGGCATTCCTCGCGGAAGATCACCGGACCGAAGCTGCCCTGCTGCATATGGCGCATGGTGAGGCCGTTGGCGGAAAGGGCATGGATGCGCTGCTGTGAGCCCAGGTCGTAGTACACCGAGTGACGTACATGGAAGTTGGCGTCGATATCGGCCCAGCGGAAAGTGACGCGCTGGCGGTAGGGGGCCTCGGTCGCTTGCATGCACCGAAAGTAAAGGGCGGGTCTTTAGAAGGGTTCCCCTAGCGCCAGAGCGAATGCCCGATCGCCTTCCCCGTCGTGTTCTCAACGATCACCACCAGCGGCTCGCTGAGCTTGTTCGGCACCGCAGGCCGCGTACCCACGAAGGCGAACGAATCCTTGCCCGGCAGGATCTGCGCGAGCTTGAAGCGATCGATGCCGGTATCCACGGACCAGGTCACCTTGCCGCTGAGATCGACCCGCGAGATGATCGCGGTGCCTTTCAGCCCCGGCCCTGAGGTGTGGATCATGAGCGCGCCATCGGGACCGGTGAGGCGAAGCGGTTCCGCTTCATCGTCCATGCGCAGGAAGGCCGCATTGAAATATTCGTCATCGCCTAGGGGAGCCATGGATTCGATGCGATGGTACTTCTCCTCCACCGGTGATTCGAGTTCACCGCGATGGAAGCGGCGCATCTGCTTCCGGTTCTCCTGGGAGACCACCCGTCGCACGAACTTCTTCGGAGCGAATTCGCCCAACAGCTCCTCTTCAGAATGGAGCCCGAGCCATTGCCCGGGCGCCACGATGAAACCGGCGGAGAGGTAGGTGTCGGGGCTGATCGCAAAGGGCCACGCGGGCTTCGGAACGTAAGGGTCGCGCACTTCGGCGGGCTTCAATAGCTGCATGCGCTTCAGGCCCACGCCGCCGATCCCATTGACGTCGAACCACAGGACCTGTCCATCGCTGCCGAGGATCTTCGCCAGGGCGTACTGGTTCGGCGTGAGCCCCTCGGCGATCACGATCTTCTTCGGCTCGCTCCCATCCAGCGGAATGAGCAGGATGCTGATGCTCGTGGTGGTGTTGCCGCCGCGGCCGCTGATCTCGGGCAGGTGTGGGTCGGTCGCTTGGATGAGCGAACCGATGTGATTCTCGGTGCGCACGCATTCGCCCAGTGGAACTCCGCTCGCGGGGGCCACGGAGAGGACCTTCTTCCCGAACCACATCACAGTGCCGAAGATGAGGGCCGCAACGGCCACGAATAGCGCGAGCTTGAAGCGGAGCTTCTTGTACCGCCTATACCACGCGGCGGCGGCTTCCTGTTCGCTCGTTGCGTTGCTCATGCGCTGCGTTCTACCGCTTCAGGGTGATCCATCCGCCTTCTTCATCGATCTCGGCCTTGCAGCTGCTGGCCTTCTGCCGGATCACCTCATCCGCGATGAAGCGCATGATCCCCGCTCGTTGACCAACCGCCCAGGGGTGGCCATGCCGCCACTCGCTGGCATTGCCGATGTACACGATCGCCACGGCATCGCCTCCAGCGAACTCCCACCAGCCGGAGATGCGGCGGCCTTCGGATTCATAGAACACGGAGCCGGAGCGACCTTCCTCCGTGATGGTGACCTTTTCCATGCCCTAGCTGTTCGCGCACGAATGCGTCGAAGATGCGATCTTCACCGGCACCGCGCCGCATGTCCTGGAAGATCGCCCTCGTTGTCGCCCTGCTCACCGCATTGGTCACCGCATTCGTTACCGCGTTCGTGGCGGACAAGGTCACGGGCCTGCACGGCGTGAGCGACTTCGAGGGCAAGCGCGGCTATGCGGTCGTCTTCCTCTTCATTCCTGCGGGCTTCCTTGGCGGCTTCATGCTGGGGCTGCTCGGCACCAAGCTCGTGGGCGCTACGGATTGGGCCCAATTCTGGAAAGCCGCCGGGCTATCGGTGCTCTTGGGTCAGGTGGCGCTCTTCGGCATCGCGGGGCTCAGCCTGCTCTCCATTCCACGCCCCTTGAAGCACCAAGGCGGATTGCTCGCCTTGGAGGTGGAGGTGCGCGTGCCGCTGGAGCGGATCACGGAACGATCGCGCGAGCCCGATCAGATCCGCATGAGCCTGTATGCGGGTCCGAAGGACAACGGCTACGCGATCATCGATCGATCGAAGTTCCGGGAAGAGGAGGGCTTCATGTTCGTGCTGGCCAGGGCGGATCTGAACACCCGTTCGAGTGCGCGCGTCTTGAGCTTCCATATCGAGGAGGATACCTGGCTCGCATTCGACCTGCCCTTGCCTGAAACACCTGAACCCGGCGATTGGAGCGATCCATCGCCGATGCGCGATGCGCGCACGGCAGGGAATGCGACGGTGTGGTCTGATGTGCAGTTGCGGTATCGCGTAGTGCTCGCTGAAGCCGGGCAGCCAGCGCAGTAGCCGCTCGTGCATCAGTTCGCTGGCCCAGCAGGGCCCAACCGTCATCTTTGCCGACCTCAATTCGCGCAATGGCTTTCAGCAAATGGATCGGTGGTGGGCTCGGTTGGGCCTTCGGCGGCCCCATCGGCGGCATACTCGGCTTCGCCATCGGTGCGATGATGGACCACATGAGCGGTGGCGCCGACCAGCAGGCCGCCCAGCCTCCGCCGCGCGCCCATGCCACCACCGCTGGTGACCTGGCCATGAGCCTGGTGGTGCTCACCGCAGCGCTCATGAAAGCCGATGGCAAGGTGACCCAGCGCGAGCTCGATCACGTGCGGCGCTTCTTCATGCAGCAGTTCGGCGCGCAGCAGGCCGGTGAGCTGCTCGTGCTGCTGCGCGATGCTCTCAAGCAGGAGATCCCGGTGCATGAGGTGTGCGCGCAGGTGCGGCATAACATGCCGCATCCCGTGCGCTTGCAGCTCCTGCATTACCTCATCGGCTTGGCGCATGCCGATGGCGAGGTGCACCGCGGCGAGATCGGCTTGCTGCGCTCCATCGCGCACGAGCTCGGCATCAGCGAGAAGGACCTCGGCTCATTGAGCGCCATGTTCCGCACCGCCGATCCCGGCGCGGCGTACGCGGTGCTGGAGATCGAGCGCACCGCCACCGACGAAGAAGTGAAGAAGGCCTACCGCCGCATGGCCATGAAGTACCACCCGGACAAGGTGGCGCAGCTCGGCGATGAGGTGCAGAAGGCGGCGAACGAGAAGTTCAAGAAGGTGCAGGAGGCCTATGAGGCGATCCAGAAGCAGCGGGGGATGAAGTAGTCTTGGCGTAAACTTGACGCATGACCTTTGGCAGAAACGGTCAGGTGGCGAATGCGCTTGCAACCGTAGTCTCCACCGTAGCGTTGCTGTGGGTGGCCATATGGAACGGTTACCCGTTGGTTTATTCCGATACCTCCACTTATCTCTCGTCGGGATTCGTGTTGGATACCCCGATCGATCGACCCATCACTTATGGTGTTTTCTTGCGGCTGTTCAGCCTGAATGGCGTCACGCTGTGGACTGCGGTGCTGGTGCAAGCACTGCTTCTGGCAGTCGTCCTTCATCGACTGCTGAAGGAGGTGGGTTGGACCGGCGCATGGTCGCGCGTTGGGGCCATCATGTGGATAGCGCTCGTGACCGGCCTGCCCTTCAGCGCGGGCCAGCTGATTACCGACGTCTTCACGCCGATCCTGCTTTGCACCGTGTATCTGCTGCTATGGTCCAATAACCTATCGCGGAAGGAAATCTTAGGGTATAGCGCGCTTCTCCTGGTCAGTTACGCCATGCACATGTCGCACATCGGGCTGACGGCGATGGTCCTGACGATCGCCGTGCTGCTGAAGCTGTTCGGGCGATCAAGTGTGCACCCTTCATGGAAGCGCATCACGCTCCTGGTGCTCATTGCCGTTGCTGGCACCGCACCAATGGGGCCTTCACTGGCGAAATCGAAGAATACATTCTATGCGGCACGCATGGCGGAGCACGGAGTTCTGCAGCAGTATCTGGAGAAGTATTGCGATACTGATCCGGTCGCACTTTGCAGCCGGCGAGGAAGCATACCGGCCAGCGCTGATTCGTTCCTCTGGGCGAAAGACTCACCGCAATCGCTTTATACCGATCGGTCAATAATGGAATCGGAGTTTGGCCGCATTCGGTCAACTATGATGACAGACCCCGAGCTCCTGATGGCGGAGGGGCGCGCAACCTTGAGATCTATAGCGATTCAACTCACTCGGTTCGCGCCAGGCGATGGAAATGGGGCTTTCGGTCCGGGTACCCTGCTGCACGAGCGCTTGGTGCGCCACGTGCCCATGGATGCCAACGCGTATTCACAGGCCCGGCAAATGAACAGGGATGAGTTCGAGGCCGCTATGCCCACTTGGCGGATTGTCCATGAGGCGGGCGTCGTGATTGGGCTGGCTGCATTGGTTCTATTGGCAGCGCTGCAGCGGCTTCGAGTTCGGATTGGAAGGGCGACCTGGTTGATGATCGCATTCCTGCTCGCAGCATGCATGCTCAATTCTGCTGTGAATGCGGGTCTGGTCACTGTCGCTGATCGTTTCGGGATCAAGTTGGCTTGGGCGATTCCCTTCGCCGCGATGATCGGCCTCTTCGACGCGCTTCGAAAGGTGCCCCATCAAAGTGGTGTGTAATGGAGGCACGGATATCCAGCTTCATGTGCTGCGCCTTGCTTGTAGCATGGGATTGCAATGGACAACCCTACTCCGATCCACTGCGCCACAAGCTTGTTGCTGTCGAGGAAGGTGATCTCTGTGCCCACGGTGCATGGGACCTCGTATTCGAGGAGGAATTCGCTGGTGAGGGAGTAGATTCGGATCGATGGCTCACGCACTATCCTTATTGCTTCCATTCCGATGAGTGCTACGAGAGCCGCGTGCATGGATGGCCGGATGTGCTCACAGTCAATGCGGATAGCAATGTATTCGTCACCGGCGATGGGTTTCTGAACATTTTGGCACGTAAAGGCGACAGGGCGTTCTGGTATGGCGCGTCTTCGGTATACACATCAGGCGTACTTCATAGTCGCCAGTCTTTTACGAGAGGTCGATTTGAGAGCAGGCTCAAAGTCCCAAAGAGCGGGGGCAAGCATCTCTGGCCGGCTTTCTGGCTCTTTGGTGGTGGACCGAATTGCGTTGAGATCGACATCTTGGAGGTGATGGCAAGGCCATCAAGCGAATACCACTATGCCTTGCATCGGTACAATGAGCCTTGCAATGGGAAAGAGGCAAGTGAATCAGGCAATCGGGAGCTAGATGACTTGGCCGATGACTTCCACGTTTATCGTGTGGATTGGGATGTCTGGTTCGTCGACTTCTACATCGATGATGTGTTGATCCATCGCTCGAGTCGTCTCTACGATGTCCTGAACCGCCCCGTGACCACGTGCAACGCTCCGCCAGGTATCTATGTGCAGAACCAAGCGTTTCCAGCACAGGATGCCCATGTGTCGGTTATCTTGAGCTTGGCTGTGAAGCGGAGGCTATTCACATCGCCAGCGGGCCAGGACCTGGATATTCAAGATCTGCCAGCGGCCATGGTTGTGGACTATGTGCGGGTGTACAGGCGCAGGTGATTGGAATTGATTGCTCACCGCCACCGACGAAGAAGTGAAGAAGGCCTACCGCCGCATGGCCATGAAGTACCACCCGGACAAGGTGGCGCAGCTCGGCGATGAGGTGCAGAAGGCGGCGAATGAGAAATTCAAGAAGGTGCAGGAGGCCTATGAGGCGATCCAGAAGCAGCGGGGGATGAAGTAGAATCGCGGCCAGCGGAGGGGCCGGCGCGGATCAGTCCTCTGGTTTCGGTTCGCTCTCTGCCGGGCTTTCTTCACCGGGTTCCACGTAGGGCACTTCTTTGCGTTCGGGCAGGTTGGTGGCGAAGAAGGCCGGCTTCAGGTCGGAGTTGATGGTGATGGCCTTCACGATGAGGGTCACATCGCCGCTGGGGCCGCCCATCTGCACGATGCGGCGCGGGAACATCACGCCGCCGCTGGCCTGGAGGTCGCTATAGTCGGTGACGATGGTATAGCTGCGGTCGTCCATCTGCTTCTCCTCCACGCGGCGCAGCTTGAGCCAGGTGGCCTCGTCGTAGTAATCGCCCACGCTTCCGCCATCGGGTAAAATGGCCACCAGTTTCAGCACCGGCTTTCCATCGACCTGCGTGCGGCCGGCGAGCATCACGCGTTCCGTGGTGCGGGCATATTGCGCTTCAGGCACAGGGTGTCCATTGAAGCGCAGGTTGCCAAGGTCGCGGTCCTCGAGTTCTTGTTCGCCCATAGGGCTGCGGCGCACGGCGCGCTCGCCATCGAAGGCCTCTTCCTGCAGGATCGCGCCGTTGCTCTTGGCCACCGATCGGAAGAGCCCATCGGGACCATACCACTGGGTGATCTCAACAGGCACGCCCATCATCTCTGCTTCGATGTCCATGCGCAGGTCGGCGATGCGGCCGATGGCTTCGCGGCCGCCGATCGCAGCAAGGTGCCGCTCGATCACATCCTGCGCTGTGATGCCGGTGACGCGCTCGAACTGCTCCACGTAGCGCTCGGCATTGTGATCGAGCTCGATCACCTTCGGGTTGGTCGACCAGCTCAGCGCTTCGAGCTTCGCGAGCAGCTTGCGCTTATCGCCTACCACCATGATCACCGCATTGTCCGGATGCAGGAACGCCTCCGCAGCGGCCTGCACATCATCGGCAGTAACGGCTTCCAAGCGTTGCAGGTAAGTCGCGTAGTGGTCCTTCGGCAATTCGTTCAGGTAGGTGTTCATGGCGAAGCGGGCCACGGTGCGCGGATCCTCAAGGCTGCGCGCGAAGCTGCCGGCCATGTAGCGCTTGGCCAGGTCGAGTTCCTCGGCGGTGACCCGCTCCATGCGCATGCGCTCAACCTCCTTCAGTGTTTCGGCGATGGCGCTGTCGGTGACGGCGGTGCGCACATTGGCCGTGGTGTGGAAGTGCCCATTGAAGCGGTCGCTCTCCAGTGTGGAGTAGCTGCCATAGGTCCAGCCCTTGTCCTCGCGCAGGTTCTGCATCAGGCGCGCATTGAACACGCCGCCGCCGAGGATCGTGTTCATCACCTGGGCGGGCAGGGCGCGCAGGTCCTTCGGATGGAAGTTGAGCGGGAAGCTCACGCGGATCACCGATTGCGCGGCGCCCGAACGATCCACCAGCACCACGCGGCGAGGCCCGCTCGGCGCCTTGGGCTCTTTGAGGAAGCGGATGGGGCCGATACCGGGGAGGCTCTCGGTGCCATCGTCCGCCACAACGGTGTAGACCGGCGCGGGCTCCCATTTGCCGAAGCGATCCTTGGCCAGGGCCTTGGCTTCCTTCTCCGTGATATCGCCGACGAAGACGAGGTAGCCGTTCTCCGGACGGAAGAACTTGGCGTGATAGGCCACGATCTGCTCGCGATCGACTTTGCGCAGGCTGGCTTCGGTGGTCACTTCGCCGTAGGGGTGCGAGCGGCCGAATGTCATGGCACGGCCCACGGTCTCACTGATCGCCGCAGGGTCGTCCTTGCGCTGCTCCACGCCGCTGAGCGATCGCCTGCGCGCTTTCTCGAGCTCGGAGGCCGGGAAGGCGGGCGAAGTGACCACCTCGGAGATCAGCTCCATCATCGGGACGAGGTGCTTCTTCAGCATGCTGGCATACAGCCCTTCGGAACTGGTGCTCAGGCTCGCGCCATGGCTGTCCACCAGCTCATCGATCTCGGCCTTGTTGCGCTTGATGGTACCGGCCTCGAGCAATTCGCCGAAGAGGTCGATGAAGCCGGCTCTATCACCTTGGCTTATCGGAGCGTGATCGAAGCGCAGCTGCACATCCACCTTCGGAAGCTTGTGGTTCTCCACCACGATCACTCGGAGGCCATTGGGCAAGGTGAAGAAGGCATGCTGGGCCAGGTTCACCTGCGGAGGCGCGGAAGGGGCGGGGGGCGTGCTGCGGTTGATCTGTGCGTTCATCGATGCGGTAAGGAGGATAAGTCCGGCGCAGAGGCCGGTGCGTGCGGCGATGGGCTTCATACGGCGGTTCATGGTTGTTTCTGTCCGGCGGGCAGGTAGTGCAGCACCACCCGGGCCTGTTCGGTGAAGTAGGTCTGCGCGGCGCGCTTCAGGTCGGCGGGCGTGAGCGCGAGGTAGCGGTCGATCTCGGTGTTCACCAACCTGGTGTCGCCCATGAGCTGGTGGCAGCGCGCAAGGTCACTGGCGATGCCGGCGATGCGGCTGCGGTCGTTCACGAGCTCGGTCTCCAGCTGCGCCATCAGCTTGTCGAATTCGGCCTTGGGGACCCCATCGGCCTGGATGCGGCGCACCTCGGCGGTCATGGCCTGTTCCAGCGCGTTCGCCTCAACACCCATGTTGGCGATGGCGTAGAGGATGGCTAATCCGCCCTGCTCGAAGGGAAGGCTGAATGCGCCCGTGCCAACGGCTTTCTGCTGCTCGTCCTTGAGCGATCTGTTCAATCGGCTGCTATTGCCGTTGCTCAAGAGGCGGTTCACGAGGTCGACGGCATAATAGTCCGATGCGCCGGTGGGCGGGATCCTGTATCCGAGCACCACCGCAGGCAGTTGGATGCGGTCGTTGATCACCGCGCGCACTTCCGTCGTCGGGCCCGGGTCCTTCACGTCGGGCTGCGTCACCGCAGCGCCGCGCGGGATCTCGGCGAAATACTTGGTCACCAGCGCCTTCGCATTCGCCGGGTCGATGTCGCCGGCCACTACCAGCGTGGCGTTGTTGGGCACGTAGAACTTCTTGTAGAAAGCCAGGTAGTCGGCTTCGCTCGCGGCATTCAGGTCTTCCATGAAGCCGATGGTGGGCCACTTGTAAGGGTGCGTGCTGTATGCGCGGTCGAGCACCTCGAGCAGGATGGTGCCGTAGGGCTGGTTCTCATAGCGCTGGCGGCGCTCCTCCTTCACCACTTCGCGCTGCGTGTCCACGCCCTTCTGGTCCACCTTGGCGTGCAGCATGCGCTCGCTCTCGAGCCAGAGGCCGAGCTCGAGCTGGTTGCTGGGCAGCACTTCGTAGTAGTAGGTGCGGTCAGCGGTGGTATTGGCGTTGAGCACGCCGCCCGCCTTCTCCACATGCTTGCTGAATTCGCCGCGGCCGATGTTGGCGCTGCCCTCGAATAGCAGGTGCTCGAAGAAGTGGGCGAAGCCGCGCCGCGTCGGATCCTCGTTCTTGCTGCCCACGTGGTACATCACGCTCACGCACACGATGGGCGTGCTGCGGTCCTCGTGGAGGATCACGTGCAATCCGTTGTCGAGGTCGAATTCGGTGTAGGCGATGGCGCTGCGCTGCGCGGTGGCGGTTGCTGCGAGCATGAGGGCGATGGGGAAGGCTAGGGTTCGCATCGGGATGCCCGGCGGGCCGGGGGGCGCCGAAGGTAAAGGGGGGGAGGGATGGCAAGGAAGGTCGGCGAGGTGACCGTTTGGTTGGTGAATAAGGATCGGATCGAGCCCGGATTTCCCGATGCCGATGACATCGGTTGCGCGAAGCGCTTCAGGATCACTTGTCCGCTGGTCCTGCAGCGAACTGTTCCATTGCACGCGTGTTCAATCCAGCAGGCGATTCTGTGATCAAACGCAGCCGGCCGCATTTCATAACCCGCTTTCGGTTTCCTTCGCGACGATCAACCCATGCACATGCGCGCACATTCTACCCTTGCAAGTCTGCTGATCCTCTCGGCGCTTCCGCTTTCCGCCCAGGTATCCGGCGATCCGGACCTCACCTTCAGCGGCGATGGGGTCGCCGCCATCGACTTCGCCTCGAATCACGACGACCGTGGTAGTTGCATCCTGGTGCAGCCCGATGGCCGCATCCTCGTCGGTGGCGGTTCGCATCAAGGCAACGGGACCAAATTCGGCCTGGCGCGCCTCATGCCCGATGGGACGCTCGATGCCACTTTCGGCTCCGCCGGTCGCGTGGCCACGCAAGTGGGCGCGCCCCCCAGTCTCGATGAGACCTTCTACGCGCTGGCCTTGCAGCCCGATGGCAAGATCGTCGCGGTGGGACGGAGCTACGCGGGCAACGGCTACCGCGCGGCGGTGCTGCGCTACAACTCCAACGGCACGCTCGATCAGACCTTCAGCAGCGATGGCATCCAGGTAGATGACCTCGCACCAGGAACCGACGACAGTTACTATGGCGTGGCCATACAGCCCGACGGCCGCATCGTGGTTGCCGGCGCAGCCAAAGGCTCTGTTGATTATGATGCGGTTGTGGTCCGTTATACCGCAGCAGGAGCTCTCGATGCCACCTTCAATGCAACGGGTGTCGCCAAGCTCGACATCGGCGCGGTCGATAACCGTGCGAGCGCGATGGTCCTGCAACCCGATGGCAGGATCGTGATCGCCGGCCAGACCGGCAACGCGTCCGTCGACAGCGACTTCCTGCTCGCGCGCTTCACCGCGGACGGACAGCTCGATGCCGCCTTCGGCACCAATGGCACGGTGGTCTCCGCCTTCGGTCCTTCAACGGACTGGGCCTACGCACTGGCCCTGCAGCCCGATGGCCGCTTGGTGGCCGCAGGCATGGTGATCAACGGCGCAGCGGCCGGCCTCGCTGTGGCCCGCTACACCGCTGCAGGTGCCTTGGATCCGAGCTTCGGAACGGCGGGCCTTGCCCTGAACGAATTCAGCGCATCGTGCTTCGCGCGTTCAGTGGCACTGCTCCAAGATGGCCGCATCGCAGCGGTGGGCAACACCGCGCTGAGCATGTTCGTGACCGTCTTCACCGCCATCGGTACGCTCGATACGGGCTTCAGCGGCGACGGCAGCACCATCGTGAATGCGGGCGGGGGCAATGCCTTCGGCTATGCTGCAGCAGTGCAGGCCGATGGCAAGTTGCTCGCGGGCGGCCAAGCCGTGCAGGGCGGGGCACAGAACAACTACATCGTGGCTCGGTTCCACGCCGGCGTGAACATCGGGCTCGAGGAAGTTGACATGGATGCCACGGGGCTGCAACTGGTCCCGAACCCCGCCAATGATGCCTTGGAGATCCGCTACGCCCTGAAGCGCGGTGAACGCATCACCATCGCGCTGGTCGATGCGCAAGGACGCACCGTTCAGGTTCCCTTCAACGGCGCTTGGCAGGCTCCAGGGGAGCAACGCCTCCGCATCAGCCTCAGCGAAGTCACCGTGCCCGGCGCATACACCGTCATCGTTAACGGCGAACAAGGCAAGCTTGGCAGCGCGCGCTTCTTCAGGGAATAGGGAATGAAGGGAGATCGGGCGCAGTGCCCGTTGCAGGCGAGGGAGACCCTTTGTCAGCCCTGACCGTGAATCGCCTTCATGCGATCCGCGATGTGATCGAAGAGGTTCCCCAGCGGCTTCTCCACCATCATCTTGATGAAGGGGTTGAGGTCCGCGTTGAAGACCTGGTGCAGGGTGGTGGTGCCATTCGTTTCCTGCAAGTGCACATCGAGCGTGAACGGGAATGGGCTGCGCTCGGTGGCCTTCATCTTCACGAGTGAAGGGGACTCGCCGCCGTCGAGCGCGAGGCCGATGCTGGCCGCGCCTTGCACCTTGAAGGAGCAGCTCTTGCCGTCGCTCTGCCATTCGCTGATGCGGCTCGTTGGCAGCAGCTGCTCGAAGTTGTTCATATCCAGCAGGAAGGCATGCAGCTCTGCGGCCGGCTTCCGGATCTCAACCTTCTTGCTCTCGATCGTGGTCATCTCGTTCGTCTCATTGCGCCATGGTCACCGAGCGCTGGCCCTACTAAGCAGGGCAGGCGAAGCGGTCCCATTGCCTGTTCGGTTTCTCGATCACGCCTTCACAACGCCCCAATTGGCCGGATCCTTCCGCCACTCGTTCAACGGCAGCAAGTCCTTCTCCGTGATGTACTCATCGCGAAGCGCCTGATCCACCAGGATGCTGTAGTTGGTGAGGGAGTGCAAGTGGACCTTCGCCTTGGCGAAAGCCTTGGCCGCCTCATCGAAGCCATAGGTGAAGATCGACACCATGCCCTTCACCTCGCAGCCTTCGGCGCGCAAGGCTTCCACCGCGTTGAGGCTGCTCTGCCCGGTGCTCACCAGGTCCTCCACCACCACCACATTGCGGCCCACCGTGAGGTCGCCTTCCACTTGGTTCTTCATGCCATGCTCCTTGGCGCCGCTGCGCACATAGATGAAGGGCAGGCCCAGGTCATGCGCCACCAATGCACCATGCGCGATGCCGCCGGTGGCCACGCCCGCGATCATGTCAGGCCGGCCGAACTCGCTGTTGATCACATGCACGAACTGCTGCCGGATGTAGGTGCGCACGGCCGGGTAGGAGAGCGTCTTGCGGTTGTCGCAGTAAATCGGGCTCTTCCACCCGCTGGCCCAGGTGAAGGGCTTCTTCGGACTAAGTTTGACGGCCTTGATCTGCAGCAGGAACTCTGCGACTTTCAACGAAGGATCGAGGGGGGATGCCATGCGGCGAAAGTATGCGGTGTGGGTGGGAGGGAAGCCGGTGGAGATATCCACAGCGGCGCCCGATATGGCCGTGCGCGAGCACTGGCTCCTGGTGAATGCGCGCAATCGCGAAGAGCTGCAGCATGCACTCGATGCCATGGCCAGGCCCGAAGTGCAAGGCCTGATGCTATTCAGCGCCAACGGCTTCGACGCGTGGGAGTCCTTCATGGCGCAGCATCGCCTTGTTGAAGCGGCGGGCGGCGCGGTGCAGGATGAACGTGGCCGCTTGCTCGTGATCCATCGGCGGGGGCACTGGGACCTGCCCAAGGGCAAGCTCGACGCCGATGAAGAGAGCCCTGCTGCCGCCATTCGCGAGGTGCAGGAGGAATGCGGCTTGCGCACGCTTCGGATCGTCGGCGAACTGCCCGATACCTGGCACACCTATACGGAGAAGGGAAGGGCCTGCCTGAAACGCACGCGCTGGTACCGCATGCAGGGCTCATCGGCTGAGCCGCTCATCGCGCAGCACGAAGAGGACATCGACGAAGCGCACTGGGCCGCGCGAGAAGAACTGCCCATGATCATCGCAGGCAGCTATCCTTCCTTGCGCCCCGTCTTCGAGGCGTGGCTGGCAACGGAGCCGCATGCGAGGCAGCCTGCACAGCGGGACTGGAAGGGCAGCCGACCTTCAACCACCAGCAACCTCAACCCCCAACCGCCAGTGCGCACCCTTTACCTCTGCCGCCACGCCAAGAGCTCCTGGGCCGATCCCGGGCAAAGCGATCATGAGCGTCCGCTGAATGACCGCGGCTTGCGTGATGCCCCAGCGATGGCGCGCCATTTCAAGGAGCGCGGCGAACAGCCGCAGCTGATCGTGAGCAGCGATGCCAACCGGGCGCAGTCCACCGCGCGCTTCTTCGCTAAGGAACTCGCAATGCAGCCAGGGCAGTTCATGCTCGAGCCCCGGCTTTACCATGCCTCCGTGAAGGGCATCTCGGATGTGGTGGCCGCCTTGCCCGATGGGGCGGAGCGCGTCATGCTCTTCGGGCACAACCCCGGATTCTCAACCGCTGTGGATCACTTCTGCGGGGATAACGTGGGAGAGCTGCCCACCTGCGGCATGGTGCGCATCGACTTCGTTGCCGGCTCTTGGAAGGAGATCGGCCACGACCTCGGCACGCTCGTTTGGTTCGAGTACCCGAAGCGCGTGCTGGGCTTGGAGTGAAGGGGGCGTTCAATGGCCGCAGGGTCCGGCAGCCCTCAACCTCAGTACTCCCCGGTGGCCAGCAACACCAGCGTGCAGGCTTCCACTGCTTCCGTCCCGACTCCTTCCAGCTCCCGCGCGAGAACCGGATTCTCCGCTCCCGGATTGAAGATCACGCGCTTCGGCTTCAGGGCCAGCAAGCGCTCGCGCCATTCCGATTGGTTCGCTGCCGAGAGGTACATGGTCACCGTATGGGCACGCGTGCCTTCCGGGATCTCCGTGCGGATCGGCAGTTCGCCGATGCGGCCGGGCCGCCTGCCGATGCATAGCACTGCGTGCCCGTAAGCCATCAATCGGCGGGCGGCCATGTTCGAGTAGCGATCCGGTTTCTCGCTTGCGCCGAGCACGATGGTCAGCCTTTCCATGCCGCAAAGGTCGGTCGCCGCCAACACCGCCTGTTGACGAAGACGCTTCCCTTCACATCGGCTTCACCCTGCCGCCACATCACCGCCTCAGCTTCGCCGCGGATAAAACGCACCCATGAAGCGACCCATTGACGTGCTCGTGCTCTCCGACCTGCATCTGGGCACGTACGGAAGCCGGGCGGAGGAACTGCTCCACTATCTCCGCAGCGTCCGCCCGCGCATGGTGGTGCTGAACGGCGACATCATCGACATCTGGCAATTCAAGAAGAGCTACTTCCCGGCCAGTCACATGAAGGTGCTGAAGCGCTTGATGAAGCTCGCCGCCAAGGTTCCCGTGTACTACCTCACCGGAAACCACGACGAGGCCCTGCGACGCTACAGCCCTGCGCAGTTCGGCAATCTCCAGCTCATCGATCGCCTGGAGCTTGAGCTCGATGGCGAGCGCTACTGGTTCTTCCACGGCGACATCTTCGACGCCAGCACGCGCCACGCGAAGTGGATCGCCAAGCTCGGAGGCGCAGGCTACGACGGGCTCATCCGCATCAACGACCTGGTGAACCGCGTGCTCACCTTCTTCGGAAGGCCGCGCATGAGCTTCAGCGCGCGCATCAAGAGGAGCGTGAAGCGCGCCGTGGCCTACATCAGCGATTTCGAGGAGACCGCCGCCGAGGTGGCCATCCACGAAGGTTTTCAGTACGTGGCCTGCGGGCACATCCACCAGCCGCAGCTGCGCACCATCAGCAATGCGCAAGGCAGCGTGCGCTACATGAACAGCGGCGATTGGATCGAGCACATGAGCGCCCTCGAATACGCCAACGGCGAGTGGAGCATCTACATGCACCAGCAGGACGCCTCGCGCATCACCGACGAGGCCGAGGCCGTCGCCGAGGAAGAGGACGCTCTGGCGCTGATCTGAGGGCTTGTTCCCGCCCCTTCAGGACCATCCGGTCCTTGCGAGCCCCGCTTCCAGCGAGGCGCAGCCAACATGCCGCATTCGGCGCCGCACCTTCAAGCCTTGCGCGCCCTACATCAGATCGAGGTCCAGCTCCGACTTCAACTTCAGCAGAGCGGGATTCCGTTCGGCCATGATGGTGAACTTGTCGAGCTTCGTGTACCGCGGGCGCACCACTACCGTCTCCTTCACTACTTCGAGCTGCAGCACGGGATCATTCAGCTCGCGGCGCAAGTGCGCGAGCAGCACAGGCTTCTCCTCGCGCAGGTACTTCTCCTGCACGTCGTTCACGATCGCGAAGCTCACCAGGCTGGGTCCTGAAGCCATCGGCTCGTGAGCGGCGAGGGTGGCGTGCAGGCTGTTCTTGCCTTCGCGTTTCCGCGCTAAGGCATAGTCGCTCCACACGCGCTGGAGCAGTGCTTGGTTCACCTCCTTGGCAGCGCTGGGCAGCGCGGGCCCCTCGTCGGTATCGGCCACAGCGGCTTCAGCAGGTGAGGGCTGCGCGGCGGCCACGGGATTGATGCTCACGTGGTCGCGCACGAGCCGGCGCTTGGGAACATAGCCATCGGCCGCGGCAGATGGCTTGGGCTCGGCAACCACTGCGGCGGCCAAGGGCGGTGGAGGCGCGGCCGGAACGGGCGCCGGCTTCTCTGGCGCACCGCCTAGGTCAGGGCTTTTTTTTTCAGCCATGGGCGCCTCGGCAGCCGAGAACGTGGGCGCATTCAATCGGCATAGCTGCATCAGGGTGAGCTCCACCAGCATGCGCGGCTCCTTGCTCTGCTTGTACTGCGCATCGCATTGGGCCAAGCGGTCAAGGCCCCGCAGCAGAAGATCGCGCGGCGTGGCTTGGGCCTGTTCGCCATAGCGCGCCACCAGGTCCTCGCTCACTTCGAGCAGCGGCAGGGTGCGCGCATCCTGGCTCACGAGCAGGTCGCGGAAGTGGCGCGCCAATCCGGTCACGAAGAGGTGGCCGTCGAAGCCGTTCTGCAGGATCGTGTTGTACTCCACCAGCGCCGCGGGCAGGTCGCCCTTCACCAGGCTGTCCGTGATGCTGAAGTAATGCTCGTGGTCGAGCACGTTCAGGTTGGCACGGGCCGTCTGGTAGGTGAGGCGGCGCCCGGCGAAGCTGACCAGCTGATCGAAGATGCTGAGCGCGTCGCGCAGGCCGCCATCGGCCTTCTGGGCGATCAGGTGCAGCGCTTGCGGCTCGGCCTCGATGCCTTCGTTCTTCGCGATGCCGGCCAGGTGCTTGGCGATATCGACGATGCCGATGCGGCGGAAGTCGAAGACCTGGCAACGGCTCAGGATCGTGGGCAGGATCTTATGCTTCTCGGTGGTGGCCAGGATGAAGATGGCATAGGGCGGCGGCTCCTCCAGAGTCTTCAGGAAAGCGTTGAAGGCCGCGGAGCTGAGCATGTGCACCTCGTCGATGATGTACACCTTCTTCTCGCCCACCTGCGGGGCGATGCTCACCTGCAGGATCAGGTTGCGGATGTCGTCGACGCTGTTGTTGCTGGCGGCATCGAGCTCGAAGATGCTCAGGCTGTGCCCTTCCTGGAAGGTCCTGCATGGGGCGCAGCTGCCGCAAGTGGTGAGGTCCTCGTTGAGGTTCTCGCAATTGATGGTGCGCGCCAGGATGCGCGCGCAGGTGGTCTTGCCCACGCCGCGCGGGCCGGTGAAGAGGAAAGCCGATGCCAGGTGCTTGGTGCGGATGGCATTCATCAGCGTGGCGGTCACCGCCTCCTGGCCCACCACGGTATCGAAGGTCTCCGGACGGTACTTGCGCGCGCTGACGATGAAAGGCTCCATGGGTGGCGAAGGTATTTGCGCCGTGAGCTTGGACGGCTCTTCCTTATCCGCTTCCTTGATTACTTACGGACGAGAGATGATTGCATGGTGGCCGATGATGAGAAGGTGTTCCCAACTGCCTGCAGCACCTTGCTCGGAGGGAGCACCGAAGTGAATCGGCAGCTCTGACTCTCCTTATGATCTGTTCAGGTTGTACGGCCTCCGATTGAACGCCAGGGCCACGGTCGATGGATTACGGCCGCTGAGCGGCCTGACGAGCCCGGTTGTTGAAAACTCCCTTCGATGGAACAAAGGTTATAGCCGACGATCGGCGCGAGGACCTTGGTAATGCTCCAAGCCACTTCTACTTTGGCACCCCCAAAAACTAAAAACCCTCCTTAACCGGAATCCCTATTACGCCTACACCCTTGGGCATCGCCACGCGGAAGCAGGCATGCCATACCAACAGGCCTCACCGGCCTTGCCCGTTCGGCACTACGGAAGCTGCCAACCAACTCCTGAACCCTAACCCAAAACCCGTTCAAATGAATTGTCGGAATACTTCGACGCGCGCCACGCGATTCTCGCGGTGGTGCAAAGCGGGCCTTCTGGGCGCAGCAATTGCGCTCTTAGGCACGCAGACCAATGCGCAGGTGACCACCAACGGTGGCTCTGGCCTCGCCCTCAGCTACCCCGACCTCGCCACGGCCATCACCGCGCTTAACGGCGTTGGCACAGCGACGAGCCCGACCGTTATCACGCTCGACCCCGCGAATCCGCAAACGGCGCCAGCTGGTGGCTACACCATCACGGCTACCGGTGATGCCACGAACACCATCACGATCGCAGGCAGCGGGAACACCATCACCTCGAGCACTGCGCTAGTCGTGGGTTCGCTGCACGATGCCATCTTCGAGATCATCGGCGGTGACTACATCACCATCGAGAACTTCACGATGCTGGAGGACCCGGCGAACATCGTGACCACTGCGGGGTCGAACAACATGACGGAGTTCGGCGTGGCCGTGTTCTATGCCACCACCACGGATGGCGCGCAGAACATCACGATCCAGAACAACACGATCGACCTGAACCGCACCTACCAGAACACCTTCGGGATCTACGCCACCTCGCAGCACACGGCTACGGTGCTGGGGGCAGCGCAAGCCACGGCGCCCACCGGCGCGCACAACAACCTGCGCATCTACGGCAACCAGATCACCGACGTGAACACCGGTATCTGCGCGAACGGCGCCACCACTTTCGCGAACTATGCGCAGGGCCTGGACATCGGCGGTACAGTGGGGCCTGTGGGCAACCTGGGCAACACCATCACCAACTTCGGCACCACCGGCACCTTCTCGAGCTACACCGGGGTGAGCGGCACCGTGAACGGCATCCAGATCACCAACCAATTGAATGCGAACGTGAGCTGGAATTCTATCTTCAGCTCTGTCGGCGGGGTCACAGTGACCTCCACCCTGCGCGGCATCTACTACCGCCAGAGCGCTGCTCCTACCTCGGGCTCCTGGACGAGCTCCATCAACGATAATGCTATCGGGCTTCAGCACGGTGCCGCCGGCGGGGCCATGTTCGGCATCGCTGACGAGACCGGAAGCGCGTTCAACACGCTCAACATCATCAACAACGATTTCCTCGGCACAGGATGGACCGTGCCGGGCACAGGCGCGTACACGGCCATCAGCAACACTGTTGCCGAGCAGAACGTGACGATCAATGCGAACGGGTTCTTCAGCCTTTCGTTGAACACCACTGGCAACGTTTCGTTGATCAGCAACAACCTTTCCCGCCCAGCGGGCGCTAGCAGCACCTGCAACGATAACGCCATCGTTGGCGGCTTCGCCAAGACCCTGGGCGGAGGCACGGTGTTCTGTTACGATTCCTTCGGCATCTCCTCGAACACCGGCACGGAGACCTTCATCAACAACAACTTCTCCGACGGTACGGTTACGGGCGCGACCACCCTGCGCATCGTGCGCGTCTCCGACGGGAGCGCTACCGCGCCGACGAGGACCTGCACCAACAACACCATCTCGAACTGGGTGGGCGGCACCGGCACCATCACGTGCCTGACCTCCAGCTTCGGCCTTGCCGCGAACACCAACCTGGTGGCGAACAACACCATCAGCAACATCAGTGGCGGTGGCACCGTGATCGGCCTGGAGAGCACCGCAGGCACGCAGATCATCCGGAACAACGCGGTCACTGGCCTGAGCTCCACCGGGGCTTCTGCGGTCTCGGGTATCGTGATCTCAGGCGGCACCACGCAGACCGTGGAGCGCAACAAGGTGTGCAACATCGAGGGCAGCAACGCTTCGAGCACCGTGAACGGCATCATCAACAGCGCCGGCACGACTGCGAACATCCGCAACAACACCATCGGCGACCTGCGCGCTCCGATCGCGAATGCCGCGAACCCGGTGGTGGGCATCAACATCACGGGCGGCACCACGGCCAACGTGGACTACAACACGGTTTACTTGAACGCCTTGAGCACGGGTGCATTGTTCGGCACCTCGGCGCTCAGCGCGAGCACCACGCCTGCGCTCACCCTGCGCAACAACATCCTGGTGAACAACAGCACGCCGACCGGCGCAGGCCTGGTCGTTGCCTACCGTCGGAGCACCACCACGCTCACGAGCTATCAGGCCGCTTCGGACCGCAACCTGTTCTACGCAGGTGTGCCCGGCCCGCAGAACCTGATCTTCAGCGATGGCACCAACCTGCTGCAAGACTTCGCGCTGAACTACCAGCCGTTCGTGACAGCGCGTGATGCGAACTCCGTGACGGAGAACCCGACCTTCGCGAGCACGAGCTGCGGCGCGTCGGACTTCCTGCACTTCGCGCCTGCCACCAGCACGCTTGCCGAAAGCGCTGGTGCCAACATCGCGGGCATCACGAACGACTATGACGACAACGTTCGCCAGGGCAATCCTGGTTATGCGGGCACGGGAAGTGGTCCGGACATCGGTGCCGATGAATTCGAAGGCCTCAACCCCTTGGCTTGCGTTGGAGCGCCGACCGCTGGAACCATCGGTGGCACTTCGCCGATCTGCGCGGGCACGGGCACCACGCTAAGCCTGAGCGGCCACAGCACCGGTCTCGGCATCATTTACCAGTGGCGCATGGGCACCACCTCGGGCGGGCCTTACGGCACCACCTTGGGCACGGCATCCACGCAAGCCACCGGCGTGATGGCCGCAGGCACCTACTACTACGTGTGCGATGTGACCTGCACCAGCCCGGGCGGCAGCACCGTGCAAACCGCGGAGTTCACCTTGGTGGTGGATCCCACCCCAGTGGCGAGCGCCACCAGCAACAGCCCGGTCTGCGAAGGCCAGACGCTGAACCTCGATGGCAATGGCGGCATCGGCACCAGCTACTCGTGGACCGGCCCCGGCTACGGTGGCGGAAGCAATGAGGATGAGAGCATCCTGAGCGCGACCCTCGCCAACAGCGGTGCCTTCACTTTCACCAGCACCTTGGGCAGCTGCACCAGTGCACCGGTCATCGTGAACGTCACGGTGAATCCGAATCCGACGGGTGTAACAGCCAACGCCACTGACCTCATCGTATGCGCTGGCGACTTGGTGGATCTCTCAAGCACAGGATTTGCCAGCGGCAGTTCTACGATCCTTGCCGAGAACTTCAATGGTGTTGCAGCAGGATGGACCACGGTGAACAATAGCACGGGAGGCGTGCCTGCGAATGCCGCTTGGACGCTCCGACCTAACGGCTATGTCTATAGCTCGACCACGTACAACAGCAACGATGCCTCGCAGTTCTACATGACGAACAGTGATGCTCAGACGAACACCCCGGTATCGGCTACGGCCACAGAGCTCATCAGCCCTTCTTTCAGCCTTGCCGGATTCTCTGCGGCTAGCCTGAGTATGTGGCATTACTACCGAGACATCGGTGATACCGGTGATAGCGCCGTGGTCGAGGTCTCGACGAATGGCGGCGCCACCTGGGCCATTGCCCAAGCCTTCACGACCACGTTGGGTACTCCTGCGGTCATGGTGAATGCAAACGTGAGCTTGAATGCCTTTGCGGGCCAGAGCAACGTTATTGTGCGATTCCGTTACCGTGCTACATGGGATTGGTATTGGACGCTCGACAACGTGACGGTCAGTGGCACACCGCTGCCGACGTTCAGTTGGGTTTCTTCTCCAGCCTATTTCACAAGTGGTGTCCAGAACCCAACCGGCGTTGCTGTTAGCCCGGCACCCACCACCTTCACGGTAACTGCTACGAATCCCATTACGGGCTGCTTCACTACAGCCAACGTGACGGTGAATCCCGACCTCACGGACACCGACGGCGACCTGATCACGGATTGCGATGATAGCTGCCCGAGCTTGCCGGGTGAAATCGGCGATCCCTGCGACGATGGGGATGGTCAGACCGCGCTTGACTACATCAACGGCAGTTGCGCTTGCGCTGGTCAGGTGTGCACGACGGATCTCGATTTCGTTTACCAAGCCGACGGCGTGGATGACCTCACCTGGGTGATCTATGAGCAAGGCACTAACCTGATCGCCAAGAGTGGCGGCGGTGCGTTGGTCGGCAACGGCTCAGAGGCCACCTGCCTGCCCGATGGCTGCTTCTACATCGTGGTCACTGACGCTGGCGGCGACGGCATCGTGAACGGCGGCTACCTGCTGAAGATCAACAGCAGCGTGCGCCTGATCGATAACCTCTACGGCACCTTCGGCGAAGGCGGCTTCACCAGCGGAAGCACCAGCCGATCGCTGCCAACGAAGGCTTCTGCCTGCCCGTGGGCACCGACCGCCTGATCTTCACCAGCTGCGACCGGCGCGACTGGAAGATCAGCCCCTGCGGCGGCGAGTTCGTGGTGGCCAATGCCAACCAGGACGTGAGCGATGAGTACGGCGTGAACAACGCCAACAGCGGCTACCAGATGTGGTGGTATACGCCCAATGGCGGATACAGCTTCAAGCGCTTCCAGAGCCACAACACGAGCAACGGCCTCCCGGCCAGCGCAACCCGCGCGGCCCACTTCCAGCTCAACGCATGGACCGGCAACCAATTGGTGGAGGGCGGTTTCTACAACGTGAAGGTGCGCGGCCGCGTGAACGGCACCTACAACAACTGGGGCCCTGCCTGCCGCCTGGTGGTGAACAGCACGGAGGCCCAGTGCCCCCGCACCAAGCTCATGGACCTGCCCGGCAACCAGTACCTGAGCTGCGGACAGAGCCGTACGATCGGCACCAACGTGTATGTCCATGCCAAGCCCGTGCGCCGCATGAACAACAACTGCAACTGGGTGAACGCGAACCGCTACCAGTTCCGCTTCCGGATCCCGGCTGAGTTCATCACCATCGTGAAGACCAGCGCCACCGGGCAGTACTGGGTGAACACCAACGGCCTCACCTGCGGCAAGACCTACGAGGTGGATGTGCGCGCCAGCTTCGACAATGGCTCCACCTGGTGCCACAGCAGCGACCCCTACGGCGACATCTGCCTGCTCACCACCACCTGCAGCTTCGGCATGGCTGAAGAGGGCGGCAGCACCGCGACGAGCGAGGCCCGCGTGGCGATGTACCCGAACCCCAACAACGGCGATCAGCTCTTCTTGAGCCTGAGCAGCGTTGAGGAGGGCGTGGAGTCCATCAACGTGGACATCTACGACAGCTTCGGCAAGCGCGTGGCCCAGCGCACCATCGGGGTGCAGGACGGCTACGTGAACACCGCCATCGCCCTGAACGGGGAGCTGGCCAACGGCATGTACCTGGTGAATATCGCGGCCGGCAGCGCGATCCACACCGAGCGCCTGGTGATCCAGAAGTAAGATCCGGGGCTTGGCCCCGGACCGAAACCCGCCCCCCGCACCCCCGGTCCTCCGACCGGGACGTGCGGGGGGCGGTGCTTTCTCACAGATCGTGGTGAGCGATCATTTAGCCATAGGTGCGTGTTCTAGGCGCCGAATGCGATCTTCGCAGCCGTCTTAGTCCAAATGCGCCGGATCCTTGCCCCCTTGGCCGTCATGGCTGCGCTCGGTGCGCAGGCACAGTTCGCTCCTTGCGATGTGTCCGTTTCGGTGACGTCACCCACCTGCCCAGGCCTTGCCGATGGCGCCATCACCGTGGTTAGTCAATCTGGCGGCCCTTACCTGTACGAATGGGTGCACGATGCGCTGCTCACGGATGCCACCGCCAACAATCTCATTGCTGGCGTCTACACGGTGGAGGTCACTGGATTCGATTGTGACACCATCATCGACGTGGTCGTTACCGACCCGGTCGTTCCGCCGCTCGGGACGCTCGATGTGACCGATTTGAGCTGCGCAGGCGCTGACGACGGCGCTATCACGCTCACGCTCAACCCAGGCGGCCCCTTCATCTGGTTCTGGACGCATGATCCGGTGGAGACCAATACCACCATCACCGATCTGCCCATCGGCGTCTATGGCGTGCTCATTTCGCCGCCCATTGGCTGTCCTTCATACATCGAGGCCACCTTGGGGGATCCTGATGTGAATATCATTGGTGAGCCATTGGCCTACTGCCCGAACCAAGCGCCATTGCTCTCCACCGAACTCGTCTTCGGTTTCCAGCCGCACATTTACGAGTGGGGCACGGGTGATACGCTTTCAACCTATCAGGTCCCGCCAGGAACCAACGCCACGATCACCGTCACTGCCACGGACACGGTGCTGAATTGCGTGGCAACGGCGACGGTCGACGTAACGGAGCTGGTGCCGCCTTTCGCGGTGCCCCTCATGGTCGATACCGCTTGCCAGAACGTGGCCTTCATCGTGAACACATTGGCGACCAATGGCGATTCGCTGGAGTGGACCTGGGGCGTGGACGGGTACAGCAACGCCCGCGACCCGCTGATCGCGTTCCCCGATGCTGGCTGGCAGCATGTCACGCTCCAAGCCTTCGATTTGACCGGCTGCGGGAACCTGCCCGTGCTCGACAGCATCTTCATCGTGGCGCAGACACCCGCGGTGTTCACCGCGCGCCAGATCCCCTGCACGCCCATCGTCGAGATCTCCTTGGGCAGCCTAACAGCCGACAGCTGCGCATTCTACATCGGCGATAGCCTGGTCACCCACGATTGCACCGGCTTCATCCAATGGGACCACGGCCTTTACGACTTCTATCCCTACACGCTCTTCGCCACGCAAGCCAACGGCTGCAACGACACCACGACCACCATCGTCGATGTGCGAACGGAGCCCACGCTCTTCCTCGCGAATGCCTTCACCCCAAACAACGACGGGATCAATGACACGTGGCCGGTGCGCGTGGATATCCCTGAGCTGGGCTATGAGCTGAGGATGTTCAATCGATGGGGCGAGAGCATATGGGTCACCAACAACCCGCAGGAGCAGTGGGATGCGAGCGGCATCCCGATGGGCGTTTACGTGTACACCATGAAGATGCGCGATCCGTGCTCGACCACGAACGAGATCGTGAAGCAAGGGCACGTCACGCTTTTCCGGTGACGCGGCGCTAGAGGCTGCGGATGGCTTCCACGAGCCGGTCCAATTCGGTTGTCGTCGTGTACACGTTGGGCGTGACCCGCACGTGGTTGTACGCAGCTTCAATTCCCGGCTGGCCCTCGCGCTCGATGGCCACGGTGTGGATCTTCCACTTCGCGAAGAGCTCTTCGCTGATGGCCGTTGCCTTCTTCCCGTCCATGCCGAATACGCCTATGGCGCAGCTGAAGCGCGGATCCTGTGAGGTCTTGAGGAAGAGGCCGGGCAATCCCTTCACCTGTTCCATCCAATAGTCCTTCAGGTAATGAAGCCGCTCCTGCTTGCGTTGCGCGCCGATCAGCTCGTGCAGGTCCAGCGAGTAGCCCGTGGCCATCTCGATGGGGAAGCTGCGCGTGCCCAGGCTCTCGAACTTGCGGATATCGCCGCTCTGTGGCTTGTCGTTGCTGAGCAGCGGCCACACCTTGCCCACCTTCTCCCCCTTGATCCACAGCAGGCCATTGCCGAAGGGGGCGCAGAGCCACTTGTGCAGGCTGGTGCCCCAGTAATCGGCGCCGAGCTCGGGGATGCTGTAATCGAGCAGGGCGAAGGAGTGGGCCGCATCAACGAGCACCTCGATCCCCCGGGCATGCGCGGCGTCGGCGATCCGGCGAACAGGCAGCACCTGGCCGTTCCAATTGACCACGTGCGTGATGTGGACCAGCTTGGTCCTGGGAGAGAACCTGCTGATGAACGCCTGTGCCATCGCTTCTTCATCCTCCTACGGCAGCTGCGGGTCGGCATGCACGAGTTTCACCCCATCGCGCAGCGCGCGCTGCTTCCAGGCATTGGCCATGTTGGGGTAATCGTGCGTGCTCACCACCACCTCGTCGCCGGGCTTCAACGGCAAGCCGAAAATGACCGTGTTGAGCGCTTCGGTGGCATTGCGGCATAGCGCGAGCTCGTCCTTGGAGCAGCCGGCCAGCCGCGCCAAGTTCATGCGCAACGGCTCCCGATCCTGATCAAGGATCCGCCACATGTAGTAGCTCGGCGCTTCATTGCACATGCGGTTGTAGTGGTCGAGCGCTTCCATGGCCGCGCGCGGTGCCGGGCAAACGCCGCCATTATTGAGGTTGATCAGGGTAGGGCTGCAGGCGAAGGAGGCCCGCACCTGGCGCCAGAATTCCTCGGCATCACCGCTGGGTGCCGGGCCAGGGCCGATTCCAGGGAAGGCGGCATCGAGGCGCTGGTGCAGGGCCAGCCCGCCTAGCAAGGCGGCGCTCTGGCGGATGAAGCTGCGGCGGTCGGTCATGCACCGAATGTATTGGGCGCAGCAATGCGGATAACCTTGTTAGCATCGAGCTCCGAAGGCGGACACGGCAGGGGAGGGAGCGGGGCGACCTTTGTTCGCAACTGCCGTGCGATGATGCTCCCGACCCTACGGATCTGGCTGTTCCCTGCGATCGCCTCAGCGCTCATCGGCGCCCCTGCCGCGTTGGCTCAGGTCCCCGCGCAATGCCTCGAGATCGAGAGCATCCTGGTGGATGCCTGCATCGACCTGGCCCAATGCCCCGGCGCTTCCGAAGGTCAGAACGAGATGGTGCGCTTCCGCACTGGGCCGCAGCCCATCGCCTTGAGTGAGCTGGAAGCCGATTGGCCCAACAACAGTTGGAACGGGCTCGTGCAGGACGCCATGACCGCGGCCCTCACCGATTCGCTGAACGCCGCCATCCAAGGTTGCGGCTGGTTGCTGGAGCCGCCGGCTGGCGTGATTCCCCCGGGCAGCCAGGTGCTCATGGTCACCAGCACGATGATGTGCACCGCTGCGAACTCCTTCGCGAACCTGAGCGATACGCTCTACATCGTGTTCCAAGCGCCGGGCAACACCAGCGGCCATTTCGCCAACCACAACAACGGGGCGGCCATCAGCCCAACGCCCGTGGGCGCCGAGAGCCTTCGCACCCTGATCCTCATTTACCTGCCCACCGGCTGCGCCGATACGGCCGTCTACGATCGCGCTCAGCTCGTGAACGTTTTCGGCACCTACGGCGGCGCGAGCGCGGAGAACGATGGGGCCACCGCGCAATTCAGTTGGCCAGGCACCCCCACGGTGACCTATGTGAACTACGGCTGCCAGGCGCCTTTCGAGCCTACGCTGGTGAGCGTGATCGATGTGGATGGGAGCATCTGCAACGGAGCAGGCAATGTGCAGCTGGTGGGGAGTGTTTCGGGCACCGATGTGGTGAGCGTGCTCTGGCAGGGCGGCACAGGCAGCTTCGATGACCCAACCTCGCTCACCACGAATTACACTGCTGGCGCAGGCGATGTCGGGCCTGTCGTGGTGCAGCTCTGCGCGTTCGGCGCCTGCGGCTTGCCCATCTGCATCGATTACACCCTGCCCGGCGGTGCGGCTCCGCTAGTGACGATCGCTGCAGATGGCCCAACGGCGCTTTGCCCCGGGCAGAGCGTCATGCTCACGGCGAATGGTGCCGACAGCTACTCATGGAGCACGAGCGAGGTCACGGCATCCATCACGGTTTCGGCGCCCGGCACCTACAGCGTGGAAGGAACCAATGCATGCGGAACAGGTGACGCGCAGGTCGAAGTGACGCAGGCGGCCGGCCCAACCGTCTCCATCACTCCGAATGGCCCCACAGCGCTTTGCCCCGGGCAGAGCGTGGTGCTCACGGCGAGCGGCGCCGACACGTACCTGTGGAGCACGACCGAGGTCACCGCTGCCATCACGGTCTCAGCGCCCGGCACCTACAGCGTGCAAGGCACCAACGCTTGCGGCACGGGCAGCGCGCAGATCGAGGTGACCCAATCGGCTGGACCGACGGTGATCATCACGCCGGATGGGCCAACGGACATCTGCCCCGGGCAGAGCGTGGTGCTCACCGCGAGCGGAGCAGACAACTATGCATGGAGCACGACGGAAGTCACGGCATCCATCACGGTTTCGGCGCCGGGCACGTACAGCGTGCAAGGCTCCAACGCCTGCGGGACCGGCAGCGCGCAGATCGAGGTGACCCAAGCCGCCGGGCCAACAGTGATCGTCACGCCGGATGGGCCAACGGACGTCTGCCCCGGCCAGAGCGTGGTGCTCACAGCGAGCGGTGCCGATACCTATTCATGGAGCACGCAGGAGGTCACGGAATCCATCACCGTGAACCAGGCCGGGACCTATTCCGTGACCGGAACGAACAGCTGCGGCACCGGCTCCGCGCAGATCACCGTGAATGTGATCGTGGTCAGCGCGTCGTTCACTGCCGTTCCTGCCTTCGGTGATCCACCCCTCGATGTGAGCTTCACGAATTCGAGTTCGCCCGCCAACGGCGCGATGTCCTGGCAATTCGGTGATGGAGGCACCAGCGCTGATTTCGAACCGACGCATACCTACTTGGATGATGGCTCCTATACTGTAACGCTCACGGTATCTGCGCAGGGCTGCGTGGCCACTGCCTCCGCCATCGTGGTGGTGGGCGAGGGCGACATCGTACCGAGCATGGTGGAAGTGCCGAACGTATTCACGCCTAATGGCGATGGCGTGAACGATCAGTTCCGCTTGGACGCCATCGGCATCGAGCGCATCGAGGTCTTCATCTTCAACCGCTACGGGCAGGAGGTGGCTCGATTGCAGCGCGCCAAGCAAGCGTGGGATGGCCGCACTTTCGGGGGAGAGCCATGCAGTGAGGGCACCTATTTCTGGGTGCTCGAGGCCACCGGCTTTGACGGCGTGGAGCACAGCATGAAGGGTAGCCTCACGTTGCTGCGCTGATCCCGGCACAACGCGTTTTGGCAAATGGGGAAGCGCCGGGCCGCCCCCGATCCCCGTCCTTTGCACGCGATGCGGAAGATGCGACCGGCGATCCTGATCCTGCTTCTTGCAGGGGTGAGCGCCGCATGGGGCCAATGCCCTGTCACGATCTCCTCTTTCCCGTACGACCAAGGGTTCGAGGCGGGTCCGTCGTGGGTGGCCGGAGGTGCCAGCAGCGATTGGGCTTGGGGCGCTCCGAACAAACCAGCGATCAATGGTGCGGGCGGGGGCGACAATGCCTGGGTGGTGGGCGGCCTCACCGGCTCATTCTACAACTACGGTGAACAGAGCTGGCTCGAAGGCCCCTGCTTCGACTTCAGCGCATTGCCCTATCCATACGTATCGTTCAAGATCTTCTGGGAGTGCGAGCGCACCTACGACGGTCTCGGTTTCCAGTACTCCCTCGATCAGGGCCAGACATGGTCGAACGTCGGTTCGGTGAATGATCCGCCGAGCTGCTTCGATCAGAACTGGTTCAACACCACCAACATCAACAACCTGAACCTCGCGAATCCGAAGCAGGGTTGGAGCGGTCGCCTCGGCGCCACCCAAGGCAGCTGTGCCGGCGGGCAAGGCAGCGCAGGATGGGTGACGGCCTCGCACTGCCTGTCATTCCTCGCTGGCGAACCGAGCGTGAAGTTCCGTTTCATCTTCGGTGCGGGCACCACCTGCAACAGCTACGATGGCATCGCGATCGACGATGTGCACATCGGCGAGAAACCCGATGAGCCCACGGCGATCCAGTCCGAGTGCTTTGGCAATGAGCTGGTCATCGAGGATGTGCAGACCTGCTCCACTTCCTGGCTCTGGGATTTCGGGGACCCCGCTTCCGGTGCTGGCAATACGAGTGATCTGCTCGCGCCTTCGCACATCTTCAGCGCCCCGGGCACCTACACGGTGACCTTCACGCGTTTCTTCGATTGCCGCTCTCCGCAAGTCACCACCATCGGCCTGACCATCCTCGGCTTGGAGGTGAATGCCACGCAGCCCACCTGCGCTGGCGGGGATGGAGCACTGGAGGCGATCGTCACGAATGCGGCAGGACCTCTCACTTTCTTATGGAATCCGGTTGGCAGCAATGCCGGCAGCATCAGCGGGCTCGACGCGGGCACTTACGACCTGAATGTGACCGGTGGAGCGGGCACATGCCCTACGGGGGCCATCGTGACATTGGATCAACCTCCAGCGGCTCCGGTGGTGAGCGCCAGTGCTGCAGCAGCCTCCTGTTCCGGGTTCTCCGATGGATCAGCGACAGCCAACGTGAGCGCGGGCACCGCGCCCTTCACCTTCGCATGGTCGCCATCGGGCGGAAGCAACGCCACGGCGGCGGGCCTGGTCGCGGGCACTTATACCTGCACCGTGACCGATGCCAATGGCTGCAGCGCTTCTGCCAGTGCGGCCGTCACGGAGCCATCACCATTGAACATCATAGCCGATGATACCGTGAGCATTTGCATTGGCGATGCTATCACATTGTCCGCCGTCGCCAGCGGGGGAACACCGGGCTATGCCTATGCGTGGAGCCCCGACGGCCCTCAGGTATCGCCGCTCATGAGCACTGCATTCAGCGTGATCGCCACCGATGCGAATGGCTGCGCCTCGGAACCCTTCGCCGTGCAGGTCGAAGTGGGCGATGCGGGAACGCCCACCTTCACCGTGATCGACACCTTGGGCTGCACGCCGCATTGCGCCAGCTTCTTCGCAGATGCAGAGGAGGGCAGCTTCACGTGGGATCTGGGCGACGGCACGGTGATCACCGGCGGTCCGAGCATCCGGCATTGCTACAGCAGCGGCGGCGTGTTCGATGTGCGCCTCACCCGCGCCGATGCCAGTGGCTGCAGTGGGACATGGGTCTACGCGGAGGCCGTGCATGCCATCCAATCGCCCACTGCGGCTTTCAGCGCAGTTCCGCCCGTGACCACGATCAAGGAGCCCTTGATCCAGTTCATCAATCGGTCCATGGGGGCCGATAGCGTGCTATGGAGCTTCGGTGATCCGTCGGACAGCACGAGTTCGGGCTATGATGCGGCCTTCGCCTATGGCGAGGTGGGCTGCTTCCCGGTGCGGTTGCTGGTGCTGAATGCTGAAGGCTGCTCATCATCCGCGGTGGTGGAGGTGTGCGTGGAAGACGAGTTCGCGGTGTACATCCCCAATGCCTTCACGCCGAACGGCGACGGGTACAATGATCTATGGGGCGCCATCACGACCGTGGGCCTTCCGCGCGAATTCGAGCTGGTGGTCTTCGATCGCTGGGGCGGTGAGCTATACCGGGGCAATGAGAAACAAGCCTTCTGGGACGGCGCGGCCAATGGGGAGGTGCCCATTGGCGTTTATCCCTGGCGCCTGCGCCTGCGCGATACCGCAGGCAAGGTGCAGGAGCGCTCAGGCCACGTCGCGCTGCTGCGCTGATCAGCCTACTGGATCGAATCGTGCTTGCGCTTGAGCGCATCCACCACGCGCTGCACTTCTTCCTTCGTGGCGCCGCGGTCCTCGGCTTTGCCGGCAGTGCTCTCCAAGCGGCCCTGCTCTTTGGCGATATCGCCCTGCACCTTGGCCTCCTGCTGCATCAGCTTCGCCAATGAGGATTCGCCCTTGGCCAGCTTCTCCCGTGCCTTCGTGAGCTTCTGCAGGTCCTTCGGATCATTGCTCAGCGCGAACTTCTTCTCGCGGCCCGCGATGTCACCGGTGAGGTGCGCGTTATCGCGTTCGACCTTGGCGCGCTTCGCTTTGAGCTTCTCGAGCTGGCCGTTCGACTTGGTGATCCGTGACTGGCTCTTGGCCACATCTCCTTTGGTGCTGGCCAGCTTGTCGCCCGCTCTGGAGAGCTGCTTCTCATACGCTGCGATCTGCGACTGCACCACGGCCCGGTTGTATTTCACGGCCAATGCGCGCATGTACGCCTCCTGGCCGTCCGTCGTTTCCACTGGCGTGGAGTCATTCACGGCGAAGGCCACGGTGAGCTTCACGAGGTTGGCTTTCTTCTCCTGGGCCGATGCCGCTGCGGCCATTGCAGCATCAGGCATCTGAGGCACGCGCAGGCCTGTCGCCTTTGCAGGCTTGCCCTTGGTCACCGCATTGCTTACGGCTTGCATATCGGCCATCCACCAGCCCATCACGTCGCCGGCATCGGCCTCATGCACGGCGATGGTCCATGCGGACAATCTGAACACGCCGTTCTGCAGGCTGTCAGGCACCACCGCGATGGCCTTGTCCCACGAGAGCGCGTAGCCCTCTTGGGTGGAGTTGCCTTTCTGAGCGTCGGCCTGGGATGCGGAGAGCATGCACGCAGCGGTGAATAGCAGGATGGAGCGGTTCATGGCAGTTCGTTTGAGCGCTGGAAGTTCGGCATGATTCAGACGTTACCGGTGACGCTGGTCACCCGGGTTCGGGGAGATCGCGCAAAGCCAGGTACACCCGGTGCATGGGCAGGCCCATCACGGTGTAGAAGCTGCCGTCGATCCGCTCGACCGCGGTATAGCCGATCCAATCCTGCACGCCGTAAGCGCCTGCCTTGTCCAGGGGCTTGTGCCGTTCCACGTAATATGCGATCTCGGCTGGCGACAGCGCGCGGAAGCGAACCACGGCGATGTCGGCGAAGCTGAACATGCCGTTGCTGGTGCGCAGGCAAACGCCGGTGACCACGCGATGCGAACGCCCGGAGATCAGAGCGAGCATGCGGCGCGCATCGGCGTCGTCCACTGGCTTGTTCAATAGATGAGGACCAGATGCATCATCGAGCAGCACCGTGGTATCAGCGGTGATGAGCACTTGATCCGGAGCGAGCGAGCCGTTCCATGCATCGGCTTTCTTGCGAGCGAGGTGCTCGGCCACCTGATCGTCCGGCATCCCAGCGGGTGGAGTCTCGTCCACATCCGTGCTGGTGATCTCCACGGGCAGGTCGAGTCCTTGCAGGAGCTGTCGCCGACGGGGTGAGGCCGAGGCGAGGATCAAACGCCATGGGAAGAGCGGAGGTGCGTGCATCATAAGAACCTGATCAGTGCGGCGAAGCCGGCCCCCATCACCATGGCCACCTTCATCAGGGCGCCAGCGCGATTGTGCTCTTCGCGCGTGGCAGCGTTGTATGTGAAGGCCGCCGAAAGCAGCAATGGCGCAATGATCCCGAGCTGGATGTACCAGTAGGCCATGTTGCCGTGCAGCGCAGGCACCAGCATGTGCACGGCGAGCAATGCGAGGATCAGCATGGCGATGTAAGCGAGCGTGAGCGCTTTGGCCCATTGAATGCCCCAAGCGATGGGGATGGTGCGGCAGCCGTGGGCGGCATCGCCTTTCACATCGGCCATGTCCTTCTGCAGTTCGCGAACCAGCGAGGAGAGGAACGCGAAGGCCGTGAAGCCCAATACCCACCACCAGAGCTCGGTGAAGGTGCCCTCCATCTCATAGCGGGCATCGCCAGGCAGGATCACGGTGCTATGGGCCGCGAAGGAGCGTTGCAGCGCGGGGATCTCGTACAGGCCGACGGTGAGCGGCACCAGCGCGGTGAGCACGGCCACGGTGCCATTGCCGATGATGAGCTGCCGCTTGAAGCTGGTGCTGTACGTCCACAATGCGCCGATGGCGAACGCTGGGATGACGAGCAGTGGCCACTGGCCGGTCCGCCAGGCAACGATCGCGCCGCAGAGAAGGCCCGCACTGCTCAGCACCAGATGCGCTGCCATGGCCACCCGCCGCTTCACGCTGCGGCCCACGATCACGGTGCCCGGCCGGTTGATCCGGTCGATGCGGGTGTCGAAGTAGTCGTTGATGATGTTGCCCGCCGCGCCGATGAGCACCACGCTGAGCACGAGCAGCACGAAGAGCCAGAGCGGCAATTGCGGGCCGAAGCCCGGTTCCACGCTGATCTGGGCACGGGTGATGCCACCGCCCGCTTCCTGCAATAGCTGTTTCAGGCCACGCTCGAGGTAGCCCAGCACCAGGCCGTATCGGATCAGCGCCATGGTGAGCGCCATGATCAGCAGGTTCAAAGGGCGCGATAGGCGTATCAGATCGAGCATCGGGCAGGTCCTCTTCGCTCCATCACCAAGTGTAGGCACCGTCGGTGAGCCACTTGCCTTGCACCTTCATGGCCTGTTCCAATAGGTCGCGCACGCAGCCTTGTCCACCGGCCTTGGCGCTGATGAACCGGCAGATGGCCTTCACCTCGGGGGCGGCGTCAGCGGGACAGCAGGGCAGGGCCACGCGATGCATCACGCGCAAGTCGGGGATGTCGTCGCCCATGTACGCCGTGCGCGCTGGATCCACGAGGCCTTCGGCGATGAGTTCATCGAGCTTGGCGTTCTTGTCGAGCACGCTGCTGTGATAGGCCGTGACGCGCAGCCGCTCGAAGCTCTCGCGCATGCCATCGCTGCGGCCGCCGGTGGTGATGATGATGCGGTATCCTTCCTTGATCGCATGCTGAACGGCGTAGGCATCACGGCTGTGGAATGTGCGAACCGGGTCGATGCCGGGAAGCATCAGCACGCGGTTGTCCGTGAACACGCCATCCACATCGAAGAGGAAAGCGTCGATGCCAGCGAGGAGCTCCTTATAGGTCGATGCCATCCGTGGGGTGGCCGTGCGCCTTCAGCATCATGCTGCTCAATTGCGCATAGGCGCGACGAAGATCGGCTTCGTCCTCCAACAGTTCGAGGTGGCGCTTCACAGAGGTGATGTCTCCCCTCCGCGCTGGTCCGGTGAGCGCTTCGGCGGGCCCGATGGTCGTGACTTTCTGCGCTGTGAGCTTCCACAGCGGCATGAGGAGATTGGGCGGCAGTTTCTCCTGCTTGAGCAGGCGTTGGGCTTCGCGCATCAGGAAGACCGGGAAGTTGCTGGCGAGCACCGCCGTGAGGTGCAGCAGCTCGCGCTGGCGATGGGGCAGTTGCAGCACACTGCCGCTGACGGCGCGCGCGAGCTTCAGGATGACCGCCTCAGCCTCTGGCGTGCTTGCTTCCACCGCAAGCGGCACATCGCTCAGGTCGATGGGAGCGCCATGGCTCAGGGTCTGCACGGGCCAGATCACCGCGCGGTGCTCATGGGGCACCAGCACATCGATGGGCACGGCCCCGGCGGTATGGGCCACCACGGTGCCGCCTGCAGGAATGCGCGCGGCGATCTCGGCGATGCTGTCATCGCTCGTGGCGATGATCACGAGGTCGGCCTCTGGCAGCGCGCGGTCCAAGCGGTGGGCAGGGCATTCGAGGAAGCGCGCCAAGTCGTTGAGCTTCTCCGGGTTGCGGCCCGCCACGCCGATGAGCGGCAGCTTGGCCTTCATGATGGCGTGGCCCAGGTGGTAGGCCATGCGTCCCGTGCCGATGATGAGGATCGATGTCATTCTGTTGTCGTGAAGCGTCGGTCATGGCCGATGGTAGGGTCAACTCCGTCATCCCGGCCTTGAGCAAGGAGTGGCGACCTGCCGAGGTTGAAGTCGAATTCCATCGCCATCATTTTCCCCGTGCGCGCTGCCAGACCGCCATGCCGGAGCCGAGCGCCAGCAGCACGCAGCCGATCCACAGGATGTTGATGCCAGGGAAGATCAGCGCTTGCATCACCACGAATTCACGCTCTGCCACATCGAGCCCCAGCTTCCCGCCTTCAACGGTCGCCAGACTGTAACGGATGCGCAAGGCTTCCAACTCAGCCGCCTTGCCCATCACCGGCTGCCCATCGGCGTAGATCACCAGCGGCCGTGCCTCGAACCAGCGTTCCGGGTTGTAAAGGTCACGGATGCGCAAAGCAGCGGCATGCACGGTGAAGCGGTCGCCGAGCATGGCCTTGGTGGTGCTGTCCTGCATGATGTACAAGCTGTCGATGACTGCAACGCTCGTCGGCGTTACGATCGTGTCGCCCACTTGCTTGTCATAGCGGCGGTTCGGCATCCATGCATCGTCCGGCACGATGGTGCCATTGGGCAGCGTGTCCGGGGCCATCGCCATTTCCGCGTAGCGCAGGTGCGTGTAGAGGTCGCGCGTGAGCCAATGGCGCGTGCTCGGTTCGGGCACGTTGCCCATGCGCTCATTGAGCTGTATGATGGGCGAGAGCGTGAACAAGGGCTTGCCGGGCGCAGTAGGGCTCCAATCGCTCGCGCGCCATAGCTCGCGCTTGCTGTAGCTCTCGAGCGGCTCCCAATGCTCGGGCTGCTGCGCGAGGAACTCCGGACCGGCGCTGTGCGCCTGCCGTGCGCGGAACAAGGTGCCTCCGATGCGAACGGTATCGCCCTGCGCATAGCGTCGCGGCTCCACGCCGAAATACTCCATGGCGTACTCGAGGTTCACGCCATCGCGCTGCTTCCCGCGGTAGTGGACATAGAACTCGCCCATGCGCGTGGTGTCTCCGCGGTACAGCAGGATCTCCTTGCTGTTGCTGAAGCCCTCGTTGAGGAAGCGCAGGTCCATGTTGCGCGCATTCATGCTCACGTCCTGCGTGCGACTGGTGCTCACGAGCGCTCCTAGGAGCACCAGCGCGAAGCCCGTGTGCGCGATGCTCGGCCCGGCACCTTTCAGCCGGCCTTTCAGCACGGCGGGGATGTAGCCGATGTTGGCCACGGCCGCGAACACGGTCGTGAAGAGCAGCAGCGATAATTGCAGCTCATGCACGCGGTATCGGAGCAAGGCGATGCCCAAGCCAGCGATCACCGCGCTGATGACGAGCACGATCGCGAGCTGGCGGACCAGGCGCTTGAAGCCATCCTGCTTCCAGCGCAGGTACTGCACGAAAGCCACCAGGAGCGAGACGATGATGGCGAAGGGCGTCTGCCAACGGTTGTAATGCGCGATGGCTTCGCTCGGAGGCGCCAGGCCATCGCTGCCGAGCTTCACCAGGAAGTCCCAACCTGTGCGCTCGCCCATGCTGGAGAAGAAGCCCTGGAAGGGCGCGAGCAGCAGGTTGGTTACGGGGATGCTCGTGCTGAAGGTGATCTGCGCCGCGCTGAGCAGCAGCACGAGCGAGGCGATGAAGAGCCAGAACTCGCGGCTCCAGAGGGCTTCTTCGGGATCCTTGGAACTGAAGCCTTTACGGTATGCGCTGAAGATGTGCACCGCCGTGAGCAGCCCGAAGAGCAGGATCGCCTCCACCTCGATGGCCAGCGCGAGGCCGAGCGCGAGCAGCGCGAACGAAAGGCCGACGTAGATCCATCGCTGCTTGCGATCGGGATGCAGCATGGCCGCACTGATTCCGATGAAGATCAGCAGGAAGCGAACGAGCGCGGGCAGCATGCCATCACCGGTGAAGCTGTGCACGCTGGTATCGCCCAGCACGCCGCTTCGCGTGAGGAAGGTGCTGTAGAGGATCAGGATGAAGGTGATGAGCGTGAGCGCGAAGGCGCTGAAGAGGGAGGTCTCCTTGCGCTTGTTCACGAGCATCAGGTGGCCGGCGCCAACTAGCGTTATCCAAGGAACCAGTGAAGCGTTCTCCACCGGGTCCCAAGCCCAGAAGCCGCCGAAGCTGAGCGCCTCATAGGCCCACGCGCCGCCCATGAGGATGCCCGTGCCCAGCACCATCACGCCGAAGAAGGTCCAAGGCAATGCAGGCTTCATCCACTCAGAGCGCTGGTTGCGCCAGAGCCCGGCGATCGCGTAGGCGAAAGGCGGCAGCGTCGCCGCGAAGCCGAGGAAGAGCGTGGGCGGATGGATCACCATCCAGTAGTTCTGAAGCAGCGGGTTCAGGCCGCGTCCATCCTTGAACTCATCGATCGCGGTGAGGTAGCCCGCCATCTTCGTCCAGGGCAGGCCGATGTAATCCGTTGTCTCGCGGACCAGCAGGAAGGGGCTGCTTCCCAGTTTCCAGTCGCCCACGTACACGCCGATGAGCATGAAGGCGAGGAAGACCTGCACGAGCGCGAACACGGCCATCACATGGGGTTCCCATGATTTGGCGCGCGCGATGAGGATGTTCCCCAGCACCATATGCCAGAAGGTCCAGAGCAGGAATGAGCCCTCCTGTCCTTCCCAGAAGCAGCTTGCGATGTACTTCATCGGCATCTGCAGGTTGCTGTGCTTCCACACGTAGTCGAACTCGAACCAGTGATTGAACAGCATCACGAAGAGCATGACCACGATGCCGAGCACCGCTGCGCTGTGGGCCCGGAAGCCCACGCGGCCCATGCGGGTCCATGCATCATCCTTCCGCTGCGCTCCGGTGAAGTAGGCCAGCGTGGCGAGCATGGCGCTCACCAGCGAGATGATGGTCAATGCATGTCCGAGCTTCCCTGCCCAGGCATGCTCGCCGATGTATTCGATCGCTGATGTTTCCAATTCAGTACGGCATTCAACCTGTGACCATCAAACGGGCAACAGGCGGGACGCCTGCTGGACCATCAAACCCCAACCTGCCCAACCTGCTGCATTTCATTGTACTTGCTCGGGCACTTCATCAGCATGTCGTGCGCCTCGAATTCGCCGGCATCATTCACCTTGCCGGTGAGCACGATGCTCTCGGAGCGCTCGAAGTCGTATGGCTTGGCCTTGGCAAGGCGCACCACGCAGCGATCGCCATTATCGTCCATCAAGGTGAAAGTGGTGAGGTTGGCATCCACGATGGGCTCATACTCCACGGGCACGCTCTTGTCCAGGTAGCCCTTCACCTTGAATTCCTTGCCGGGCTTGGCCTTGGCCTGCGCAAGGTCGACGAAGGTGCTGCTGTCGGCCAAGGTGGCGATGAAGGCCGCCATGGCGACGGCGATGAGGACGAGGGCGATGATGTGCGAGCGTTTCATTGCCGGTGATGGTTCTCCATGCGCGCGATACGGCGGTCGAGCCGGAAGAGCCAGAAGGCCAGCCCCAGAAGGATAACGGCCACAACGGCGATCACGGTGTTGATCTTCCCGCTGCCGTAGAGGGTATCCACGAGCCAATCGGGGCTGCCTTGCGCGAGCAGCGCATTCGGTGCAGCCACGAAGGCCGCGAGCAGGAACAGCTTAGCGGATGCGTGCATCTTCTTGGAGGATCTCGAGCCGCGCGAGGCGGTACCGAAGGTTGAGGAGCCAGGCACCGATGCCCATCCAGCCGAGCACGGCGGCATAGAACACGGGGCGCAGGCTGGAGTCGAGGTCGTATTGGCTGAAGGCCGGATTGCCGCCGCTGCCCGGAGCCGCGCAGCACCAGGTAGGCGAGATAGATGAGCACGGTCACCGCAGCGCCGTTAAGCTTGGCATCAGTCGTCCACCAGCCGCCCCATGTGGCGCGCGCCCAGATGCTGCCCGTGACAAGGCCCAAGATGGCGAAGAGCAGGCTGGCATGCACCGCGGCAACGGCCCCCCGGTCGTGCAGCTCGGCGCCGCTGCGCAGGACGAGGATGCTGAACACCAGCGAAACGGTCTGCAGCATCATCATCGTGAACCACATGGGCACATGGAAGTTCAGGTTGCGGATGGTCTCGTACAGCAGGTTCCGGTTCGGGAAGACGAAGCCTTTGCGATGGTGCACGGTCATTTCGCCCACGATATCATGCGTGGCACCGCTCCCTTTTTCGGGATTGTAGAAGGCATCGAAGAGCCGCATAGTGCCGGCGCCCGGAGCCGTCACCAGCAGGTCGCTCATATCCTCGCGCAAGCCTTCCGGCACGTAGATGTGAATCCTTGCATGCGTGGAGTCGATCACATCCACGCGGCCGGCTGGCACGAATTGACCGCCGTTCTCCAGGATTGCGCTGACCTCGTTGGGCCTGAACTGCGTGCGATAACCCATGACCTCGATGGCGTGCCGTGTCCCCGGTTGCAAGGTGGCCGGTTCGGCATGCACGATGGCCGGGGCCAGAGGGGTGCGCAAGGCGGTGATGGAAGCAGCAAGCACCAGGGCCACCGCGAGGAATTTCCACCACCACTGCTTCATTTTCAATCGCGCCAAAGGTACGGGAAGAGCAACCAGGCCAAGGTGATGGTGACCACATCGAGGGCAGCCAATGCCAGGAAGAGCAGCCCCGTATCCGACCATGGCGCGCCTTGCAGCGCGAGCTGGCTGGCGCGCATCACGGCCAGGAGCATCGGCAGGATCACTGGGAAGCCGAGGATGGCCATGAGGCCGATACCATTGCCCGCCCGGGCAGCGATGGCCGAGATCAGGGTGAGCACCGCTGCGAAGCCGATGCCGCCCAGGACCACCGCGAGCACGAATTGCACGAGATCAGCGCTCGCCAGCGGCTCGTCCCCGAGGAAGAGCGCGTAGAAGAGCAGGCTGAGCAGGCTCAGCAACGCCATTGTGAGCGCGTTGTACAGCGCGCGAGCCAGCACCACGCTCCGCGGATGCGCCAAGGTGTGCAAATAGAGCTGTCGGCCTTGGTCCTCGCGCTGAAAGGAGCGAGCCAGCGCATTGAAGGCCGCGAAGAGAAGGATGATCCAGAAGAGAGCGTTCCAAGCCGTGCCAGCCAATGCGTCCTTCATGGCCAGATGGCACACGTACACGGCGCTCACAACATAAAGGAGCATGCCGCCCCAGGCAGCACGTTGGCGAAGGTCGAGCGCGGCTTCGAGCTTCAGCAGGTTGAGCACCTCCTTGGACATGGCGGCGCAAGGTAGCCGGAGCGCATGGGGCTGCCGAGAGAGGCGGAGCCACCTACTTCCTTCCTTCCTTCACCCTCACGGCTTCCGCATAGAACACCATGTACACATCGATGAGGGGGCGAACGCCAACAGGCGCCTTCCGATTGGCTTCAGCGGGGATCACCACGAGCACTTTATCCGCCCAGCGCGCCAGGCGGAATGCTCTGTACTTGCGGAACAGCTTCAGCTTCGGATATCGCTTCTCGAAAGTCTCGATGCCCTCCGGCCAGTTTCGTTCATGGCTGCGGAAAACCACAGCATCGATCTCTGCTTTGCTGAGGCCTTGCTTGTCGAGGGCAGAGAGCGCCTCGGCATCATCGGCGAGGTCGTAGGTGGCGTAAACGGCATCGGGCCGCAGGATGCGCGCGGGCCGCAACCGCTGCCAAGCGGGTCCTTTGCTTGGCGGCTCACGCAAGGCCATGGCATCAACGGCCTCCACGCCGCCGGCGCGCACCACGAGATAGAAGTCCTCTTTGGCCCGAAGGTCTTCGGGCATGTGGATGTTGAACACGGCAGGCACCGAGACGATCGACATGGCGCCCTCGTCCGATGAGTACTCGCAAACGAGGTAGGCCGTGTAGTTGCGCAGTGCACCGGCATTCGCTGATCGCGCGCTATCCGTGCGCAGGCCGGCTGGCAGCGCCTGCGGCTCGCTCAGGCGCAGAATATCAGCGATGCCCTCAGGCGAAATGCCGGCAGCCTTCAAACCTGCTTGTGCAGGGGCATCCTGCCCCAGGTCCGGACGGGCCACGAGCGCCGAAGGCGTGGTGATGCGCACTTGGGTCTGGCCAAGCAGTCCCGAAGGGAGGATGAAAAGGAGAGCGAATTGCAAGTGCTTGATCATGTGGGAGGGTCATTGCTACGCAGCGGCGCTGAAAAGGTAACGGCGCACGCCAGCGCATTTTCGAGGATCGTGATGAACCTTTGCCACCCAGGCTTGTTCATCACGGATGCGAACCATGAACGTCATGCTCCTGATCTCAATACTAGGCTTATTCGGTTGTTTCCGTGGCGTCAAGAAAGCCGAGCCTACTGGTCGGACCACGGCGACCGGGGTTGGTTTCCATGACCTGGTCGCCACGGACATCCATGGTCAGGCTTATCCGTTCGAGCAGCTCAAGGGCAAGAAGGTGATCGTTGTGAACACGGCCAGCGAATGCGGTTACACGCCGCAATACCGGCAGCTGCAGGAGCTCCATGAGGCATACGGCAAGAAGGGCCTCGTGATCATCGGCTTCCCGTGCAATCAGTTCGGCGGTCAAGAGCCCGGCAGCGATCAACAGGTAGAGGCATTCTGCCAGAAGAACTATGGGGTCGCCTTTCCGCTGATGAGCAAGGTTGAAGTGAAGGGCGAGGGCCAGCACCCGGTTTACCGGTGGCTCACGCGGAAGGAGATGAACGGAGCCATGGATGCCGTTGTGAAATGGAATTTCCACAAGTTCCTCATCGATGGCGATGGCCGACTCGTCATGTCGCTCGAGAGCGGCGTTTCGCCGTTGGATGAACGAGTGATCGGTTGGATCGAGGGCCGATGAGCGAAACCGTTGATATCCTCTGCATCACAGCGCATCCCGACGATGCCGAGATATCCATGGCAGGAACCATCCTGCTGCATGTGGCCCTTGGTCATCGCGTGGGCCTGGTCGAGCTCACGGCGGGTGAACTGGGCACACGGGGCACACCTGCCCTGCGTGCGCAGGAAGCCGAATCGGCGCGTCAGGTGCTCGGGGCCGGCTTCAGGTACCAGCTAGGGCTGAGCGACGGATTCTTCCGCGCCGACCACGGGAGCCTGCTGGCGGCAGTGGCATCCATTCGCAGGCATCGGCCGAGGGTGGTGCTCACCAATGCGCGGATAGATAGGCATCCCGATCACGGCCGCGCCGCAGACCTGGTCGCCGAAGCTTGTTTCCTCAGCGGCTTGCGGCGCATCGAGACCAGTCACGAAGGAGTTGCCCAAGAGGCGTGGCGACCCACCACGGTACTGCATGCCGTCCAGGACCGGTGGGTCGATCCCGATATCGTCTTCGACATCACGCCATTCTGGGAGAAGAAGCTGGAAGCGCTCAAGTGCTTCTCCTCGCAGTTCCATGACCCGGCCAGTCGGGAGCCGAGCAGCCCGATCGCCCGTGCGGATTTCCTTCCCTTCCTCGAAGGGCGTGCGCGCGAGATGGGACGCTTGCTCATGGTCACCTACGGTGAGGGCTTTTGCGCAGCGCGGCCACCGGGCATCCGCGACGTCATGCAGCTTGGCTGAAGGCTACCGGCCCAAGAGTTTTCGAATCAAGGCCATCACGCGGTCACCGTCTTCTCCATTCGGCAAGTAGTCCTTGAGGCCAGCACCGGAGATCCGATTGAACACGACGACTTGGTAGATCAGCGAGGCTGAATAGGCCACCGAAGCCGTGATGGCTGCTCCTTCCGCACCAAGGGCTGGGATGAGGGTGATGCCGAGGCCCGAGGTGATCAGGAGCGCGAGACCGGAACCGATCGTGTTGTGCCGCACCCTGCCCGTACCGCTCAAATAATGGCTCAATGCCTGCGATGCGGCCATGGCCAGCAGCCCGGGTGCAAGCAAAGCGACGAGCCTGCGTATGCCGATCGCCTCGGGGCCGAAAACCCAGGTGAATGCCGTTCCGGGCAGCAGCACAAGAAGGGAAACAGCAGCGACAGCTACAGCCACGGAGGCTTTCATCACCGTGAGCGTGAGGTCGCGTTGGCGCGTTGCCTCGTCCAGGTTGCTCACGCGCGCATAGAGCACGGTGCCCAAGCTCTTCGGTGCCAGCCAAGTGCTCTCAGCCAGCTGCGTGGTAATGGCCCATAAGCCCAAAGGCGCGGCTCCATGGAATCGCTGCACCAGGAAATACGAGAGCCGATAATTGAGCAATTGCAGACCATTCGCAGCTTGGGCAGGCAGTCCTTGGCGCAGCATGGCCATGAAGGCCGCCGTTGGATCCGTGCGCGTCCCGGGCTGTCTGGAAAGCACAAGCGCGCTCAGCAAGGCCGTGCCGCCATGGGCGATGTAGAGCGCTGCGATGTAGTCCACGAACGCCGGCCCTCCGACGCGGAGCAGGACGATGAAGGAGGCCACCAGCAAGAGCGTTCGGCCAAGCATCAGGGCGTTGTGCTGCGCGAAGCGCTCGCGTCCGAGCAGGAGCGTGAGGTGAATGGTGCCGATGGCTTCCAGCAAGGCCAGCGCGGCGGCGTGCAGCCCGAGCCCTTCAGGAGAGAGGCCCAGCGGTTCCAGCAACAGGGCTGCCATGGCGCTCATGAGCAGTGCCCATCCGTAAGCGATCCAGCGGAGCGTGCGCGTGCCATGCCGGGGCTCCAAGTACACCAGCGCCCCGCCGCCAACGATGTTGATGGCCAGGATGACGAATGCGATGGCCAGCACCAGCAAGCTCATGCGACCCACCTCTGCAAGGCCGAGCAGGTGGGCAGCCAGCGCAGCCACCATCAATTGGGCCGCTGCGACCGCTACGCGCGCGCCGATGGTGCCGATGGCCGCACGTCTCATGCTTCGTCGTCGTCTTCGGCGTGATGACGGCGCTTCTTCCGGCCGCTCTTGGCGTTCGCACGCTTGGCGGAGAGCACAGGGCTCCGCATCCCATCGACCAGGGTGAATTCGCCGATCGCGCTTAGCGTGCGCACGCCCATGCCGTAGGCGGTGGCCGGGAATCCATCGACGCGGTGCACAGGCTCTTCAGAGAACCGTTCCGGATCGAGTTGCGTCACCCGGTTCAGCCAGACCCCGAGCTGCTCGGGATCAGAGGCGTCCAGCGCTGGCCTATAGAGCCGGCCATCATGCACGAAAGGCGTTCCTGCAGGCCTGGAATGCCGCGCATCGCATTTCACGGGCGAGCAGGCGTGCTCCTTGAACGGACCGAATGGCGAAGGTGCATGGAAGGCATGAAGCTGCGCGTCGGGCATCGGGTCGCGCGTGCCCATGAGCCACCACAGGCCACCATGCGCGAAGAGCGTTGGCGCGTGCAGGGAATGGCCCAGCAATACAGGCCCTTCATCGTAGCCATCGTTGGCCTTGTTCACGGGCAGCAGCAGCACCTCACCGCGCTTGAAATCGCATAGCAGCGAGTGCGCCTTGCCATCGATGGCAAGCGTGAACGGATAGCGCGCGTCCTCGAAGCCATCGTGCATCGTGCGCGACCGCTTCAGGATGTTATCGGGCTTGGGGCGCAACCGTGCGATCACGCCGCCATCGCCGCTCTCGCTGCTCTTGCGGTACACCGCATTCAATTCGCCATCGGCGTCGATGTAGCCGAAAGGCTCGAGCCGTGCCTTGCCCTTGGATGGACTGGGGAGCCATCGCACGTTGCGGCTGCCCCCTTCCTGCAAGAGCACATGGATGGGCTGATGGAGAAGGCCGATGTTCCATGCACCAGCCGGGCTGCTCACGTTCTGCGGTGGCCCGCCCGTTAGCCGGCGCCATTGATAGCGCAGCATGCTGAGCGCGCCGGGCAATGGGATCCGGCGAAGGGCGGTGGCGGGCTGCGCCGCTGGGGGCGCGGCATTGGCCACCCATGCACGCGCTGCATCCGCTGGCCATCTGGCCGCGATGTCAGCCATGCGGCGGGCCGTTGCAATCGGATCGGTCTCGGTGGGCAGATATCCCCCACGAAGCACCGATCCATCCGCAGCATCAGCGAGGTTCATGACGACGTGGCCATGCTGCAGCACCACCTCGCGCATGCCCGGGAGCACGTCATGCGGGCTGGTCCCATCGCCATTCCGGTAACACCAGCAACGGCCAGGCTGCGCCCAAGGCCCGCTAGCCGGCGATGCGGCGTCACCGAGCAGCAGCAGAACATCGGCATCGGCGGGGACCTCCTTCAGTTCTGCCAGGCCGGTATCGCGAAGGCCATGGCGCATGGTCGAGAGCAGCTCGTTGGCTTCCGCTTCCCGCTCCAAGCGACGAAAGCGCCCATGGGTCCACTTCTCATGAAAGTCCGAGGGCCTGACCTCACGCGCTGAAGACCAGCCAAGGAGCTCAACGCCGCGCACGGCACGCAATCTCCGGATGCACTCCGCTTCCCATGCGCGCAGGCCGTTGCCGGCGATGCAGAATATGCGGATCTCAATGGGCATGGAGGCAGATGGCTTGTTCATACACTTGGCAGAAGGCACGCCCGACGGCCGCAGGGCTGAACCGCTCGCTCACGGTGTCGCGGATCCGCCCAGGGTCGAATCCCGCTTCGGATCGCATGAGCTTGACCATGGCTTCGGCGAGCGCGCCGTCATCACGAGGCTCGATCAGGATCCCGTTCACCTCGGTGATGAATGCTTGCGGCCCTCCGCAGCGCGTTGCGATCACCGGCTTGCCTTGGGCCAGCGCTTCGCCGGTGACCACGCTGAAGGTCTCCACGTTGCTATTCACCACCACGGCAAAGGCCTCGGCTGTTCGGTCAAGCGCTTCAGTGTTCGGCACCCGCCCGAGGAAATGCACATGATGCATGAGGCCAAGGTCGTGAACGATCCCTTTCAGCCGCTCGCGGTCGGGCCCATCACCAACGATGGTCAGGTGCGCGCGATCATCATGGCTGCGTGCAATGGCAAGGGCGCGCAGCACGCCGCTGATGTTCTTGGTGCGGTCCACAAGGTCCGCGACCACAAGGAAATGACCAACGGAGCCAACAGCAGGGAGGGGCCGGTCGAGGCCGGGGACCACATTGGGCACCACGGTGCACGCGGTGCAAAGCCCATGCGCGCGCATCGCCTCACCCAAGTGCGCGGAGACCGCTGTGACCATTGCCGCGCGGCGGAAGAGGAAGCGATTGAGGCGGTGGAAGAGGAAGGACTTGCGCGCGTACGTGCCGTCGATGTACTCGCTGCTCTGCTCGCTCAGCACCAAGGGAACGCGCTGACCTTGTGCTAGGCGCCAGGCGAACAGCGCAGGCCGAACCATGATATAGGCATGCAGCAGATCGGGCCTGCCGCGCTCGCTCATTACACGCGCCCAACCGCGGCTGGCCGCCCGCCAATAGCGGATGAGGTTCACGGCCTTGCGGATCGGCGCGAAGCCGATGGTGCTGGCCCGGAACCGGATGGCGAGTTCCCAGGCGCCTTCATCGTCGCGCAGTTCCTGCTCCTCATCCGCATCAAGGCCGCGCACCGCCTCGATATGGAGCACGCTCATGCGAACGAAGGCGCTCGCCGCCAGCGCCTGCTTGCGGATGAAGTCGCCCAGTTGGGGGTCGTTGCGGCCAGGATACCACTTGGGCAGCAGGAGCACGTGCATGGGTTGCGGCAAAGTACGTGGCGCCAATAACGCGAGCGCGGGCTCCGGCTATATTTGCGGCCCATCCGGGAACGGAAGGTGCCGGAGCGATCCGGAAACGCGGTGGTTGTAGCTCAGTTGGTTAGAGCGCCGGATTGTGGTTCCGGAGGTCGCCGGTTCAAGCCCGGTCTACCACCCGAAAGAAGAAGGAGCGCCGCGAGGCGCTCTTTCGTTTTCCGGGAATCCCAGGCCAAGGGCTCCACTTGTTCACGAGCCGCCCTCAGGCCCGGTGCTTCGCATTCCCGAGCACCGACTGGAGGTTCCATTCGATCCGCCGCTGCACGGGGGCCTTGCGATGCGGGCAATCGGCCAAAGCGCATACTCCGCAACTTGCAGGCACGCAGGGGTCCATGTGGATGAAGAGCTCCACCTCACGGGCGAAGGACGTTGCACCGGAGGCAGCCCTCGCATTGACCAATCGCTCAATCGCTGCGATCTCGTCATGTGCTTGTTCAAGGGTCCAATACCACGGGAGCGTGGCGTGGCAGTCGATGTGCAGCACGCTGCCGTACTTGATCATGCGGAAATTGTGGAGGTCAACCCATTGCGGACGTCGGGCGGACTCGAGCCGGGCGATCACCTCGGCGGCAAGGCCCAGGTCGGCTTCATCCATGATGCCGGCAACCGACCGGCGGAAGATGCGCAGCCCGGTGATGATGATGTACACGGCGAAGCCGATGGCCAGCACCTGATCGAGCCATAGCAGGCCCGTGATGCCGATGAGGGCAAGCCCTGCCAGCATCGCCAGGGTGCTCCACGCATCGCTGAGCAGGTGGGCCCCGCTGGCTTCCATGGTGATGGAACGCGATTGCCGTCCACGACGCCGCAATGCCAGGCCCATGGCCAGGTTCATGGCTCCTGCCACGGCCGTGAGCACGATGCCGGTGCTGAGCGAATGCAGGTGCTGCTCATGGAGCAGGGCGCTGATGGCCCTCCAGATGATGAGGCCTCCCGCCACCACGACCAATCCGCCTTCGATGCCTGCGCTGATGAACTCCACCTTGCCGTGCCCGTACGGGTGCTCGCGGTCGCGCGGCTTGGCAGCCAGAACTAGGCTGTACAGCGCGAAGGCCCCGGCCACCACATTCACGATGCTCTCCAGCGCGTCGCTGAGGATGGCATTGCTGTGCGTGAGCCACCAAGCCATGAATTTGATCGCCATCAGGGCCGCGCCCGCGCTGAGGACCACGGCTTGCAAACGGATATCGCTTCGTGCGTGCACGGAACAAGTTTAACCGTGCGCGTTCAGCAACGGGCAAGCAGTGATCATGGAGGTCATTGATCACGCCGTAATCTTGCCGCCGAAAAACCGCCCTTGCATGTTCATGCTCATGGCCATCGTGTTCGTGATCGGCTACTTCGCCATTGCGCTGGAGCATCCGCTGCGGATCAACAAGGCCGCAAGCGCCATCCTCACGGGCGCGGTGGTCTGGACCATCCTTCTCCTTGGCCGCGAGGCCATCTTCCATGGCGACCCGGCCCACGCGGACCATGCTGGCCTTAATGCGCACCTTCTGCATCACCTGGGTGATATCGGCAGCATACTGTTCTTCCTGATGGGCGCCATGACGATCGTGGAGCTGGTGGATGTGCATGAGGGTTTCCGCGTGATCACCGACCGCATCAGTGCAACGAAGAAGACGCAGCTGCTCTGGATCGTCAGCATCATCACGTTCTTCCTGAGCGCCGCGCTCGATAACCTCACCACCACCATCGTCATGTGCGCCTTGCTGCGCAAGCTGATCAAGGACAAGGAGACGCTCTGGGTCTTCGCTGGCATGGTGATCATCGCGGCCAATGCGGGCGGGGCATGGAGCCCCATCGGCGATGTCACCACGATCATGCTCTGGGTGAAAGGCCAGGTGACCACGGTGAACATCATGGTGAAGCTGCTCATCCCCAGCCTGGTCTGCCTGTTGCTTCCGCTTCTTTGGATCGGCCGCACGCTGAAGGGCCATGTGGAGCGGCCGGATTCAGTGATCGACCAAGGGCATCACGGCCTTCACGGCAATGGCGTTACACCGAGCGAGCGCACCGTGGTCTTCATCCTTGGCGTGGGCGCATTGCTCTTCGTGCCGGTGTTCAAGGCTGTCACGCACCTGCCTCCCTTCATGGGCATCATGCTCGGCCTGGGCATCCTCTGGGTGTACACGGAGATGATCCATATGCGCCACGGCGTCGATCAGCGGGGCCATTTGATGGTGACATCCGTATTGCGCCGGATCGACCTGCCCAGCGTGCTCTTCTTCCTGGGCATCCTGGTGGCGGTATCGGGCCTGCAGGTGGCGGGGCATCTTACGCTGATGGCGGAAACACTGGATCGCACTTTGGGCAATGTCTTCTTGATCAATGGGGCCATCGGGATGCTCTCGGCCGTGGTGGACAATGTGCCGCTGGTGGCGGCTGCCCAAGGCATGTACCCGATGACGCAGTTCCCGCCCGACCACATCTTCTGGGAATTGCTCGCCTTGTGCGCAGGCACCGGCGGAAGCATGCTCATCATCGGGTCTGCCGCAGGCGTGGCCGCCATGGGCATCATGCACATCGATTTCATCTGGTATTTCAAGCGGATCGCGCTTCCTGCGGCCATCGGCTACGTGGGGGCCATCCTGTGCTTCTGGCTGCTCTGGTCCTGAGACAGGCCATCAACAACCTGCGGTAAGTATCCGAAGGCGAAGGAGATCGCCAACGGCGTTCCAACGCGCACATTTGCCGCACCAACCCCCTCGCTCATGTACATGCTTATCGGAATCGTCTTCATTGTGGGCTACTTGGGCATCGCGCTCGAACACCCGCTGCGCATCAACAAGGCCGCGACCGCGCTGCTCACCGGCGTCCTTGTCTGGGTGCTGTTGATGGTCGGTCAGCACGATCTCTTCGGGGCCACCGTTGGGCATGCCGGAACGGAAGGGCTCATCGAGGAGCTCATGCATCACCTCGGTGATATCGCGAGCATCCTGTTCTTCCTCATGGGCGCCATGACCATCGTGGAACTGGTGGACGCTCACGAGGGGTTCCGGGTGATCACGGACCGGATCAAAGGCACCAACAAGGTGACCCTGATGTGGGTCCTGAGCATCATCACCTTCTTCCTGAGCGCCGCATTGGATAACATGACCACCGCGATCGTGATGTGCGCGCTGCTGCGCAAGCTCATCAAGGACAAGAATGACCTGTGGACGTTCGCGGGCATGGTGATCATCGCGGCCAACGCCGGTGGCGCGTGGAGCCCCATCGGCGATGTGACCACCATCATGCTTTGGATCGGCGGCCAGGTGACCACGGGGAACATCATCGCCAAGCTCATCGTGCCCAGCCTCGTGTGCCTCGTGCTGCCGCTGATCTGGTTCACCTTCACGTTCAAGGGTACGATCCAACGACCCGATGCACTGGCCGAGGACAATCCCGGGCACAAAGCCGTTTCGCGAGGCAAACAGCAACTCGTTTTCGTGCTGGGCCTGGTGGCTCTTCTTGGCGTGCCGCTTTTCAAGACGTACACGCATCTGCCGCCCTACATGGGCATCCTGCTCGGCCTCAGCATCCTGTGGATCGTGACCGAGATCATGCACATGAACACCATTGAGACCGACAAGGGGCACCTGCTCGTGACCTCGGTGCTGCGACGCATCGATGTGCCCAGCGTGCTGTTCTTCCTTGGCATCCTCACTGCGGTATCAGGTCTTCAGGTTGCGGGCCACCTTACTGATACGGCCCATCTGCTCGACGCCAAGCTGGGTAGCATTTACGCGGTGAACACAGTGATTGGCATGCTGAGCGCGGTGGTGGACAATGTCCCGCTCGTCGCCGCGGCGATGGGCATGTACCCGATGGAGCAGTTCCCAGTGGACCATCCTTTCTGGGAGCTGCTCGCTTACTGCGCAGGCACCGGAGGCAGCATCCTCATCATCGGATCGGCGGCCGGGGTGGCTACCATGGGCATTCTGGGCATTGACTTCCTGTGGTATGTACGGCGGATGGCCTTTCCAGCCGCGCTGGGCTATTTCGGAGGCATCATCGCTTTCTGGCTCATGTGGCATTGATGGCTGACCGTCAGTCAGTTGTACATTGAAGTGAGCCGTAGGGAACGGCTGCGCTGCTCGTTGGGTAGAGGCCCAAATGGTCCGTAAACCGGTCATTCAACCGAGTGTAAGGTTCTGCCCGCTACATTCGCGGCCCATTTTCAACCGAACAGTCAACATGACCACCCGGTACGAGACCGTCTTCATTCTAACTCCCGTTTTGTCTGAGGACCAGGCAAAGGAGACGGTAAAGAAGTTCAAAGACCTGATCAAAGCAGGCCATGGAAAGGTCCAACATGAAGAGAACTGGGGGATGCGCAAGCTCGCGTATCCCATCCAGAAGAAGTCCACGGGCTTCTACCACCTGATCGAGTTCGAGGCCGACGCGCAGTTCGTGGCCAAGCTCGAGACCGAATACCGCCGCGATGAGCGCGTGATCCGCTTCCTGACGACCAAGATGGACAAGCACCATCAGGCCTTCGCCGAGCGCATGCGCAACAAACGGAAGCAATCCGCCGAAACCGCCAACGCCTGAACCCATGAGCACTGAGAATGCCGGCGGCGAGATCCGCTACCTCACCCCGATCGCCATCGAGACGAAGAAGGCCAAGTACTGCCGCTTCAAGAAGATGGGGATCACCTATATCGACTACAAGGACGAGCAGTTCCTGCTGCGCTTCGTGAATGAGCAGGGCAAGATCCTCCCGCGCCGCCTCACGGGCACCAGCCTCAAGTACCAGCGCAAGGTTGGCCAGGCCATCAAGCGTTGCCGCCACCTGGCCTTGATGCCTTACGTGGCTGATATGATGAAGTAACCCTCCACACGAAAAGCCATGGAAGTCATCCTGAAGAAAGACGTGGAGCACTTGGGCTACGCCAACGACGTGGTGAAGGTGCGCGAGGGCTACGCCCGCAATTACCTGCTTCCCCGCGGGCTGGCCGATCTGGCCACGCCGAGCATGAAGAAGCAGGTCGCAGAGACGCTGAAGCAACGCGCGCATAAGCTCGCCAAGATCAAGGCTGACGCTGAGGCACTGGCCGGAAGCGTGGAAGGCAAGACGCTGAAGATCGGCGCCAAGGTGGGCGAGAAGGGCCGCATCTTCGGAAGCGTGAACACCATCATGATCGCTGATGCGCTCAAGGCCATGGGCTTCGAGGTCGACCGCAAGAGCATCAAGCTTAAGGGCGAGGCCATCAAGAGCATCGGCAAGTACGAGGCTGAGGTGGCCTTCCACCGCGATGTGGTGCGCACCATCCCCTTCGAGGTGGTGGAAGAGTGACCGCGATCAAACGGAAGAGCAAAGGGCTGCCGAGGGGCGGCCCTTTCTTCTTGCTGGCAGTTCATAGGCTTGGAAGAGAGCAACTGCGTTCGATGCGGGCCGGGACCGCCCTCTGCTCCATCACCTCCCTCACAACAGGATCTCATTTATCGGCTGCATCGGCTTCAGGCCGTGCGCCTCCCCGAGCATCTCGCGCAGGTCGATCTCGATGGTGCGGGTGATCGCCGTGATGGGCACATCGTTCGCGCTGCCCTCGAAAGGATTCTCCGTGGCCTCGCCGATGCGCTCCATCATCATGAATACCCAACCCACCACCACGGTGAAGGGGACCGTGAGCCAGATGAAGCCCGGGCCCAGCTTCGCGAATTCACCGAGCATGCCGAAGGGCACCATCCAGTTGAACAAGCGCACGAACATGAGGTTGATGGTGGCGTACTGCCGCGGATAGGGGAAGTTCTTGATCCGTTCGGCTTTGCCCTGATGGTCATAGAGGGCGACCAGCAGGTTCTCCATCTCCACGTGGTGCAGGGTGCTGATGAGCCCTTGGTCATGCAGGGCACGGAGGTCTGCTGATTGCGCGGCGATGAGCTGCGTGGCAGCGTTGCTCTTCGAGAGCACAGAGGACCGTTCTTCATCGGTGATCAGCCCCGCGATAGCATCCGATAGGGAAGGGCCGTCCTGCTCATCCACCGTGTAGTTCTTGCGGTACTCCCGGTTGTACACCTTGATCGTGTGCTCCCAGGTCCGGGGCACGCGGAGTTGGTAGCGCAGTGCATGCAGCCAAGCCAGGTGCCGATGGATGAGCCGTGCCCGGATGCCCTTGAGGTCATGCTCGGGGATGGCCGCTTTGGCCTGCGCCGGGCTCACGAAGTCGATGGCCATGATCGCCCAAGAGCGGCTGCTGTTCACGATGGCGCCGTAGATCTGGCGGGCCTCCCACAGGCGCGCGTAGGTGGCGTTGTTCTTGAAGCCGACGATGAAGGCCACCGCAGTGCCCACGATGGCGATGGGCACCCAGGGGATCGTGAGCCAGGTCCACCCGAGGAAATGGTAGAGCGCGGTGGGCAAGGCCCCGAGCACAAGGAAGAAATAGATATCGCGCCGGGTCCAATGGACCACTTGTGAGAAGGAGTATCGACGTCCTGCGTGCATGGTTCAGTTGTTCATCCGCATTTCCTCCAGGTCCAGCTGGCCTTCCATCTTGCGCACGACTTCCGCATCGAAGGCCCGTTCCCGGCGCGCATCGGCCAGTGAGCGGCGCTGCACGGCGATCAGGGAGCGCTGCAGTTCGCGGTTGCCATCCTCGGGCAGTGCCGCTTTCTCGGCATCGCGCAGCTCCTCCAGCGCCTTGAGGTAATTCTGCTCGAGGCTCAGGAAGTGCTGGTGCACGCGTTCCAGGCGCTGATCGCGATCGGGCAGCGAGGTCACATGCTCCACCACTGCGCGAACCATTCTGATTCGCAGCGCCAGTTCCTGTTCCGCATGCGGCGTGTCGGCATCCAATTCGCCCATGTTCAGCAGGCGCACCACCCAGGGCAATGTGAGGCCCTGGCCCACCAGCGTGACGAGGATCACGGTGAAGGTGATCACCAGGATCGTCTCGCGATGCGGGAAGGGTTCACCAGTGGGCAGGGCCACGGGAATGGAGAGTGCGGCCGCCAGCGACACCACTCCGCGCATGCCCGCCCAGCTCAGCAGCGTAGGCCCACGCCAGCCCGGTGATTGCTCATTCCGGCGGATCCTTGGGAACAACCAGCGCGGGATGTGCGCAGCTGGGTACATCCAGAGGAAGCGCACGGCGATCACCAACAGGCTCACAAGCAGGCCGTAGACGATCGCTTCACCCAAGGCCTGCGCGCTGAGCCCCTCCACGATCACCGGCAGATCCAGCCCGATGAGGATGAAGACCAAGGCATTCAGCACGAAGCTCACCGTGTGCCAGACCTGCGTGGCCTGCACGCGGGCGCGGTAGTCCAGGAATGCGTGCGAGCGGAAGGAAAGGAAGAGCCCGCCGGTGACCACGCTGATCACGCCGGAGCATTCAAGCTCCTCCGCCGCGATGTACATGATGTAGGGGGACATCAGCGTCATGGCCGTATCGATGCTCGGCGTGGTGGGCAGTGCCCGGTGCAGGAAGTACACCGCGTGCGCGATGACCAGGCCGACCACGATGCCCCCGAGCACCAGGATCGTGAATTGCTCCAGCGCTTCAGTCGCCACGAATTGCCCGGAGACAACGGCCGCCAAGGCGAAGCGGAACACGATCAGGCTGCTGGCATCGTTCACCAGGCTTTCGCCTTCAAGGATCGCCGTGGCGCGCTTGGGAATGGGCATGCCCTTCAGCACCGACGTGGCAGCCACGGCATCGGGCGGGCTGATGATGCCGCCCAAGAGGAAGCCCATCGCCAGGGTGAATCCCGGGATGAGCCAGCTGGTGAAGAAGGCCACCACCAGTGAAGTGAAGAACACCAGCCCGAAGGCGAGCATCAGGATGCTGCGCTTCCATTTCCAGAAGGCCCGCCACGAGGTGAACCAGGCCGCTTCGTAAAGCAGGGGGGGCAGGAAGACCAGGAAGACCAGCTCGGGCTCGAGCTTCACGTGCGGCACGCCAGGAATCAGGGCAATCGCCAATCCCCCGAGAACCAAGAGGATGGGCTGCGCGATCCGCAGCTTGGGTCCCAGCAAGGTGAGCAGCGATGCCGCGAAGAGCAGCCCGATGACGAGCAGCAGGTCGTGATGGAGCATGCGTAGCGCCTCAAAGATGGTTGTTCACAAGACCTGATGGACGTCACCTTGTCCGGTTGCAAGAGCCGTAGTATTGCACCATGCTCAAGGGAGGGTCCTTCGTGCTGCTATTCGCCATCCTGGCGGGCATGGTCGCGCCTTCCCTTTTCGTGCTGCATTTCCAATTGCACCGGGCCTACATCGAACGGGAGCTCTGCGTGCAACGCGACGTGGCGATGGGTATGCGGACCTGCCACGGGCAATGCCAGTTGAGCAAGCGACTGAAAGCGCTGGAGCAAGAGGCTGCGCAGGGCTTCCCAGCAGAGCGGATCGATTTCCGGACCGAACCCGCCGTGGATGGGTTCAGTGTCCCTGTGCTGATCGCGAACAGCGCCCAACCGCGTCGTTTCGCGCATGTGGAGGACGGCCTCCTGAACGGATTCCGGGCACAGTCCGATCCCGTCCCTTGGGGGTAGGTGCGAACGCAAGGCGCCCTGCATGAGCGCCGCCATCCGTCGAACCTACTAACCCTTTTCCATGCGCCTCTTCCTCGTTGTCGGGTTGGTGCTGTTGCCCATCCTGACCACAGCGTGCGATGTATGCGGGATCTTCCTGGGCATACAACCGCACGATCGAACCTCGACCATTGGCCTGCTGTACCGTTACCGGAGGCTGGAAGGCACCTTGCCGGGCGTGAGCAAGGCGCTGAAGCATGGTGACCATGCGGCCAGCACCGCTGTTGACATGCGGTATCGAGAGCTCTACCAGGTGGTGGAGCTGCGTGCCGACCTGTGGCTCACGAAACGCCTGGCAATCCTGGCGGCCGTGCCGGCGGTGAACAACTACAGCGCCGTGAACGGCACGGTGTCCGCCGATGTTTATGCCGTGGCCGACCCCTATGCCATTGCCCGCTACCTCATGGCCAATACCAAGTGCACAACCACTGATGAGCGCACCGCGCACCGCTTGATGCTGGGCGTTGGCATGAAGGCGCCCGTTGGCCATACATCCATGCGCTGGCGCGAGGCAGAGGTGCAGCACGACCTGCAGCCGAGCACCGGTGGTTGGGACCTGCTGGGCAGTGCCGAATACAGCGTGCGGCGCAACCGGAACGGCGCGGCGGTCACCGTGATCGGCAGGCGGAATGGCGAAGGGGCGGAAAGGCACCGGATGGGGCACGGCATCAGCACCACGCTCGAGATTTTCCGCCGTTTCGAGCACGGCTCCGATTGGAAAGTGCTGCCCTCCTTGGGCGCGTACCACGAGCTCGCCGGCAAGGATGCGCACGATGGCGAAGCCATCGACGGCACCGGAAGTTCAACCCTCTTCACCCATGCAGGGCTCCGCATGTGGTGGCGCTCCTGGGGATTCCAAGGCGCCTTCCAGTACGCTGTTGCGCGTCAACTGGGAGAGCAGATGATCCCCAACCGCGAGCGCTTAGTCCTGGGCCTCACCTACAACATCAAACAACACTGAACCATGAGCAATTACAGGATTTCGCTTTGGGCCCTCGCTGCCCTGAGCCTTACCGCGTGCAAGAAGGAGAAGGAGGAGGAGCATGTTCACGATACCGGCGGCGGAAGCGCCGCCACGGTGAGCACGCGCCTCAATTTCATGCATGGCGCCAACGCCTTCGACATCAATGCCATCTACTCCGATGGCATGGGCCACGCCATCCAGTTCAACACGCTGAAATTCTATGCCTCCGATTTCCACATGGAGGATGACGGTGGCGCGACCGTGGCTGAATTCCACGACAAGGTCGTTCTATTCGACGGTGCCACGCCCACGGCTTCCTTCGAGTTAGGCACCATGAACGCAGGCCATATCCATGAAGTGCATTTCATGCTCGGCCTTGACAGTGCCGTGAACCATGCGGATCCCACCTCGGCCGCCTATCCGCTCAACATCCCCGGCATGCACTGGAGCTGGAATCCCGCAGCGGGATACAAGTTCATGAACATGGAAGGCCATGTGGATGGCAACGGCGACGGCGATTTCGATGACGCCGCCGACCTCACCTTCACGTACCACTGCGCCACCGATGCGCTGCTCTCCGAGGATCACTTCCATTTCCATCAGGATGTGAACGGCGGTGCGGTGACCGTGACCGGCAAGCTGGATGTGGCTGTGCTGCTCATGGGCCTTGACCTGCTCACGAACAACGTGGCCATGGGCGGAGGTCCGAATAACCAGCAGGCCATGAGCAACCTCGTGACCGCGATTACCGAGCTCTAGGGGCATGGCGCCGCTGGGGGCATGTGCGCCCAGCGGCGCTGCCGCTGGCCTTACTTTCGGCTCGATGCGTCTTCGGCCACGAGCACTTTTCGGGGTATTCCTGCTCGGCGGTTTATCGGCATGCGCGCCACCTGATCCCGTGCAACCCGAGGATACGAGGCCCACTTTGGCCGTCCGCATCGCTCATCTGTACGATTCATTGCCCCTCGACCCGCAGGCTGCCTTCGCTGACGGAGCGGGGAACACGGTCCGCTTCACCGCCCTGAAGCTCATCTTCTCCGGGTTCGTTGCGGAAACTGCAGCTGGTGACACGATCGGCGAATTCCCGATGAGCGCTGTCGTGGAGGATGCGCTGCTTGGTTTCATCCATGAGAAGAGCATCGGCCGGGTGCCAGTCACCGATATCCGCCGCCTGCGCTTCGATTTGGGGCTCGACAGCGCCCTGAACCATGCGAACCCGCTATCGCTGCCGTACCCGCTGAACGCCCCTGGCAATCATTGGGATTGGAATCCGGCTGCCGGATTCAAGTTCCTTCAGCTTGAGGGCCTGGTGGACGTGAACGGCGACGGCGACTTCTCCGATCCGGAGGACGAATCGTTCGTGTGCCACTGCGCGACTGATGCCTTGGTGCGCCCAGCGGTCTTGGAGCTGGAGCCGGAGATCGGAGAGCAGGTCGTTCGCGCAAGCCTGAAAGTGGAATGGAGCACGGCCCTTCAAGGCATCGATCTGCTCTCGGCGGGCACCGCCATGGGCATTGAGGAGCCATGCCCGCAACTCATGGATAACCTGGTGCTCGCTGTCAGCGCCGAGTAGCCGGCCTTTTCCTGATTCAGCAGCGGGGCCTACATTCGCGGCCCGCGCAGCCGAAAGGCTGCAACCGGGCGCTTAGCTCAGCTGGTTCAGAGCACCACCTTGACAAGGTGGGGGTCGTTGGTTCGAATCCAATAGCGCCCACTCGTTCGATGGCCGCACCTGCGGCCATCGGCATTTCAACCCGTGCGGGGGAGGCGATGTGACCGGTTCGGCGCAGCGCGTCCCAAGCGACACCGCTCCCCAGGTGCTGTTCAGCAAGAAGGCGATACCGGCCCCAGAGGCCACGGATGAGGAGATCGTCAAGGAGATCCAGCGCAAACCGGATGCGGACCGATTCGGCGTGCTCTACGATCGTTACTCCTCCAAGGTCTACCAGAAATGCCTGGGGATGACGCGCGACAAGCAGCTGGCCGCCGACCTCACGCACGACATCTTCCTGAAGGCATTCCTGCATCTGCCGAAGTTCGACCACCGCAGCCGTTTCGGCACTTGGCTCTACAGCATCACCTACAATCGCTGCCTCGATCACCTCCGCCGGCAGAAGCGCAACCGGACCGATGACCTCGATGAGGAGCACCAGGTCGCCCAAGGAGCCGAGGACCGGTATGAAGCCGAGCTGCTCGAGATGCGGGCTGAGCAATTGCCTGCCGTGCTCCATGCGCTCTCACCCGAGGACCGCGCCCTGCTCCTGATGAAGTACCAGGATGACCTTGCCGTGAAGGAGATGGCCGAGGCCCTTGGATTGGGCGAGAGCGCGGTGAAGATGCGCCTGATGCGCGCCCGCGAACGCGCCCTGATGCACTATCGCAACCTGGCCCCCGACGCTGCATGAGCGCCAACCCCTTCCATATCATCCGCTCCACGGAAGAGCCGCCCGAGCACCTGCGGAAGGAGGTGATGGGCAGCCTTCGCTCGGCCGTGCTCTTTATGCGCTTCGCTCAGCTCTTCTTAGCCGATTACGCCCACGCGCTCTTCGACAAGCTCAGCACCTTGGAGCGCAAACGCGCAGGCAACGATTCGAACCCGACCAAACCCGACCCTTGATATGGATACCATCGATGGCCTCATCGCCCGCGTGCAGGGCGCGCTCAACGGAACCTTGAATACCCTGATCGACCGATCGCCCACCTTGCTCCTCGCAGCCTTGGTGCTACTGATCGGCTGGCTTGTGGCGCGGGCCATGCGGTGGCTGATCCAGCGGTTGAGCGTGGTAGGCCGCTTGGAGCGCTTGGCGGAAAGGACCGGTTTCAGCAAGCTCCTTGTACGGGCCGGCGCCACCAGCCTGGGCACCCTGCTCGGCGTGATCGTCTTCTGGTCCGTGATGCTCGGCACCGTCATGCTCACCGCCGAGGTCCTGGGCATGACACCGGTGATCAACGGCATCGAGCGCGTGTTCGCCTATCTGCCCACCCTGTTCGCTGCGCTGGCGGTGTTCGTGCTCGGTTTCTGGCTCGCCGACAAGGCGCGCTTCGTCATGGGAAGCATGGGCGAGGCCATGGGCATCGGGGGCGGCAAGGTGATCGGACGCATCCTCTTCGTGGTGATCCTGCTCTACATCACCATCACCGCGCTCAACGTGGCCGGTGTTGATACCACCCTCATCACCAGCAATATCCTGATCGTCGTGGGCTCGCTCTTCGTCGCATTCAGCATCGCGTACGGATTCGCGGCCAGGGACATCCTCGCGAACATCCTCAGCAGCTACTACGGCAAGGACCGCTTCACTCCGGGCATGCGCATCCGCATCGGGCAGGATGAAGGCGTGATCACCCGCATCGACAGCATCCGGATCGCACTGCGCTGCGGTGATCGCGAAGTGCTCATCCCCACCGCACGGCTCATCAGTGAGCGCATCGAGGTGCTCGACCAGGCGGCTGAACAACCATGATCGCGGGTCCGTTTCCCGTTGCCACCTTTGCGAACCGAAACCCAACTTAACCGCCGTCCATGAGAATCGTCCGCATCTGCCTATTGAACCTCGCTGCTCTTTCAGCCATCAGCACCATCGCCCAGGAAGACATCGACCAGAAGGCCCGCGATGCCGCTGCTGCAGCGGCCGCTGCCCGCCACACCACCGACAGCCTCGATGGCAAATGGCAGCGCAGCGGCGTCTTCAGCCTGAACATGACGCAGGTGAGCCTCACCAACTGGGCCGCGGGCGGATTCAACACCGTGAGCGGCATCGCCATGTTCAATGGGGCGGCCAATTGGAAGAAGGGGCGCCGCGCCTGGGACAACAGCCTGGTGCTCGCTTTCGGCGGCCAGCAGATCGAGGATGGCGATCCGGTGAAGACCGATGACCGCATCGAGCTGAACAGCAAGTACGGCTACGACCTCAAGAAGCATTGGTACCTGGCCGGCGTGTTCCAGTTCCGCACCCAGTTCACTGAGGGCTTCAACACCGATGGCACGCGGATCTCGAATTTCCTCGCGCCCGCCTACGGCCTGCTCGGCCTCGGCCTCGATTACAAGCCCAACGACAACTTCACGGTGTTCATCTCGCCGGCCACGGCGCGCCTGGTGATCGTGAACGATGAGCTGCTCTGGGGCGGGAGCACCGATCCCGAGCTGCGCGTCTATGGCGTGAAGAACGGCAACACCACCGAGCTCGAGGCGGGCGGCTACCTGCGCTTCATGTACAAGGCCGAATTGGCCAAGAACATCAGCTTCATGACCCGCGGCGACATCTTCAGCAACTACCTGCGCGAGCCCGGCAATATGGATGTGACCTGGGAAACGCTCTGGACCTTCAAGGTGAACGACTGGTTCGCGGCCACGCTGAACACCTTGCTGCTCTATGATCACGACACCAATCTGCCGAAGAAGGATGCGGAAGGCGTTCCTTACGCGGGCCCTGCCACGCAGTTCAAGCAGACCTTGGGCATCGGCCTCACGGTGAAGCTCTGATCGCCGCCATTCCCCTTTGCGAAGGCCGCCATGCGCGGCCTTCGCTCATTCTGGAGGGAAACGGCCTAGCCAAGGAATCGGGCCGAGCACCGCATCGCGCACCGGATTCGCATCGCGGCGAAGCACGGTGAAGGAGCGCACGTGCAGTGGGCCTCTGCTTCGGTTGTGCACATAGGTGCGCAGCCGGGCCCCATGCGCAGCGCCTGAATACGACGGGCACAAGGCCACCACCAGGGAGCTTTGTCCATCAGCACGAAGCGCTGGCTGCAATTCACCCGTGCGGTAGAACATCGAACTGTCGGCACCGTGCAGTTCCGCTACGATCGCAGCATCGGCATCCGGACCGAAGCCCTCCACATCCAACACCACCTCGATTGCATCGGCTGCATCGTGCGCAACGCTGTCCAGGCCGATCTCGATCAGCATCCCGAATTCGTTCCCCGCCATGTCCCATCCGGTAGGGATGCGGGCGACCCATTCGCTCACCTCCCACGGACCAAGCTGATGCGACGGATCCAGATGCGCCACCGTGTCGCGGTCGAAGCGCTGGTTGGCAACAGGCGTCCTGCTGAAGCTCAGCACCTGCCCTTCAACCAGGTCGCGACGGCCCGCCAGTCGCGGGAAGCGCTGCTGAACCATGCCGGGCGTCTCATCCATGCCGCCGTTGCTGCGGCCCAGCAGCACGTGGTCGCCGGCATGCACAGCGAGGATCGAATCGATGCGTGCTTGCGGCATGCCATGGATGTTCACGGCGTTCAACTCCTCCTCGGGCACGCCCCAATGGCGCTTGTAGAAATCGACCATGTGCCATTCGGTCTCGAAGAGCACGAGCACCCGGTCGCGGCCGAGCTGCTTGGTGGCGTCGATGGCCTCTTGGAGCATGGCTTCGTACTTCGAATGGTAGGTGACCGTGTAGTGCTTGCGCGAATGCACCAGCGAATGCACGCTCACGCAGGCCAGAACGAGGATGCCCACTATCACTGCGCGCTTGGTCAAATGCCTCAGCCCTTGCAGGAAGAAGAGCGCGAGGTAGGGGAAGCTGAAGAGCACCACGGAGTATTGCAGCACCGGTGCGCGCCACAGGGAGTAGGCGTAGCCGATCGCCAATGGCAAGGCGCCCCAAAGGATGAGCATCCATTTCGTCGGAGCGGGCAGCGTTCCTGATCGGAGCGAAAGCACCACGGAGATGATCACGGCCATGATGAGCGCGCCGCCCAGGAATGGCGACCAATGCGCGATGTAGGCGGCATAGTGCGGGAGCCAATCCGCACCGGGCGCTTGCAGCCAGCCCGACAAGCCACCTTGGTTGAGCTGGGTGAAGAAGATCGGCAGGTTGGGCAGGTAGAGCAGGCCGGCCGCACCGCATGCCATCAGCCACTCCTTGCGCTTCCCTGCAGGAGCGAGCAGCAGCCCTGTGACGGCCATGAGGATGGCGAGCAGCAAACTGAAGTGATGGACATAGCCGCTGGCCACCATGGCGAAGGCCGAACCGATGAGGGCTTTCCGATTGCCGAGGGCGAGCCAGCGCGTGAGCTGGTCGGCGAGCAGCGCGGTGGTGAAAAGGCCCGCAGCATAGGGCCGCGCAAGCTGACCGTAGAAGACGCTGTACTGCAAGGCGGCCATGAGCGCGGCTAGCATCAGGGCCGCACCGGGTCCGGTCCAGGCCATGGCGAAGCGGTAGAGCAGCCCGATGGCCGCGAGGCTCATGACGATGAAGGGCAGCTTCATGTCGGCTTCCTGCTGGGAGAAGACCCGGGACCAGCACCATTCGAAGACCTGCACGCCGGGCGGGTGCGTATCGTTGGCGATCACGCCATCGGTGATGGTCTGCGAGAGGGTGGGGTGGAGGCGGTGCAGCGCGCTGAGCTCATCATGCGTGTAGGGCAGGTTCGGGAGGTCCCAGAAACGCAGCACGGCGCCGATCATCACCAGCGCGAACAGGAGCCTCTTCGCCCACGGCTCACCGGGCAGCGCCGCGCCGCCATGCCTCCGGATGTGCGCGCGCCAGTCCATCACCGTTCGCGGTCGATGTCGCGCTGCACGTCGCGCGCCTTTATGCTCTCGCGCTTGTCGAAGGTCTTCTTCCCCTTGGCCAATGCGATCTCGAGCTTGGCATAGCCGCTCTCGCCGATGAAGAGGCGCACCGGCACGATGGTCATGCCGGCGTCCTTCAGCTTCCGCTTCAGCTTGGCGAGCTCCGTGGCGTGCAGGAGCAACTTGCGGTCGCGCTTCGGCTCATGCACGAAATGCGGGTTGGTGCCGTAGGGGTTGATCTGCATGTTCCGCACCACGAGGTCCGGCCCAGCGAAGGCGCAGAAGGCCTCGTTGATGCTGGCCCCACCCGCGCGGATGCTCTTGATCTCGCTGCCCTGCAGCACCATGCCGCATTCGTAGCTGTCCAGCAGGTGGTACTCGAAGCCGGCCTTCCGGTTCTTCACTTCGGGCGTTGTGCGCTGCGCCATGGATGGCGGCGAAGCTAACCGCGCGATCTTCGCCCCCATGAGCAACGAGCGCACTTGGGACGTGGTGATCGTGGGCGGCGGCATCGTGGGCGCGGCCACCCTGTACAAGCTGCAAACGCGATTCCCGCGGTTCCGGATCCTCCTCCTTGAGAAGGAGAAGGGCCTGGCCGACCACCAGACCGGCAACAACAGCGGCGTGATCCACAGCGGCATCTACTACAAGCCGGGCAGCTACAAGGCGAAGAACTGCGTCGACGGCCGGCGCGAGCTGGTAGCCTTCGCGAAGCAGCACGGCGTGAAGCACGACATCTGCGGCAAGCTGATCGTGGCGACGGACGCCGAGGAACTGCCGCGCCTGGAGAAGATCTTCAATACCGGCATGGCCAACGGCATCGAGGACATGCGCAAGGTCACCGCCGATGAGATCCGGGAGATCGAGCCGCATTGCTCGGGCATCGCCGGAGTGCATGTGGGCTGCACGGGCATCATCGATTTCCGCGGCGCCACTGCGAAAATGGCCGAGCTGGCACTGGCCATTCAGCCGGAGAGCCGTGTGGCGCTCGGTGAAGAATGCCTGGGCATCGCTTCCGGCGACAAGGGCTCGCAAGTCCGCACCAGCAAAGGCACGCACCGAACTCGCTACGCCATCTTCTGCGGCGGCTTGCAGAGCGACCGCCTGGCCAAGGCCGATGGCGCCGTGGTCCGTGAGCGGATCGTCGGCTTCCGGGGCGATTACTACGAGCTCACCGAACAGGGCAAGCACAAGGTGAAGCACCTCATCTACCCGGTTCCGGATCCGCGCTTCCCCTTCCTCGGCGTCCACTTCACGCGCATGACCGATGGAAGCATCGAGTGCGGCCCTAACGCGGTCTTCACCTTCAAGCGCGAGGGCTATGGCAAGACCGACTTCGACCTGCGCGACACCCTGGATGCGCTCACCTACGGCGGCACTTGGAAGCTCTTCCTTCGCAACATGGGCTATGGCATCAACGAGTACCGTCGGGCTTTCTCGAAGAAGCTCTTCCTGAAGACCCTTCAGCGGCTGATCCCATCGCTCACCATGGACGATATCGAGCCGGGCCGCGCCGGGGTCCGCGCCATGCTGCTGGGCACGGACGGCAACATGGTCGATGATTTCCGGATCGAGCGGCGCGGCAATCACATCCACGTGCTCAATGCGCCTTCACCAGCCGCAACGGCGGCATTGGCTATCGGAAGTCATATCGCGGAGATGGCCGCGCGCGAGTTCCGGATCGGCGAGGAAGCCGCTGTCGCCTGAGCCTTGCCGCAACGCCATCTTCGCCGCATGCCGATAGCCAGGGTGCCCATCCAGATCCGCTTCGCCGACGTGGACATGGCCCATCATGTCCACAATGCCGTGTACCTGCAATGGTTCGAGCTGGCCCGCATGGAGCTGCTGCGGCGCTTCATCTCGCCCGACCACGATTGGAAGAAGCAGGGCCTGATCCTGGCGCGCAATGAGGTCGATTACCGCAGGCCCATCCATCTGCGCGACCGGATCGAAGCCGAGTGCCTTGCCGGGCGCATCGGCACCAAGAGCTTCGACCTGCACTACCGGATCGTGCGCTTGAAGGATGATCAGCATGAGCTGTGCGCCGAAGGCCGGAGCGTGATGGTCTGCTTCGATTACGCGTCGAACCGATCCGTTGATCTGCTCCTGGAGTGGCGCTCGGCGCTTGTGAAACTCAGTGAACCATGAAGAAGCCGATGCCCCGTTGCGCAGCGATGGCGCTCGCCCTATCGCTGATCGCGTGCTCGCCGCAGGACCTGCAGACCATCCTGGGTTCCACCAGCACGCCTTCAGCGCTCAGCAACGAAGAGGTGATCGCGGGCCTGAAGGAAGCGCTGCGCGTGGGCGCCGAGCGCACGGTGAGCAGCACCAGTGCTGCCGATGGCTTCTGGAGCAATGCGCTCATCCGGATCCCCTTCCCGGAAGAGGCCATCAAGGTGAAGAATACGCTCACGGGCCTGGGCATCACCAAGCCGGTGGAGGATTTCGAGCACGCACTGAATACGGCAGCGGAGGCAGCGGCGAAGGAAGCCGTGCCCGTTTTCGTGGATGCCATCACCGGCATGACCATACAAGATGGATTCACCATCCTGCGCGGCGGTGAGAATGCGGCCACCAGCTTCCTTCGCGAGAGGACGAGCGCGGCCTTGCGCGCTCGATTCGCGCCCGTGGTGAAGAATGCCACGCAGCAGGTGGCCCTCACCAGCTATTGGCAGCCCGTGGCAACGGCCTACAACACCGCCAGCTTGTTCACCGGGGGCAAGGCCGTGAACCCCGATCTCGACGCCTACGTGACCGACAGGGCCTTGCAAGGCCTCTTCACGGTTCTCGCACAAGAGGAGAAACGCATCCGCGAGGATCCCTTGGCGCGCACGACGGCGCTGCTGCAGAAAGTGTTCGGTGTGCAATAGATGAGAACCGTCGGTTAACGCGCAACCCTCAACCCCTCAACCCTCAACCGTTCGCCAAGCGCCATGCACGCCATCACCCTCACTGAACCCGGCACCGTGCTCGAGCCCAGCGAGCTCGTCCTCAATCCCGACGGCTCCGTCTACCACCTCGCCCTGCGGCCCGAGCAGCTCGGCGACCTCGTCATCGTGGTGGGCGATCAGGGCCGCGTGGAGAAGGTGAGCCGCCATTTCGAGCGCATCGAGCACCGCGTGCAGAACCGCGAGTTCGTGGCGCACACCGGCGTCTACCACGGCATGCACATCACCGCGCTCAGCACGGGCATCGGCACGGATAACATCGATATCGTGCTCAACGAGCTCGACGCGCTGGTGAACATCGATCTGGCCTCGCGCACGCCCAAGCGCGAGCACAAGCGCCTGCGCATCGTGCGCCTCGGCACCTGCGGCTCATTGCAGGAGGACATCCCTGTTGACAGCCGCATCGTGAGCGCTTACGGCGTGGGCCTCGATAATGTGCTGCACTATTACGCCTACGAGAATACCGATGCCGAGAACCGGCTGCTCAACGGCTTCCTTGCGCATTGCGAATGGCCGGACAACCTGCCGGTGCCCTACGTGGCTGCGGGCGACAAGGAGCTCATCGAACGCCTCGGCCACGGCAATACGGTGGGCATCACCATCACCTCCGGTGGCTTCTATGGCCCGCAAGGACGCCAACTGCGCCTGCTGCCTTCCGTCGATGGCTTGAACGAGCGCATCAGCGCCTTCGAGCACGAGGAACTGCGCGCTTCCAACTACGAGATGGAGACCAGCGCGCTCTATGGCCTCGGCGGCCTCTTGGGCCATCGCACCTGTACCGTGTGCACGGTGGTGGCCAACCGACTGCGCAAGGAGTACAGCAAGGACCACCACGCGGCGATTGACCGCATGATCGGAGAGTCTTTGGAGCGGTTAGCGGGCTAGCGTCGCATCACAACGGCACGCAAGGCATGCACGGTCCGGCCATCGGCCCTGCGCAGGTCAATGAGCATGAGACCAGCCTGTGGAAGCGGTACCAGTGATCGGCCCTTCGGGAGCATCGTTTGCATCAGCAGGCGGCCGGTAGCGTCCGAGATCCGCAGCATGCCAGCTTCATTGGCATGCACGCTGACTGCGTCGCTCAGCAACACCAAGGGGGATTCCTCTTCGGCGAGATCGGTTGCTGAGGTCGCTCCGAACGCGCTCTCATAGCAGCCGATGTCGAAGGCCCCGCCTTGCGGTCGCGGCGCGCCATCGAGATCATCCATGACCACCGAAGCCACCGCCGCGGTGCCGCTGTTGACCTGCTGTGAGGCAGCCGAGGCCGCATGGAAATCGCTGCCGGGCGAAGCGAACAGGCTCGCTTGCGCCGGGGCCACCGCGCTGTTGGCGTCGTAACCCAATGCTTGCCAATCCGCAAGCGTGAGGATCGTCGCATCGCCATCGGGGCTGAAGCGCGAAGTGGCGATGTTGTGATCGCTCACGAAGCCTGGCAATGCGCTAGCGGCCACCACGATGCTCCCGCGCCATGGGTGCTGGTTGATGAGGATATTGTTGAGCACCTGGTTGCCGGTGCAGTCCTCGGTGATGTTCACGCACCAGCGCGCGTCGCTGGCGTTGATGATGGTGTTGTTATGCACCCGGTTGCCGGTGCTCGGCGCGCCGCCATCGATCTGGTAGAGGCTGATGCCGCTCGCATGGTTGTCGTAGAGCAGGTTGTTGAAGAAGGCCGAATTGATCACGCCATCGCAGTTGATGCCGCTCCCTCCGTTCACGCCGTTGCCATGGATGACGTTCCCGTAGACCTGCGCATTGCTGATGGTGCCGTCGCCGCCGAGGCTGGCATCGCCGTTCATGTGGATGCCATTGGCGTTGTTGTCGAAGCAGTGGTTGAAGCGGATGATGGGGTCATCGGCGCTGTTGCTGAAGTAGATGCCGTGCTCATCCTCACTGCCGCTACACGTGTTGTGCTCGATGATCACGTGCTCCGCGAAGCCGGTGAGGATGCCCCATTTGAAATTGCTGTGGCAGGAGTTGAAACGGATGGTGACGTGATCGCTCAGCGCGGTGCGGATCCCGGTGCGCGGCATGTCATTCACGGTGAAGCCTTCGACCATCACCCAGCTCACGCCCTCCACGTTGATGCCGTCGAGGTTGTTGTAGGCGCAAGGGCTGGTGATCTGCACGCCCGCGTCGGCGAAGAAGACGATGGGATCGGCCGCGGTGCCGCTGTGGTCCATGGCCGCGAAGCCCTGATAGTTGCCGGGATGAACGAGAACCGTATCGCCGGCAACAGCGGTATTGGCGCCATGTTGGATGCTGGCCCAGGCTGTGGCCAGCGAAAGGCCATTATTGGCGTTGCTGCCGGTGGTGGCGATGTGGTAGGTTGCTGCGTACAAGGGCAGGGATGCAACTGATAAGAACAATGCAAGGGAGTGCTTCATGCTCTGAATACTACGGCCCGATGACATCAATTCGCATGAAAAAGTCGGCGGACCGCCGCTACCATTCGACGCAATGGACTACTCCACAGGTGAAGAGGCTCCTTCCCATTCAGAGCTTCTGTCCGCAAAGCTCATTTGGCCTGATTACTTTGGACTGAACCTGATCGGCAGGGTGAATTGCACGCGAACGGGCTTACCGTTCAGCATGCCTGGATTCCATCGCGGCATGGCGTTCAGCAACCGAAGCGCTTCTGTGTCGATGGATGGATGCACCCCACGCAACACTTTCGGATCCATGATATTTCCTTCCGAATCCACCTCGAACGTTGTGTAGACGTCCCCGATGATCTCCTCCTTCGCAGCTTCAGTTGGATAGCGCAGATTCGCTTTGATGAATGCCCTCAGCTCGGCCTCGCCACCAGGGAAGCTAGGCATCATAACGGGGTCAATGAATGCCACGGTATCGATCAGGGGCGGCACTGGTTCCTTGATCGTGAATTTCACCGGCAGGTTGTACCGCACGCGCACCTTCTGCCCTTTGTGCTCGCCGGGCGTCCATACGGGCATGCTGCGCACGGCTTTCAGCGCAACCTCATCGCAGCCGCCACCGATGCCGCGCAGCACGTTCGCGTTCGTGATGCTTCCGTCCTTTTCCACAACGAAGTTGACGAACACCGTGCCTTGTATGCCAGCGTCGCGCGCGGCTTCCGGGTAGCGGATGGCTGGCAGCAGGTATTTGTACAACTCGGTTTCCCCGCCAGGGAATGCGGGCGACACCTCCACAATGGTGAACAATGAGTCTCCGAACTCCGTGTCGTCCACGTTGGGAGCAGTGACCACTTGTGCGATTGCATGGTTGGCGGCCGTAGCAAGCAGGCACGCGCAGAGGGCTTGTTGAACTTGAGGCATGCCGAAATCTAACATGGCAGATCCATTGGCTCAGCCTTTCCACATGCGCTTGTTCAGGCCAATCGTGCGTCTGGCGCCATCAACAGGCGCCCGCTGAAACATGCGTGCTGAAGGCCCAGGACTCCCCTTACCTCCCCGATAGCTTTCGCTCCGAGCCGCTTACCCGGCGATCACATGGGCAACAACGAGATCCGCGCGCTGATCACCCTGATCGACGATCCCGACGAGACCATTTACACCCAGGTGCGCGACCGCATCGTGCAGCTGGGCGACGACATCGTGCCGGAACTGGAGCGGGCCTGGGAGATCGACGACTTCGGCGACCTCTTCCGCAACCGCGTCGAGGATCTCTTGCACACCATCCACCTGAGCCGCGTCACCGACCGCCTCAAGGCCTGGTACGAAGCCGGCGGCGAGGACCTGCTCGAGGGCGCATTGGTGATCAGCCGCTACCGCTACCCTGACATGGATGAGCAGAAGGTGAAGGCGCGGCTGGCCGCGATCAGGCAGGACATCTGGCTCGAGCTGAACGACCACCTGACGGCCTTCGAGAAGGTGCGCGTGTTCAACCACATCTTCTTCCAGGTGCATGGCTTCAAGGGCAACAAGCGCAACTACCACGCACCGCAGAACAGCTACATCAATGAGGTGCTCGATAGCCGCAAGGGCAATCCGCTCTCGCTGGCCATCATCTATCAGGTGCTCGCTGAGGACCTGGGCCTGCCCATGCGCGGGGTGAACCTGCCCAATCATTTCGTGCTCGCTTATCTCGATGAGGATAGCATCGGCGGCGCGGATGCCGGCCAGCAAGGCGAGGAGAACGTGCTCTTCTATGTGAACGCCTTCAGCCAAGGCGATATCCTGGGCCGCAATGAGATCAACGAGTTCCTGGCGAAGCTGAAGATCGAGCCGCGCCCATCGTTCTATCAGCCCTGCACCAATATCGACATCATCCGCCGCCAACTGAACAATCTGGCCAATAGCTACGCCAAGATGGGCGACAGTGAGCGCGCCGCTGACCTGGAGAAACTGCGTGATATGCTCGGCAGGGCCGAGGGATAGAGGTTCTTCTTATTCAGGTCGCCTCACTTCCCAGAGCACCCAGCGGTCGGTGCGATCAGCCCAGCCGCCTATGTTGAACCGCTTCAACCAAGCCGGATAGGAAGCGAAGCATTCGCGAGCGACGCAGCCTGGAGGAAGGACAGGCGATTGTTCCTGAGTGAGCAGGAGGAAGGCTGATTCATCGGGCCAACCATCACCACGCGCGGCGAAACGAAGGCCTTGCGGCCTGCCGAACCGCACCGGGTGCTCTTGCGCGAAAGGTTGCCGGCCTTCATGCACGAGGATCATCGGTCCATTGGCCGCATCGTGGATGGCCTTACGCAGCACGGCATCCTCATTCGCGGGCTTGAAGAGCACGACCAATAGAAGTGGCGCATGAACGATGATGAAAACGATGCGGAGCGCGCTCCACCACTGATCGCTGAAGTGCTTGAACCAACCCCGCTCCAGTGCCGCATGCGCGCCAAGCACAACAAGCGCCGGAAGGAAGGGGATCAGCGGGAAGAGGAAGCGAAGCTCTTTGTGGCCGATCGCCAGATGCGCCAAGAGGAATGGCAATGATGCCCAGACAATTGGATCTCGCCGGCGGAAGACGAAGGCAAGCAGCGGCAAGGCGATGAGCGCGATGCTGAAGGGCGGCACAGCGCGCTCAGCGATCTGCGTGAAATACCACCACCACGGCTCGGTGCCGAAGGAAGCTGCCTTGCCCGCGATGATGTTCTGCTCGAAGTAATTCCATGCCGTGAAGGCCCATTCGCCATAGAACCAGCGATCAGTCATCAGTCCTATGGCCTGCGCCACCGCGACACCCGCGACAAATGAGATCAGTTTGGGCCATGCCGCTCGCTTCACCAGCAGGCACCAGCCCGCGAGGCCGATCGCCATGAAGCCCATTTGCACGCGCACCACGCTAGCCAAGCCGATGAGCAGTCCGCCGAGCAGCCATGAACGACTACGCTCACCATCGCCATAAGCCACCTGCGCGAAGCCGATGAGGAAGAGCGCGGCCGACAGCCCTTCGGAGGAGAACCGCACGGCCGCGAACACCCCGAACCAGACCAGGAAGGCGAGTGCCGCGTAGGTGCTCTGCAGGCGAGGATTCTGAAGCGCTTGATCATCGCGCAGCCGGCTGTTGAACAGGAGCACGGCGCCGTACCACGCGAGCGCTGCGGTGAATAAACGCAGCAGGAGAGCGGTGCCGTACGGGTCGTCGATGCCAACGGCATTCAATAGGCGATGCACCACCACCACTATGGCTGGCTGAAGCGCCGGTCGGATGCGCGCAGCGAATTCCCAGGTGAGGTCCGTTGCCGGCGTGATGCCCAGCTTCCAGCCAGCGAACTCGAGGATCTGGAAGTGCTCGTCGGCATGGAAGGGGCCGATGGAGAAGATGGCGGCGATGACCAAGGCGAGCGCTCCGGGTGCAGCAATGCGTCGAACAGGAGAAGGAAGGACCGATGCGCTCATCAGTTGATCAATCGAAGCGCGGTTCGAGCGATGATCCGCAGATCGAGCCACATGCTGCGCTCCCGGACATACCGCCGATCGAGCGCGAGTTTCGCCGGCATCACCTCTTCCACGTACGCGCGCTCTGGATCGCTGGCGCGGCCCAGCACTTCGTTCTCATCGATGTACGCGATGCTGGCCAGGCTGGTGAGCCCGGGCCTTACGCTGAGCACCTGTCGTTGCTCCTCGGAATAGAGCGCCACGTAGCGAGGCACTTCGGGACGAGGTCCCACGATGCTCATGTCGCCCATGACGATGTTCACGAGCTGCGGCAGCTCATCAAGCTTGGTCTTGCGGAGCACGTAGCCGATGCGCGTGATGCGCGGGTCGCGGCCACCCACGGTGATCTGGCCGCCAGCCTCGCTGCCGGGTCGCATGGTGCGGAACTTCAGCAGCCGGAATTCCTTACCGCCTTTGCCCACGCGCACTTGCCGGAAGAAGGCGCCGCCCCGCGATCCGATGGCCACGACGAGGGCGATCAGCAGCATGAGCGGGGAGAGCGCCAGCAGCGCGCTGGCCGATGCGATCAGGTCGAACGCGCGCTTGCCCATGCGGCGAAGGAACGCAACGCCGCGCGATGCGGCCGACGCCCGGCCTCGCTATTCCACCACCAGCCTCAGCGCGCGGGCAGCGCTGCTTCCCTGCATGCTGAGCATGTACACGCCAGCGGGACGGCCCGTGAGATCAACGACGGCCCGGCCTGCGGTTGTGCGTTGGCGCAGCACCTCGCGCCCGAGCGCATCGCGGGCGATCAGCTGCACCGGCTGGGTGGATTCGATCATCAGTTGGAAGATGCCTGCACTCGGATTCGGGTATGCGCTGAGCCGCGGCGATGCAGCCTCTTCAATCCCGATGGAAGCGGCGTCCGCCGTGCGCAGCCCCAAGCTCGCCACCGGACCGCCGGTGAAGCCGATGAACCAATTGCCTCCGTTGCTGATCGGGCTGGTGGGCTGGCCGTACACCGCTTCATTCAGGCCATAGTGGACATGCTCATGGAAGCCGAAGAACACGGTGGGGTTGCTGGTGACGGTGCAGAAGAGGTAGCGCGCATTGTCCTGGAGCAGCAGGGGCTCGGTGAAGGGGAAGTGGACCATGGCGGAGTTGCCGGAGGCGGTGACCACATGCTCCTCGTCGTGGATGAGGGAGAGCTGGCTGAAGCCGAATCCGGCATCATCCATGGTGACGAAGGGATCCTGCCATTCATATACCCGGGTGATCACGCCGTCGCCGGCGATCGTGAGCGGCTCGTTCACCGACACTTGCCGGTCCATCCCGGTGACCGCGATTCGCGAGGCATGCGCGTCGCGGAAGTGGATGCAGCTCTCGTACGCTCCCGCGCTTTGGGCGGGCTGCATGCCCACGGTGCTCACGGGTGTGCCTGAGGCTTGTTCAACAGGCGCCAAGGCGTACCGGTCGGCGTAATGCAGCGGAACGGTGTACTGATTGTCCAAGGCGTGCTGATCGTTGAGGGCCACCACGTGATAGGTGAGCTGATAATTGCCGCTGAAGGCGGGCTGCGTCCAATCCGGAAGCTGCGCCAGCACGCTATCGCCGGGCGCAAGGGCGAAGGGCAAAGTGGCTTCATCATACACGCTCTCACCATCCTGTTCGATCACGGCGTGCAATGAGAGCCAGGCGATGTCCTCGGAGCCGAAGTTGTGCACCATGGCGCCCAGCCCCACAGCGTGGTCGCCAGGCTGTGAGGCGAGCAAGGCGGGCAACGCGAGGCTATTGGGCAGCAGCACGCCCTGCTTGCGCACGCCGGCATCCACGGCATATTAGCCATCCTTGTTGCCAAGAAGCACTGAGAGCGTTGCGCCGGTTTCGATGGCCTCCATCCATGCCTCACCGTCGCCCAAGGTGATCTGGAACACAGGGATGGTCACTTGCGGGCCATAAGGACCGCCGCCCATTTCCACGGGCGGGCCCTGGACATTATTGATGATCACGACCGCGATTGCGCCGGCTTCCTGGCAATGCTTCGCCTTCAACGCGTAATCGCAGGTGCCCCGGTAAAGCAGGGCCACCTTGCCAGCAACCGCCGCTGGATTGGTCAGTGGCGAGCAGGCGAGGCTGTCGTCCGGGCCGCCGCTATGCGCGCGCACCAGATCGCCGATCACCCGGTTCGAAGCGTAGAGCATGTTCGGCGTGTCCCATGAGCCAGCAGCGGGTTCGGCCCAGGTATGCGCATAGCTTCCCTGCAAGGGACCTGCGCTGAGGATATCGCAAGCCACTTGGGCCCGGAACGGGATCGCGAGCAGGAGAGAGGCGGTGAGTGCGATTGCTTTCATGGTGATCGGTGTTGATGCCACGAAGGGACAGCACTGCGCTTCGGATGCTGCGGAATGCATGACGGCCCGTGTGATATGGGGCGCAACGCTTTATCCCGCGATCGCACCGTTCATCCGCAGCGCAAGGAGAAGCGCGCTCGGACTGGCTTTCCGCGGATAGCTTCGCCGACCATGAAAAGCACCCTCCTGCTCACCGCGCTCTCGGCAACGATTTCCGCTTCGGCCCAGCCCCTTTGGCTCCGCAACGCCGCCATCAGCCCCGATGGGCAGTCCATCGCCTTCTGCTACCATGGTGATATCTGGCGCGTGCCCGCATCGGGTGGCGATGCCATGCCGCTCACCTCCAACGAAGCCTACGACCATACCCCGGTGTGGAGCCGCGACGGCAAGCAGATCGCCTTCACCAGCAACCGCCATGGCAACAACGATGTTTTCGTGATGCCCGCTACCGGGGGTGCGCCAACGCGCCTCACCTTCCACGGGAATGGCGAAGTGGCCAGCGACTTCAGCGCCGATGGCGCCCAGGTGATCTTCTACGGAACGCGCCAGGACGATGTGAAGCACCAGCAATTCCCCGTTGGCGGCCTCGGCGAGCTCTACACCGTGCCCGTGAAAGGCGGCCGCGTGATGCAGGTGAGCACCATCGCCATGCAGAACGCGCGCTACAGCCCCGATGGGAAGCTGATTGCCTACCACGATCGCAAAGGCTACGAGGACAATTGGCGCAAGCACCACACCTCGTCGGTCACGCGCGACATCTGGACCTTCAATCCCGCCACGAAGGAGTACAAGCAGCTCACCCCCTTCGCCGGCGAGGACCGTGATCCGGTCTGGAGCAAGGATGGCGGCACGCTCTTCTACCTCACCGAAGAGAGCGGCAGCTTCAATGTGCATCGCATGCCGGCATCCGGCGGGCGCAGCATGCAGGTGACGCGCTTCACGGATCATCCGGTGCGCTACCTCAGCATCAGCAGCAATGGCACGCTCTGCTTCAGCTACCGGGGCGAGCTGTACACCCTGACCGATGGCGCCGAGCCGAAGAAGGTGGACATCCGCATCCACAGCGATGGCCGGTACCTGCCGCAGCGCACGATCAACGTGAACAATGCCGATGAATATGCCCTGAGCCCGAGCGGCAAGGAAGCCGTGCTCATCCATCGCGGCGAGGTCTTCGTGACGAGCATCGCCGAAGGCACCACGCGCCGCATCACCAGCACGCCCGAGCAGGAGCGCAACGTGAGCTTCAGTCCCGATGGCCGCACCATCCTTTATGCCAGCGAGCGCGGGCAGAGCTGGGACCTGTTCACCACCTCACTGGTCCGTAAGGACGAGAAGTACTTCTTCAACGCCACCCTGCTGAAGGAAGAAGCCTTGCTCAATACGCCCGCCGAGGAGTTCCAATGCGCCTATTCGCCCGATGGAAAGGAAGTGGCCTATCTGGAGGAACGCACCGCGCTCAAGGTCCTGAATGTGGCCACGAAGCAGACGCGCGTCATCGTTCCGGGCAATAAGAACTACAGCTACAGCGACGGCGACCAGTGGTACCAATGGAGCCCGGACAGCAAGTGGTTCGTGGTCAGTTTCCTGCACGATAAGCAGTGGATCGGCCAGGTGGGCCTCGTGAACGCGTCAGGCAAGGAGCCGGTCGTCAACCTCACCCGCAGCGGCTATGGCGGCTACACGCCCCGTTGGGCCATGGAGGGCAAGGCCATCGTGTACATGAGCGACCGCGATGGGCAGAAGAACCACGCCAGCTGGGGGGGCGAGAGCGACGCCTACGCCATCTTCTTAACGCAAGAGGCGTTTGACAAGTTCAAGATGACGAAGGAGGAGGCCGCATTGGCGAAGGAAGAGGAGGAGAAGAAGGACGAAGGGAAGGACGGGAAGGACGGCAAGAACGACAAGGATGTGAAGAAGGACAAGGAGGAGAAGAAGGAAGAAGTGAAACCCTTGAAGATCGAGTTGGAGGGAATCGAGTACCGCCGGGTGCGGTTAACGCCGAACAGCAGCGCCCTCAGCGATGCCCTGCTCAGCAAGGATGGCGAGAAGCTTTACTACCTCGCGGCTTTCGAGAAGGGCACGGACCTCTGGCAGTTCGAGATCCGTACGCGCGAGACCAAGATCCTGAACAAGATGGGCGATGGCTGGGCGCATAGCCTCACTTGGGACAAGGATGCCAAGAAGCTCTTCTACCTGAACAATGGGAGCATAGGCTACTACGACACCGAGAAGAATGAGAACAAGAGCGTGGGCATAGGCGGCGAAATGATCCTCGACGAAAGCGCCGAGCGCGCCTACCTCTTCGAGCACATCTGGCGGCAAGTGAAGAAGAAGTTCTACCGCGTGGACCTGCAGGGCGTGGACTGGGACAAGTACAAGGCCGAGTACCAGCGCTACCTGCCCTTCATCAACAACAACTTCGATATGGCCGAGCTGTGCAGCGAGATGCTCGGTGAGCTTAATGCCTCGCACACCGGTGCCGGTTACCGCTTCGAAATGCCCAACGATGACCAGACCGCATCGCTCGGATGCTTCTTCGCCAACGAGCCGGGGCCTGGACTTCGCATCACGGAGATCATGCCGCGCAGCCCGCTCACCAGGGATGGCAGCAAGGTGAAGGCCGGGCACGTGATCGAGAAGGTCGATGGCGTGGAGGTGGCGGCTGACATTGATTGGGCCATGCTCTTCAACCGCAAAGGCAACAAGCCCATGCTGCTGAGCCTGTACGACCCCAAGACCAAGACCCGCTGGGACGAGAGCGTGAAACCGCTTGCCGAAGGCGAGGACTACGGCCTGCTCTACAAGCGCTGGGTGGAGCGCTGCCGGCATCTGGTGGATAGCCTCAGCGGAGGCCAACTGGGTTACGTGCATGTGCAGGGCATGGACGACCACAGTTTCCGCGTGGTGTACGAGGAGGCCCTTGGCCGTTACCACGACAAGAAGGGGCTTGTGGTGGATACGCGCTTCAACGGCGGCGGCTGGTTGCACGACGACTTGGCCACCTTCCTGAATGGCAAGACATACATGACCTTTTTGCCGCGCGACCAGAACCTGGGCACCGAGCCGCACTTCAAGTACCAGCGCCCCAGCGTGGTGGTGATGAGCGAGAGCAATTACAGCGATGCCCACATGTTCCCCGTGACCTACCGTGCGCTGGGCATCGGCAAGCTGGTGGGCATGCCCGTGCCGGGCACCGGCACCGCCGTTTGGTGGGAGGGCCTTCAGAACGGCATGTGGTTCGGCATCCCGCAGGTGGGCATGGTGGACAACGCGGGCAATTACCTGGAGAACCAGCAGCTCGATCCCGATGTGCGCCAGCCGCTCGATCCGGGTGTCGTATCGCAAGGAAGGGATCAGCAATTGGAGGCGGCGGTGAAGGTGCTGATGGGGAATTGAGTTCCGCTGCTTGGTTGGTAGCTGCCGCATCCTATATTAGGTGCGTGCCAGCGACCCGCACCCATACCGCCCCCCGAACCCGCAAGCCGCGTCGCGTGCCCGATGAGCTGCTCACCGCCGTGCGCTGCGGCAAACGGAAGAAGCCCGATTGCGTGGCCCTGCAATGGCGCGACGGCGCTGGCGAATTGCACATCGAGGTGCTGAGCCCCGCGCAGAGCTGGCCTTACCTGAACTGATTTTTTCGGCTGTGGACGCCGCCGGTGCTCGCGACCTCCTGCTCGCCCTGCCCGGCGTCACGGAGCACGCGCACTTCGATAAGCAGGCTTTCCGGGGGATCACGCCCAAGGGCAAGGCTTCAAGGATCTTCCTCACGCTCTGGGTAGATGAGAACAGGGCTGCACTGATGCTGGATCAGGAGCTTCAGGCCGAACTGCATGCGCGAAATCCGCTGGTCTTCTTCCCGGTGCCGAACAAGTGGGGCGATAAGGGCGCCACCTTCGTTGAGCTGAAGGCGTGCAGCGCAGCGCTCTTCCGCGAAGTGGTGAATGCGGCCATGCGACTCGCGGGTTGTGCATGAGGTCGATCGCGCGATGATCATCTTCGTCGTCCTGATGATGTTCGTTCAGGGCCCAGGCAGCGCAAGGCTTCAGCCATGCGTCAATCACTCGAAACAGCTGCAAGCATGAAAGCAACGCTCACGCTCGCCTTCGCACTTCTCGGCACGATCGCGGCCTCCCAATGCGACCACGACCCGGTGATCACTCCTGGCGAAGTGATCCTCTGTCCGAATGAGAGCATCATCCTCAGCACCCAGCCTGCCGATAGCTACCAATGGTACAAGGACGGCTCGCCCCTCTTCAATGCGAACCAGCAGAACTTGATGGTGAGCGCTGCCAGCGATGCCGGCTCGGTATTCACAGTGCTCAGCACCTTGGATGAATGCGGCGAGTTCTCGCCCGGCGTTCTGGTCGATGGCTGGGCCTTCCTTCTACCGTTCGTGATCCACGAGGGCGATGAGCCTGCGAGCATCGGCGGCAAGGGCGAGAGCTACTACTGCCCCGGCGCTTTCATCCAGCTCACGCTCGGCAGTGTCACGGAGAACATCCAGTGGACCTTCAACGGCGATCCCATCCCCGGCGCGAACGGGACCGTGCTTTACCCCACCGAGGCCGGCTACTATAGTGCCAGCGGCGCACCGGCGGAGTGCCCGGATTTCATCATGGGCCTGGGCGTAGAGATCGGCATCTTCTTCCTCGAGGAAGCGCCGCCGGTGATCTTCCAGTTCGAGGAGTCGATCTGCTTCAGTCCGGCATCAACCGATTTCCAGTGGTACCTCAACGGCGAGCCATTCCAAGCGGATGCCTGCTTCATCCCGACGCAAGGCGGAGTGTATACCGTGGAAGCCACCTACGCCTGCGACCCGATCCTCTCCGAGCCTTTCGATCTGGTGCTTGGTCTTGGCGAGGCGGAGGGCAACGCCTTGAGTTCCTGGCCCAATCCTGTGCACGATCAGATGAATGTGCGGGCATCCGTGCCGGTCGAGGGTGCTTGGCGCATCTTCTCTGCTGATGGCCGCACGGTGAGCAGCGGGCGCCTCGCCGCCTGCACCGATTGCCTCTTTGCGCTGGATGATCTGGGTGCAGGAACCTACACCTTACTGATTGATCAGGAGCCTCCGTTGCGCTTCTCGGTGATTCGCTGATGCCGTCGGCCCGTCGGCCGTGCGGATACGATCCATCCTGTGAAGGAGGGCTTCTGACGCCTGACAGTCAAGGCGTGTCGGCGGAGGGCTAGATTCGGCCCGCCCGAAGCCAGGACTCGCTCTGGATGGCGGCATGCATGGAGCCCAAGCAACGGATCAAGTTCATTCCTGTCGAGAAGTCCGATTTCCACGCCACCGTCCGTGCCCGTGTTGAGGCTTACTTCAAGGAGCACGGTATCAGCCCGCACGCCAATGGCGCCATGGTGCTCAAGACGGTGGTGCTGTTGGCCATGTACATGGTGCCTTTCGTGGTCATCCTGCTTGCCCAACCTTCGCCCGGCGCGCAAATGGCCCTGTGGGCAGTCATGGGCTTGGGCCTCGCCGGCATCGGCATGAGCGTGATGCACGACGCCAACCATGGCGCTTACTCTTCCAACGAGCGCGTGAACTGGTGGCTGGGTCACACCCTGAACCTGCTTGGTGGCAGCACGCACAATTGGAAGCTGCAGCACAACATCCTGCATCATACCTACACCAATATCACGCACATGGACGACGATATCGCCGATCGCCTGGTGCTGAAATTCTCGCCTCATTCCACCACCCGGTGGTACCACCGCTTCCAATGGCTCTATGCTTCGCTCTTCTATGGCCTGCTCTCGCTCTACTGGGTCTTGGCCAAGGACCTGATCCAGTTCCCCCAGTACATCCGGCGCGGGCTCATGCCCGGAAGCGCCCGTAGCCATCGCATCGCCCTGCTGCGCATCATTGCCGTGAAGGTGATCTACTTCCTCGTGGTGATCGGCATGCCCATCGCGCTCGGATTGCCGTGGTTGCTGGTGGTGCTGGGCTTCTTGCTCCAGCACTTCATCGCCGGGGCCATCCTGACGCTGGTGTTCCAGCTCGCGCACACCGTGGAGGGCACTGACCACCCCATGCCCGATGCGAAAGGCGTGATCGCCGACGACTGGGCGGCGCACCAGATGCGCACCACGGTGGACTTCAGCCCAGGCAATCCGGTGATCGGCTGGTACGTGGGCGGCCTCAATTACCAGATAGAGCACCACCTCTTCCCGCGGGTCTCCCACGTTCATTATCCGGCGATCGCGCCCATCGTGGAGCGCACCGCTCGCGAGTTCGGCCTGCCCTATAACGTGAATCGCACGCTGCTCGAAGCGTTGCGCTCGCACTTCGCGCTCCTTCGGCGCATCGGGCTCCCGAGCTTGAATGAGGCGATCGGGTAGCTACTGCGCCCGCTCCAACTTCAGGTCCTTCACCTGCAGCATCACGCCGAATTCATTGCGCAGGCCGTTCTCAGGGCCGGTGCGGCTCATGCGGAAGCCGGTGTGCAACGGCTGCTCCGGCACCGATGAATCCGCGTCGATGCGGCCGTGCAGCATGAGGGCGCGCGCATACTGGAAGGTGACGTCGTATCCGAGAAGCGCGTACTCATCCACATCGTGCTGGAAGCGCTCGCGGAACCGCGCGATGAAGCGCTGCGTGGCTGCGTCTTCAGCGTTGAAGTGGCTGGCCGAAGCGTAGGTGAATCCGAGCGCGTCGAGGTCGCTGGCGGAAACGGGGTCCATGTGCAGCCAGCTCTCCATGCCGACCAGGCGTATGCTGTTCTTCGCTGCAAGGGCCTTGAGCTTAACCACCACGGTGGCTGCGAACTCCACGTCCTCGCTGGGCACCACGATCACATTAAGGCGCGCGCCATCGAGTTTCAAGGCCAGCTCGCCGAGATCGCGGCGGCCAGTGCGCAGCACGAGGACGCTGTCGCGCAGCTTCCCGCCCTGGTTGGTCATGGCGGCGTTGAGCGCATTGATCATCGGCTCTTGGATCTCCTTGTCGCTGAGGATGTCGGGCCGCAGCACGATGATGTTGTCGCGCGCGTGAGCAGCGGCGAGCCAGCGTGCAGCATGGCGCACCAGGTCGGTGCGCGCGGGCACGGCCTTGGATACATTGGCGAAGCCCAGCACCACCTTGTTGCTCTGCGGAACAGGGCACACGATGGGCAGCCGGGGATGCGAACGGGCCAGCTGCTCGATCGCAGCGCGGTGGAAGGGCCCGATGCACAGGTCAAGGGTGGCGAGCGCGGGATCCTTCAGCGCGCTGCTCCATTGGAGTGCATCGTCGCCCACGTCGAAGGCCTTGACTTCTGCGTTCAGGCCAAGGCTGGCGAGCGAGTCGAGTGCGATGAGCGAGCCGCCGTAGAACTGGGCTGCAATGCGCGATGCCTCGTGGAAGCGTGGTCCGTCCGCAGCGGTGGCCGATGCCACGATCATGCTGTCGTTGCGCTCAGTGGCGAATGGCAGCAACAGGCCGATCCGGTGCAGCGTACTCGGCGCAGCGGCGGGCGCGGGCGGCTTCAGCGGCTCCGGAGCGGGCCCCAGTTGCGGTATGCGCACGGTGGATCCGGCCTTGAGCCCTTCTGGCAGTCCGTCGTTGGCGGTCAAGATCGCCTCGGGTTTCACGCTGTAGCGCTGTCCCAGGCTGAAGAGGGTCTCTCCCGGTTGCACGGTGTGGTCGATCGTGTGCATCGGCTCGGCCGGCCGGAGCGCGGGATCGGCTGCTGCCTGAGCTGATGCGGCGGGAACGATGATCACCGCGCCTTCGCGCAGCCCGCTCACCGCGTCGGGATTGCGCTCGAGGAGCACATTGATGTCGGTGCCGTAGCGCTTGGCGATCCCGAAGAGCGTTTCCTTCTTTCCAACGGTATGGCTCAGCTCGCCGTCCTTCAGAAGCGCAGGCGCATGGCGTGCTTCCTTCTTCACCACTGCCGCTTGAGGGATCAACAGCTCTTGCCCGATGCCGATGCCGCTTCGCGCCTCCGGGTTGGCGTTGATCAGTGCTTCCACCGGCACTGCGAACGAACGTGATATGGCGAAAAGGGTCTGGCCTTGCTCAACTCGATGCACGGTGAACTTCTTCCCATCGATGATGCGGGTCTCTTGGGCCCAGGAGACGAGGGGCAGGAGCAGGAGGCATGCAGCGAGATGCAGCCTGCAACGCGTGATGGCCCTGTGCGCAGGGCCAGCCATCAACCCTTTGGCTCGAGCGTTCATTCCCATTCAATGGTAGCCGGCGGCTTGCTGCTGATGTCGTAGACCACGCGGTTCACGCCCTTCACGCGGTTGATGACCTGGTTCGATATCCGTGCCAGGAACTCGTAGGGGAGGTGGCACCAGTCAGCGGTCATGCCGTCGGTGCTGCTCACGGCTCGCAAGGCCACAGCGTTCTCATAGGTGCGCTCATCGCCCATCACGCCCACGCTGCGCACAGGGAGGAGGATGGCGCCTGCCTGCCACACCTGGTCGTACAGGCCCTCGTCGCGCAGGCCCTGGATGAAGATGTGATCGACCTCCTGCAGCAGGGCCACCTTCTCGGGCGTGATCTCGCCGAGGATGCGGATGGCAAGGCCTGGCCCGGGGAATGGATGCCGTCCGAGGATAATGGGGTCAAGGCCCAGCTCGCGGCCCACGCGGCGCACTTCGTCCTTGAAGAGCAGGCGCAGCGGCTCCACCACTTGCAGCTTCATCCGGTCCGGCAATCCGCCCACGTTGTGATGGCTCTTGATCGTGACGCTGGGCCCGTTCACGCTCACGCTCTCGATCACATCAGGGTAGATGGTCCCTTGGCCCAGCCACTTCACGCCCCGGATGCGATGCGCTTCGCGGTCGAAGACCTCGATGAAGGTGCGGCCGATGGCCTTGCGCTTCGCCTCGGGCTCGTCCAATCCCTTCAGCGCGGAATAGAATTCCGCCTTGGCATCGACGCCGGTGATGTTGAGGCCGAGGTGGCGATAGCTCTCGAGCACGCGCGCGTATTCGTCCTTGCGCAACAAGCCGTTATCCACGAAGATGCAATGGAGCTGTTCTCCGATGGCGCGGTCGAGCAGGAGAGCGGCCACGCTGCTGTCGACACCGCCGCTAAGGGCGAGCACCACTTGATCCTCACCGAGCTGCTGCTTCAGGCTGGCCACGGTGCGCTCCACGAAGCCGTGAGGCGTCCAATTGCCGGTGCAACCGCAGATGCCGATCACGAAGTTGTGCAGCAGCTGCAGGCCGTCGGTGCTGTGATAGACCTCGGGGTGGAATTGCACGCCGTACGTGAGCAGGTCACGCAATGCGAAGGCGGCCACCGGCACGTCCTTGGTGCTGGCGATCACGTCCATGGCCTCGCTCGGTGCGGTGATGCTATCACCGTGGCTCATCCAGACCTGCGTTCCGGCTTCGATGCCGTCGAAAAGATGATTGTCGGCGATGGTGCTCAGGTGTGCGCGTCCGTATTCGCGGATGCGGCTCTTCTCAACCGGTGCCCCCATGCGCTTGGCGATGAGCTGCGCGCCGTAGCAGACCGCGAGGATCGGTTTTGCGCCGATGATCCCTGTAAGGTCCGTGTCCGGCGGATCCGTGTCGTGAACGCTGCTCGGGCTGCCGCTCAGGATCACGCCCAGCACGCTGGGGTCATGAGCGAATTGCTGCGCTTTGCTGAAAGGATGGATCTCGCAATAGACATTCAGTTCGCGCACCCGGCGCGCGATGAGCTGGGTGTACTGCGAGCCGTGGTCGAGGATGAGGATGGATTCGGGCAAGTTCGTGCGCCGCGCGATGGGTGCGTCGGCAGGCGGCGAAGGTAGCCAGCGGGGTGTGAGCGTTGCGTGCCGGAGCAACGTCGATCAAGGGGCTCATGGGCCTTGTGGACGGCCCGGCACGCAGTCATCCTGCCGGAAGCGAGCGTTGGAACACCACCAGGTCGTTGGCGGGTATCCGCTCAAGTTCGAGCATCCGCATCTGCGTGATCAATTGCCCGCGATGCTGCGTGCTGTGATTGAAGCAATGCAGGAGCATGCGCCACACCGGGCTCCGATGCTCATTCCCCTTGAGGTCGCGGTAGGCGCGCTCGCTCGCGAATCCGGCTTCATCCATGCCGTGCACGAGTTCGCGCAGGCGCTCGCAATGCGTGATGAGGGTGCCGACGGCCATGCTCGGTTCAGCAGGCCAGCGCACCGGTGTGCCCTGCAGGCGATGGGTCCAGGCGCATTCCGCATCGCGGATGTGCAGCACCGTTTTGCGCAGCGATGGGAAGCTGCTCGGGGCCAGCGCATCGAGGGTCTCCTCCGATTCCTCGGTCAAGCGCTCAACGAAGCGCGTGTTGGCCCAATGGTCATAGTCCGCGAATTCGCGCAGGAGGGTCATCATGGCGTTGGTAGGTGGATAACAATGTTGAAATCGGACGAAGCGGCGCCACGGATCGACGGGCGCGACCCCTGGATCTTCGCGGGAACCAAGATCGGCATGATCTCAACACTTTTCGGAAGGAAGCGCATCACGGAGGAGAAGCTGGCGAATGTGTTCGTCAATAGCGTGCTGGAGATGTGCAGCGATGGATTCCCGTTAGTGGCGGCCGAATTGAATGAAGCCCCGGAGTTCGAGGAATGCCCGGGCTTGAGCGAGGAGGACGACGCCCGGTTCCTCTTGATCGTTCTCACGGCCAATCTGATGGAGATGCACCGCGCCCTTGGGCCTGGCACCGACAAGCGCATGCATGCATTGTCCATCTCGAAGTTCGCGCAGGCCACCGGCCAGGGCTGCACTGATGTGGAGCAAGCCGTGCGCGCGCTCAGCGACCGCATGTCGCGCCTGAACGCACCGAGCAAGAACTCCGTGTACGCCATGGGCAAGGCGGTCTTCCTGGAATACGATCTGTACCGTTTCCAGGATGAGTATTTCCGTGGCACGCGCTCGCCGAATCCCATCGTCCTTAAGCGCCTGAACGCCCTGTTCGGCTATTTCCTCTTCGGCTGGTCCGAAGTGCAGGAGCAGTACCGCATCGGGTAGTTGCAGCGGACGAAGGATCGGTTCACGGCTTACTTTCGATGAGCCGTGAGGAATCTGGTCGTTGCGCTCATCCTGCTGCCTCTGAGCACCAGGGGCCAGCTCGCCGTATGGGGTGAGGAGTTCGAGAACGCGTGCACGGGCGGCTGCTACGCATCGGCCTACACAGGTCCGAACGGCGCCTGGAGCGTTACGAGCACCGGAACCAACGGAGCGTGCGCTAATCGCTGGTTCATCAGCTGCCGTGAGAATGGGCAGGCAGTAGGCGCCTGCGGGGCGGGCTGCGGAACCAACGAGACCCTGCACATCGGCAACGATATCAGCTGCGTCTCGCCGAATGGCTGCTTCTTCTGCCCTGCGGGCGATTGCGGTGCCGCTTATGATGCCGGTTGCCCGCCGGCGCTGTGCGCCTTCTGCTGTTCATGCAATTCTTCCCAGACCGATCAGCGCGCCGAGTCGCCCATGATCAACCTGACGGGGCTCGCGGGCCTCACGCTCAGCTTCAAGTACATCGAGAACGGGCAGGGCACGGCTGACAATGCTACGCTCTGGTACTACAACGGTTCTGCTTGGAACCAGCTCATCGACCTTCCGAAGGCGCCCGTGTGCGGCAGCGGCCAGGGACAATGGACCAGCTATAGCATCGCCTTGCCCGCCAGCGCCGACAACAACCCGAACGTGCGAATCGGCTTCCGCTGGGTGAACAACAACGATGGCTCGGGCGCCGACCCGAGTTTCGCGGTGGATGATGTGCAGCTCACCATCCCCTTCAGCGCGCCGGGCACCGGGCTGATCGTGAACGAACTGAGCAATGGGCCCAGCGGCGCGAAGGAGTACGTGGAGCTGATCGCCGTGGGGCCACCCTGCTCCACGATCGATATCCGGGGCATCAAGGTCGATGACAACAACGGCTCCCTCTACAATGGATTCGGCGCCACGCTCGTGAACAGCGGAACCGCTGCGGGCCACCTGCGCTTCGCGAGCATCGCGCAATGGGCGGCCGTGCCCACCGGGAGCATCATCCTGCTCTACAACAACACCGACCCCAACGCTTCGCTGCCTCCCGATGATCCCAGCGATGCATCGCCTGCGGACAAGCGGTACATCCTGCCGGTGAGCCATCCGAGCATGCAGGGGTGCGGCACATCGCCCAATCCGGCCAGCACATCGGGCTACTTCAGCTGCGCCTGGGGCGCCGGCAATTGGAACTACATGAGCTTCCGCAATGAGGGCGATGCGGCGCAGACGCGCGATGCACAGGGCCGTTACTTCCACGGCATCAGCTATGGCACCAATGGGCAGAACATGAACAACGGAGGGCTCGACAACCTCCGCATCAGCGCCATGGACCACACCGGCCGCGTGCTCTTCTTCAACAGCGGCAACTACCGCTTGGCCGCCAACTTCACCAGCGCTGGTGTCGCGGGCGCCGAAACGCCGGGCGCACCGAATAGTCCCGCCAACCTCGCCTTCATAGCCACCTTCGATTGCCCGTTGCCCATCGAGCTGCTCACCTTCACGGTGCGGGAGGAGGATCGCATTGCGCGCCTGCGTTGGAGCACCGCCAGCGAGCAGGGCAATGCGTGGTTCATCGTCGAGCGATCAACCGACGCGCAGCGCTTCATGCCGATCGCGCAGCTGCCCGGTGCAGGCGATTCGCACGAGCGCCGCGATTACATCTTCGATGATGCGCAGCCCTTGCCGGGGATCGGCTATTACCGCCTGCGCCAGGTCGATCTCGATGGAGGCGGCTCATTGAGCCAGGTGGTGGCGCTGAGCCGTTCGGCCATTCCAGGGCTGTGGGCGGGCCAAGGGGCGGATGGCCTCTTGCGCATCGGCGGCGGTGATGGAGCTGCGCGCCTTGAAATGAGTGATGCGCTAGGGCGATCGCTGCTGCGGATCCCGATTGATCAATGGCCGATCGAGCTAGTGCCGCCCCAATGCGCTTTGGGCCTCGTGGTGATCACGGTCGATTCGGGATCCGGGCGATGGAGCACCCGCATGGTGCTGGACTGAACGCTATCGGGTGCTGGCACCGGTAGCGCGCGGTGCGGCGCGAGCGGCTTGCGCTCGTGCGGCCACCGCCCCATGCACAGCCTCTTGCACCTTGGTGCGGATGCCCAGCTCGACCAGCTTGTTGGTTGCGGCGCTGGGATGCACGCGATTGCTCAGGAAAACGTACACCACATGCTGCTCTGGATCCACCCAGGCCATGGTGCCGGTGAAGCCGGTGTGCCCGTAGCTGGCATAGCTCACGCACTCACAGGTGGGGCCGCCCTTGCCATTCTGCACGGGTTTGTCCCATCCCAATCCACGTCGGTTGCCGGTGCCGTTGGGCGCGCAGAACTGGCACTTGGTGAATTCGCTGACCACCGCTTCGCTCAAGTAGCGCCTGCCGCCATAGCTGCCGCCGTTGGCGAGCATCTGCATCACCTTGGCCAGGTCGTTGGCACTGCCGAAAAGGCCCGCGTGCCCGGCTACGCCGCCCTTGATCGCCGCTCCGGGATCGTGCACATCGCCCCAGACCATGCGCTGGCGGAAGATCTTGTCATCCTCCGTGGGGGCGATCCGCGCCTTCGCGAAGCGTTCGTGCGGACGGTAAGTGAGCGTGGTGGCGCCCAATGGCCGATAGAACTGCTCCTGCACGTAACGGTCGAGCGTGGTTCCTGTGATGCGCTCGATCATCTCTTGCAGAAGGTAGTAGCCCATGTCGCTGTACACGTACTCACCCCTCTTCTCGAGCGGTGCGTCGAGCACCCAGTGCAGGAGACTGTCGCGGTATGCATTGCGGATGTACAGCCCTTCGGCCAGGCGCACTCCATGCGTTGCGCTCGCCGTGTCGCTCGCCACGCCCGGCTTGAACCTCCCGTCCTTCATGAGCTTGTTCTGGAAGGGCAGGAAGGGCTTGAGCCCTGCTTGGTGCGTGAGGATGTCGCGCAGCTTCATGCGCGCATGCCCTGGGGAATCGCCCTCGATCTCGGTGAGATAGTGCCCGACGGACTGGTCCAGGTCAACGCGGCCTTCATCCACCAGCTTCATGAGCGCGAGCGTGGTGCTGGCCACTTTGGTGATGCTAGCAAGGTCGTAGAGGTCGTTGGTGCGCGTGCTCTGCCTGGCATCGTACGTGGGGTGCCCGTACGCCTTGTTCCAGATCACATCGCCATCAACGGCCACGAGCACCTGAGCCCCGGGGTATGCCTTGGCAGCGATCCCATCCTGCACGATTCGATCGATGTCGGCGAGTTCGGAAGAGCGCAGGCCCAGCGCCTCGGGCGGCGCATAGCCCATGCGACCGATCGGCGAAAGGGATCGGCCATCTCCGCACTGGTAGAAGGAGCTCGCCGTGACGGGCAGCTTGCCTGTGGCGCCGATCGCGCCGAAGATGGCCTGCGCGGCCAGGTCCTGGGTGTCGTCGTTCTCTTCATACGCCACCACGACGCTGGCCAGATGCTGCGCGCCATAGGCCCGCGTGAGGCGGTATGGGTTGGCGAACAGCGTGAGCACGGTGGGCTTGCGCGCAGCGATCTCGCGCACGATGTCCATGGCGGTTTCGGGGATCCCGAAGTCGCTCTTCACGCGCCACGAGGTGCGGTGGATGCTCACGATCACCTGGTCGCAGCCTTCGAGCGAACGGAGCAGGGCCATCAGGCTGTCTTTCTTCAAGGCCTTGTCGCAGCGCAGCAGCTTGACGTCGGCATAGCGCGCGAGCGATTGCTGGAAAGCGTTGTTCAGCGAATCTCCGATCACCACGGACGCGATTCGGTGCTTGTTGAGGTCGCGCAAGGGGAGCAATTGCTTGTGGTCGGCCAGCACGGTGATTGAGCTGGCGTAGAGATCCCGGCGCAGCGCTTCGGCCTGCTTGGTGTTCAGGTCGCTCGCGATCCCCTCGACTTTCACGTGCGTCTCCTGATCAAGCCCCGCCCAATGCTTGGCGCGCAGCAGCTTCAGGCATTTGTGGTCGATGACCAGCGGGTCGAGCTCCTTGTCATCGATGGCCTTGCGGATGCGCGCGATGGCCTTGACGGGATCCTGGGGGAATAGCAGAACGTCGTTGCCTGCGAGCAGGGCGCGCAATTCGATCTCGCCGGGCTTGTCGGCGTTGGCCACGCCTTTCATGTTGAGCGCGTCGGTGAAGACGAGGCCTTGGAAGCCGAGTTCCCGCGCCAGAAGGTCGTTCACGATGGGGCGGCTCAAGGTGCTGGGCTGTCCCTTCATGCTGTCCAGGGCGGGCACCTCGAGGTGGGCCACCATCATGGCGCTCAGTCCTTCTTCGACAAGTCGCTGGAAGGGGTACAGCTCGAGTGAGTCGAGGCGCGTGCGGCTATGCGCGATCAGCGGCAGGGTATGGTGGCTGTCGCTATCCGCATCGCCGTGGCCGGGGAAGTGCTTCGCCGTGGCGATCACGCCGCCTTCCTGCAGCCCGCGCATGTAGGCGATGCCCTTGCGCGCCACGTTCTCGCGGTCCTCGCCGAAGCTGCGGTCGTTGATGACTGGGTTCGCCGGGTTGTTGTTCACGTCGACCACCGGGCTGAAGCTCACGTGCACGCCGAGCCTGCGCATCTGCCGCGCGATCTCATTGCCCATCTCGGTGATCAGCGATTCATCCTGAACGGCGCCCAAGGCCATCTGGTGCGGGAACTTCATGGTGCTGTCCAAGCGCATGCCCAAGCCCCATTCGAGGTCCATGCCGATGAGGATGGGCGTCTTCGCCGCGGCCTGATAGCGGTTGGTGAGCTTGGCCTGGCGCCCGGGCCCGCCTTGGAAGAAGATGAGCCCGCCGATGTTCCGCTCATGGATCATCGCCTCGATTTCCGATTCATGCTTCGCGTCCTTGTTGCTGTACGCGGCCACCATCATGAGCTGCGCGATGCGCTCGTCGAGGCTCAGGGTGCTCAGCACGCTATCGGCCCAAAGAGCTGATTGCTTCAGGAAAGGCGGCTGGCCGTGATGCCGAGGATTCTCATCCGCGCGCACCGGCTGTGGGCGCGCGCTGCTGAGGCTCAGCAAGGCGGTGGCGGCGACAAGGACAAGGATGAAGGTGCGTCTCATGCGATTCGCGCGAAGCTACCGGAGCGCGTTGCGGGCACTCGGGCAGCTACCGCGCCACTTTTGAACACGCGGCATGTGGCGGTGTTATTGCCATGGCGGGCATGCCCCGGCCGATTGATGCCCGAGCCGGCGTCGCCCTGAATCGCGAAGGGCCCCTTTCGGAGCCCAACGCTTGGTCTTGGTTCAAGGGTACGGTCAGTGCAGGCTCAGCTTCTTCTCGAGGTCCTCGAGGTATCCGCGGAACTGCTTGTCGGTCTCGGAGAGGTTGTTCACGGTGCGGCACGCGTGCAGCACGGTCGCGTGGTCCTTGCCGCCGCAGTGCGCGCCGATGTTGGCCAGCGAGCTCTTGGTCATCTTCTTCGCGAAGTACATGGCGATCTGCCGCGCCTGCACCACCTCGCGCTTGCGGGTCTTGCTCTTGAGCAGCTCGATCGGCAGGTCGAAGTAATCGCAAACCACTTTCTGGATGTAGTCGATGCTCACCTCACGCGCCGTGTTCTTCACGAACTTGTCGATCATCTGCTTGGCGAGATCGAGCGTCACGGCCTTCTTGTTCAACGAGCTCTGCGCGATCAGGCTGATCATGGCGCCTTCCAGTTCGCGGATGTTGGTGGTGATGCTGTAGGCGAGGTACTCCACCACTTCCTTCGGCAGGTCGATGCCCTCGGCATACATCTTCTTCTCCAGGATGGCGATGCGCGTCTCGAGCCCGGGCGTCTGCAGGTCAGCGCTCAGGCCCCACTTGAAGCGCGAGAGGAGCCGCTGCTACATGCCGGCCATCTCCACGGGCGCCTTGTCGCTGGTGATCACCAGCTGCTTGCCGCTCTGGTGCAGCGCGTTGAAGACATGGAAGAACACGTCCTGGGTCTTCTCCTTGCCCGCAAGGAACTGCACATCATCGATGATGAGCACGTCCATCATCTGGTAGAACTGCGTGAAGTCGCCGACGGTGTTGTTCTTCACCGCTTCGATGAACTGATGCGTGAACTTCTCCGCCGGGACGTACAGGATGGTCTTGTCGGGATGGTGCTTCTTGATCTCGATGCCGATGGCATGCGCGAGGTGGGTCTTGCCGAGGCCGACACCGCCATAGATCAGCAACGGGTTGAATGCGGTGCCTCCGGGCTTCTGTGCCACGGCGTATCCTGCACTGCGTGCCAACCGGTTGCAGTCTCCCTCGATGAAGTTGTCGAAGGAGTAATTGGCGTTGAGATGGCTCTCGACCTTGATCTTCCTCAGGCCAGGGATCACGAACGGGTTCTTGATCGGGCTGTTGGCCACATCGATCGGCAGGGCAACCGCCGGGTTCTTCGTTTCACGCGCATTGCTCGTCGGCATCTTCACCGTGTACGGATGCGCGCTCTGGAATCCGTTCTCCATGATGATGGAGTACTCCAAGCGGCCATCGGCGCCGAGCTCTTTGCGGATGATCTTCTTGAGGAGCCCGATGTAATGCTCCTCCAACCACTCATAGAAGAACTGCGAAGGCACCTGGATCGTCAGGACATTGTCCGAGAGCTTCATGGCCTTGATCGGTTCGAACCAGGTCTTGAAGCTCTGCGGGGTCACATTGTCCCTGATCACCGCCAGGCACCGTTCCCAGGTCTTCTCGGGATCCTTCTTCATGGATGGGGCGTCGGATGTTTAGGGGTTGTAGGATTCGTCTCGGCTTGCTCCGCGATGGTGATCGGTGATGGTCAGTGCATCGTGGGAAGGGGGGCAAATATGTACCGAAGAAAGTGAAAAAAAAACGTGGGCTTCAAGTTGGAGCGATGGAAAAATCCCTTTGCTGCGTGACCTGAATTCGCGTATCGTATCACCGCTGCCGGTCCGCGTTCGCTGAAGCTCCGTGCGCTGCGCGGCGCAGAGCGGATCACGCCCGTGCGCAACGGAGCAGCGCGGGATGCATCCGCTGTTTCGCGCATCGATCACGGGCATGCGGTGAAGGTAGCGTTGCGGATGTCCTGCGCGCAACATCGGGGATCATCGCCGCGCGCAGCTAAACTTGCGCGCATGTACACCCATGAGACGCGCGTGCGAGTGCGCTATGCCGAGACGGATCAGATGGGGCAGATGTACTATGGCCGTTATGCCGAACTGTTCGAGGTGGGGCGGGTGGAGGCGCTTCGCAGCATCGGCTTCCCATACAGGCGGATCGAGGAGAACGGACTGCTGCTGCCCGTGCGCGACCTGAGCATCAGGTACCATCGTCCGGTGCGTTATGATGACGAGGTCACGGTGCGCACATCGATCACCTCGATGCCCGCCGCGCGCATCCATTTCCGCTACGAGCTCCGCCACGCGGGCGATGCGCTGCTCACCGAAGGCGAGACCACCTTGGTGTTCGTGGACAGAAGCACGAAGAGGCCGTGCGCCGCTCCGCTCGATCTTGTTGCTGCGCTGAGGCCGTACTTCGATTGAGCCGGCGGCCATCCGCTGCGCGGCGAGTATCAAGCCCATCGCGATCACGGCCAGGGCGATGCCAGCGGCCTGAATGCGACGGGGCCTGTCGCCGAAGAGCACGATGCCCAGCGCCGTGCTGAACAGGATCACGCCGATATTGAGCAAGGGGAAGACGCTGCTCGATGCCAGGCCGCTCCTCGAGAGCGTCGATACCAGGAAGTACAGGCTCGCGTAGTTCATGCTGCCGAGGATGAGGCCGCCAATGATCGCTTTGGGCTGGAGCAGCGAGCTCATCTCGCTGCGCGCGATCAGCGCGATGATGCCGATAGCGCCCGCCACCGCGAAGACGAGCGTGGGGAAGAGCGGTTCGGTCTCCTGCGTGAGCAACTGCCGTTGAACGGCGTTGATCGTGATGTCGATGGCGGCGTTGCCCAGGAACAGCATCGCAGGCAGAAGCCATTCGCCGCGCGCTCCGGGAGCACCGCGGGCATACGACGCTACGGGCACGGCCACAAGAGCGAGGCCGATGCCGGCCCATCCGAGCGGTGCGGGCCGCTCTCCGAAGAAGGCCACGGCGAACAGGACCGTGAGCACGAGGCTCATCTTGCTCGCCACCGAAGTGGCCGCCACGCCGGCGCGCAGAGCGCTTTGCGCAGTGAGGTAGAAGAGCGCGATGAACAGCGCGCCGAGGAAGGTCGCCGGTGGGATCAGCACAGTGGGAAGACCGATGGCCCATGGCTTGGTGATGGCTGCTCCCCATGCGCAGGCCGTGAAGTAGTTGATCACGATGGCCGGCAGCAACGGCACTTCGCGCTTGCCGAACACCTTGAAGCAGATCAGCAGCAGCGCCATCCAGAGCGCGGTGATCGTCACCAGTGCCATGTTTCGGAAGGCAGCGCTTGCTGCGATTCATTGATGAAAAGGCCGATCCGGTCCGGTCCGTGATCGAGTGAGCGCATGGCCTGACCGGTGAGCCGAGGAGCGCGGTTCCCGTTGCCGATGGTCCGTGAGCCAGTGATCACGCGCGCTTCATCCCACAAGCCGGAAGCGATGAAGCGGGCGTGCAGCTCGGCACCGCCTTCCACCAGCACTGATCGCACGGCTCGCTGGTGCAGCTCCGAAAGGACTCGTTGAAGCGGGTCCTCCGACGCACTGATGATGGCCTGCTCCGCATTCACGCCACGGCGTTCTTGCCCGGTCAGCAGCAATGTGGGGTGCAGGCCGTCGAACACGCGCGACCCTTCCGGGATGCGGTTGCTCCGATCGATCACCACGCGAAGCGGCGAACGGCCTTGCACGTGACGGGCATCCAGTCGCGGGTCATCATTCACCACGGTGCGGCTGCCCACCAGGATCGCTTGCTCCTCGGCGCGCCATCGGTGCACGAGCACATCGGTCTCCGCTGAGGAGATGCGCTGCACGGCACGTTCGGCGCGAGGGTGCTGATCGATGAAGCCATCTGGGCTCTGCGCCCACTTCAGGATGATGTAAGGCCTGCCCTTCACCATGGAGGTGATGAACCGCCGGTTCAACCAGCGCGCTTCTTCCGCCAGGATGCCATCAAGGACTCCGGTGCCTGCGGCGATCAACCGAGCGACGCCTTTTCCATTCACTTCCGCGAAAGGGTCGAGATGCGCGATCACCACGCGCTTCACCCCACGTGCGATCAATAGGTCGGCGCAGGGCGGCGTGCGCCCGTGGTGCGCGCAAGGCTCGAGGTTCACGTACATCACCGCATCGGGAGGCACTTCGCTGCTGCCGCAGGATCCGAGGCAGGCCCGCTCCGCGTGAGCCGTGCCCGGCGACTTGTGCCATCCTTCAGCGAGCACCCGGCCTTCATGCACCAGCACAGCGCCCACCATCGGGTTGGGCGCGGCGCTGTCCGCTCCCAGCCGCGCCAATTGCAGGCAGCGGCGCATCCAATGCTCGTGCGTTCCCGTCAAAGCGGCGCAAAGGTGGATGATCCGTTCCGAGGCCCTGCCGCCCCTCTACTTTTGGCGCCATGGGCATCCGCAGCAGCAGCAATCGCGTGGGTTCCGTGCTCGATCAGTACCGGGAGCAGCTCTCACCGCTTTATGAAGCGGGCGAGGTGAGGGCCATCGCGCGCGCCGTGTTCCACGAGAAGCTCGGTTGGGATGCCGCGCAGCTCGAATCACGCAAGCTCGAATCGCTGCACGAATCGGATCTGCTGAAGGTGTACCTGCCGCTCAAGCGGCTTCGCGCGGGTGAGCCCTTGCAGCACATCCTGGGCAAAGTGCGCTTCCATGGACTCGAGATCAGCGTCACGCCCGATGTGCTCATCCCCCGGCCCGAGACCGAGGAGTTGGTTGAGCTGATCGCGCACGACGGCTTCAGCCCGACCGGCATCGCTGATGTCGGAACGGGCAGCGGCTGCATCGCGCTCGCGCTGAAGCAGCGGTTCCCTGCGGCACGGATCATCGGAATCGACGTGAGCGTGGCCGCCCTTGCCGTGGCCCGCTCGAATGGCGAATCACTCGGCCTCGATGTGGCCTGGCAGTTGGACGATGCCCTCAGCGAAGGCTTCGAGTTGCCGGGCGGCCTTGATCTGGTGGTGAGCAATCCGCCCTACATCCCGCTGGAAGAGGCGGGTTCGCTCCTCGCACGCGTGCGCGCGCGCGAGCCTTATATAGCCCTGTTCGCGCCAGAAGGCGATCCTCTTGCCTTCTACCGGGCCATCGGGCACTCTGCAGCGCGTGCGCTGCGCAACGGCGGCCGACTCTGGTTCGAGGCGCATTACCGGCACGCGGCCTTGGCCGCTTCGGCGCTCCGCTCGATCGGATTCAGCCAAGTGGATGCGCTGAGCGACATGAGCGGCAACGAACGCTTCATCCGATGCGTGCGTTAGGGCTCGTCCTGTTCGTTCTTCTATTGGCCATGGCTGAGGGCGCACGGGCACAGCAGCCTGCCCCGGCCAAGACGAAGGCGGCATTCCGCGTGACTTTCAATTTCGATTACAGGAACACCAATGTGAATGCCGAGCAGGTGCGCTTCTACGGACTCCGGATCGGCGCTCAGCGCGGCAAGGACCTGCTCGGCATCGGCTTCTATGGACTTGGCGACGATTACGTGCAGTCAGCCGTCCCCATCGAAGGCGTCGGTGTCCGGGAGCACCACACCGATTTCGATTTCGTGGCTTTGAGCTACGAGCGCTTGCTGGTTGATTCGCGCCGTTGGCAGGTCGGTGTGCCGGTCTCGGTCGGCTTGGGCAATTACCGCCGCTCATACCTCGGCACGGACAACCGCCTCGTGCCGTATGCCGTGAATGAATTGGTACCCATAGAGGCCACACTGCACGCTGACTACAGCATTCTCCGCTGGCTATTCATCGGTGCGGGCGCGGGCTACCGGCATGTGCTCGCTGCCGACCGTTCGGCCACGGTCATGCTGAGCGATTGGACGTGGTACGGCAAGGTCGGCCTACGTTTGGGCGTTCTCGTGAAAGGCATCTTCAAGCGAAAGGAGAAGGGGAATGGACCGGAATAGTGCCGAGCAGCGCATCGCCGAATTGAGCCGTGAGCTCGAAAGGCACAACCATCTCTATTACGTGGTGGCGGCACCGGTCATCAGCGACGCCGAGTTCGATCGCATGCTCAAGGAGCTGGAGGCGCTGGAGTCCGGGTTCCCCGACCTCGCATCGCCCAACAGCCCCACCCAGCGCGTGGGCGGCGATATCACCAAGGGCTTTCCCACGGTGCCGCACCGGTACCCGATGCTCTCGCTCGGGAACACCTATTCACGCGAGGAAGTGGAGGAGTTCGTGGCGCGCGTGGAGAAGGCCATCGGCCCCACGCGATACAGCATGGAGCTGAAGTACGATGGCGTGGCCATCAGCCTGAGCTACAGGAATGGCGAGCTCGTGCGGGGGGTCACGCGCGGAGATGGAGAGAAAGGGGAGGACATCACCGCCAATGTGCGCACCATCCGCAGCATCCCCTTGCGATTGCAAGGTGATGGCTGGCCTGAGGAGTTCGAGGCCAGGGGCGAGGTGATCTTCACGAAGAAGCGATTCGACATGCTCAACGCGAAGCGCGAGCGGGAAGGAGAAGAGCTCTACGCGAATCCGCGCAATACAGCTGCCGGCACGCTCAAGCAGCAGGACCCCAAAGAGGTGGCCAAGCGCGGGCTCGATAGCTTCATGTACAGCCTGCAGGGCGAAGCGCTCCCCACCCGCAGCCACTTCGACAACCTGATGCGCGCGCAGCAATGGGGATTCAAGACGCCCGACCCCGCGCGGCGATTCATCGAGCGGGCGAACGATGCGGCGGGCATCATGGCCTTCATCGATCATTGGGGCCAGCACCGCAATGAGCTGGAGATGATCATCGATGGCGTGGTGGTGAAGGTCGACGACCTCGATGTGCAGGAAGAGCTGGGCCTCACCGCCAAGAGCCCGCGCTGGGCCATGGCCTACAAGTACGCCCCGGAGCAGGCCGTCACAAAGCTGCTCGGAGTCGCCTTCCAAGTGGGCCGCACAGGGGCGGTGACACCGGTGGCTGAACTGGATCCCGTGCAGCTCGCGGGCACCACCGTGAAGCGCGCATCGCTCTTCAACGCCGACCAGCTCGATCGCCTCGACCTTCATCAGGGTGACATGGTGCGCGTGGAGAAGGCCGGCGAGATCATCCCGCAAGTGGTGGGCGTGGAGCTGGCGAAGCGCGTGCATGGCGCTCATCGGGTCCGATTCCCGCATCAATGCCCGGAATGCGGCACGGCCCTCATCCGCCTCGACGGCGAAGCGCAGCACTACTGCCCCAATGAGCACGGATGCCCGCCGCAGATCACCCGCCGCATCGAGCACTTCGTATCGCGCCGCGCCATGGACATCGACGGCTTGGGCGCGGAGACGGTGCAGGAGTTCCACGATGCCGGCCTCATCCGCGATGTGGCCGACCTCTATGAGCTGACCGCGGAGCGCATCCTGGCCTTGGGCAAGGGATGGAAGGAGAAGAGCGCGGAGAGGGTGATCGCGGGCCTGGAGAAGAGCAAGCAGGTTCCCTTCGAGCGCGTGCTATTCGCATTGGGCATCCGGCACGTGGGCGAGACCGTTGCGAAGAAGATCGCGCGCGGCGCCACAAGCATGGAACGCCTCATGGCCATGGGCAAGGAAGAGCTGCTAGGCATCGGGGAAGTGGGAGAGGTGATCGCCGAGAGCATCATCGACTTCTTCGGGGTTCCAGGCAATCGGCGCATCGTCGAAAGGCTCGCCCAGCATGGTTTGCGCATGGAGCAGGACGCAGACGATGGCCCGGCCAGCGACAAGCTGAAAGGGCTCTCCATCGTGGTGTCGGGTGTTTTCCGCAACTTCAGCCGCGACGGCATCAAGGAGGCCATCGAGCGCAACGGCGGCAAGGTGTCCGGCTCCATCAGCAGCAAGACCAGCTACGTGCTGGCCGGCGAGGGCATGGGGCCCGCCAAGCGCGCGAAGGCCGAGGAACTGAAGGTGCCGGTGATCGATGAGGACGAACTCACGCGGATGATCGAAGGATGAAGCTGCTCGACCGCATCAAGGAATGGATGGGCATCCGCAAGCTCCTGCGCGAGCTTCCGCAGGACCGCAAGCCCATCGCCCGCAACATCGCGCTGTCGCGTAAGGTGGCCATCGTGTACGTGGTGGAGGATGAGGCCGCCCACAACCAGGTGCGCAACTACGTGAAGCGGCTGAAGGAGGAGCTCGGCCTCAGCAATATCATGGCCCTTGGCTACTCCGATCAGAAGGTGATGCCGCACTTCCTGCACGCCAAGCTCAACTTCGAGGCCATCTGCCTGAAGGACCTCAACTGGTACCGCATCCCGCAGGGCAACACGGTGCAGAACTTCATGGCCGAGGAATACGAGATCATCATCGACCTCACCTTGGAGGACCGCCTGCCCATCCAGTACATCCTGGCCAAGAGCCGAGCGCGCTTCAAAGTGGGCCGGTGGAGCGAGAGCAACAAGAAAATCCATGACATGATGATCGACATGGCAGGATCGCGCAGCCTGCCGCAGCTCATCCAGCAAGTGCATCATTACCTGCTCATGGTGAACAGCAAGCCGGAGCCTTCACTGAACTGAATACGCCGATCGGCGAAACAAGCATGGACGAAAGATTCAAGGGCCTGGGCGTCGCGATGGTGACGCCCTTCCGCGACAATGGGCAGATCGATTACGCCGGGCTGGAGAAGCTCATTGAGCACCAGATCGCCGGTGGCGTTGACTACGTGGTCTCCATGGGCACCACGGGAGAGAGCGTCACGCTAACCAAGGCCGAGAAGAAGCAGCTGCTCGCGGAGACCATCGGCTTCGTGCGCAACCGCGTGCCCGTCGTGCTGGGCGCGGGCGGCAACAATACCGCCGAGGTCGTGGAGGCGCTGGGAGCCTTCGAGATGGATGGCGTGGATGCCATCCTCAGCGTGAGCCCATACTATAACAAGCCCACGCAGGAGGGCATCTACCAGCACTACAAGGCCATCGCGCAAGTGGCGCTGCGGCCGATCATCCTCTACAACGTGCCCGGCCGCACCGGCAGCAACATCACCGCCGAGACCACCGTCAGGCTCGCCAAGGACTTCGCCAACATCATCGCCATCAAGGAGGCCAGCGCCAACCTCGACCAGATGGGCCGCATCCTTAAGCACAAGCCGAAGGACTTCATGCTGATCAGCGGCGATGATGCGCTCACGCTTCCCATCATCGCCATGGGCGGGGCGGGAGTGATCAGCGTGGTGGGCAATGCGCTGCCGCAGGAATTCAGCGGATTGGTGAACGCCGCGCTCAAGGGCGATCTGGCGGCCGCGCGCCAGGAGCACCTGCGCCTGATCGAGGTCATCGACCTGCTCTTCACCGAAGGGAACCCCGGCGGCATCAAGTACGTGCTCAAGGAGCTCGGCATCTGCGGCGACACCATGCGGCTGCCGCTGGTGAACATCAGCGAGGCCACGGAGAAGAAGCTCTACCGCGCGCTGGCCGATGCGGAGGTGGTGAAGCTGTGATCAGGAGGTTGGCGGAAATTCGCCACGGCGTGGCGAAAATCTCGCCACCTACCATTCCCACAGCGCGGCCATGGGCACGGCGTGCAGGTCCTTCTCGAAGCCGGTGATTCCCGGCCCCGAGTGCAGCACGATGCCGCGCACCCACTTGCTGCCGGCCGCTTCGCGCAATTGCTTCATGCCAGCGAGGTCGCTGTGCCCGATGCTCGCCGAGGCCTTCACCTCGATGCCCACGATGCGGCCCGCGCTGTCCTCCAGCACCACGTCCACCTCGCGTGCCTTCTCGTTGCGGAAGTGGTAGGCTTCAGCGGTGGTCCTGCTCCAGCCCGCCATCTTGCGCAGCTCATTCACCACGAAGGTCTCCAGCAATGGTCCGAAGCGCTCGCTCTTGGCCAGGTCGCCCGCCGAGTTGACCCCGCAGAGGTGCGCCGCGAAGCCGCTGTCCGAGAGATGGATCTTCTCCGCTTTCACCAGTCGATTGGCCCGGTTGGCCGTCCATGGGCGCAAGGGCACGTTCAGGAAGGTGGCCTCCAGCAGCGCGAGGTAGCGGCGCAGGGTGCTGTGCGGCGCATCGATGCTCCGGCTGATGTCCGCTGCGTTCATGAGGCCGCTGCTGCGCATGGCCAGCTGCGCCAGCAGTTTAGGCATGGCGGTGAGATCGGCGATGTTGCTGATGTCGCGCACGTCGCGCTGCAGGATGCCGGTGACGTAGGCCTTGAACCATGCGTTGCGGCGCGCGCTGTCGGCGCGGCCCATCACTTCAGGGTAGCCTCCCGCGAACACTTTGCGCGCCAGCTTCGTGCGGTCGTGGTGCGTTGGCGTTTTCACCGGCAACCGCTTGCCGAAGGCCGCATCGATGAAGCCGCTCTTGCGCCCGGCCAGTTCGTCCTGCGCCATCGGGTACAGGGTGATGATCTCCATGCGGCCGGCCAGCGAGTCGCCCAGCTTGGGCAGCACCAGCACATTGGCGCTGCCAGTCAGCAGGAAGCGCCCAGGCCGCCGGTCGCGGTCCACCGAGGCCTTGATGGCGCGGAAGATGTTCGGCGCGTTCTGCACCTCGTCGATCACCGCGTAGGGGCCGAGGCCCGCGATGAAGCCCGCCGGGTCGTTCAGCGCGGCATCAAGGTCGGCATGGTCGTCGAGGGTCACGTAGACCGTCTTCCTCCGCTCCGCGATGTCCTTCACCAAGGTGGTCTTTCCCGTCTGCCGCGCGCCGTTCAGCAGCACCACCGGGGTGTCCTTCATCGCGGTATCGACGTAATGCCTGAGGTTCCTGGCTTTCATGATGATGCGCTCATGCGGGCAGCGCCCCGCGAATGTAGCCCGCAGGGTGGAAAATCGCCACGAGATGGCGAAAATATCGCCACAGCATGGAGAATCACGATGGCTGGGCCGTGGTCTTCGCCCGCTACATTCGCGGCTCCATGGACTTCCTCGCCCTCGACTTCGAGACGGCCACCACCGCCGCCGACAGCCCCTGCGAGCTGGGCATCGCGATCGTGCGCGGCGGCGTGGTGCGCGAGGTGCGCAACTGGCTCATCAAGCCGCCGCAGTGGCCGTACTTCAGCCCATGGAACGTGGCCGTGCATGGCATCCGCCCCGACGATGTGGCCGAGGCGCCGCGTTGGGAGGAGATCTGGGAAGAGGTGCATGCGCTGCTGCTCGGCGCGACGGTGGTGGCGCACAATGCGGCCTTCGACATGGGCGTGCTGCGCGCCACCTTGGCCAGTCAAGGCCTGCAGCATCCGAGCTTCCGGTACTTCTGCTCGGTCTCCATGGCGCGGCGTGTCTGGCCCGGGCACTCCACCTACAACCTGAAGGCCCTGTGCGACCGCCATGGCATCCCGCTCAAGCATCACCGCGCGGGCAACGATGCCGAGGCCACGGCCGAGCTGGTGCTGCGCGCGCTGCGCGATGGCGATACCCTCGATTCCTTCGTTCGGCGCGCGCGAGTCAATCTGGGCGCCTTCTATCCCGGCGGTCACCGTACCCCGGGCGGCAAGGTCACCCAGGCTGCGCGTTGAGTGCGGCCCTCGGCTACCTTCACCCCATGGACCTCGATAGCCTGCATCGGATCGGCCGTATCGGGAAGCCTTGGGGGCATCAAGGGGAGCTCATCGTGCACTTGGACGACGTCGATCCGGAGGATCTGGTTCACGCAGGCTCACTCTTCGTCGATATCGAGGGCCAGAAGGTCCCCTTCGCATTCAGTAGGCTGCATGAGAAAGGCAATGAGGTGCTCGTGAAGTTCGACGACTTCAACGACCCGCAAAGCGCGCAGATCGTCGTGGGGCGCGACCTCTACGCGCCGCCCGGCCTCCTCGCCGATGGCAGCGACGAGAGCTGGGACCCCGAGGAGTTCATCGATATGCTCGTGCGCGACGAGGAGCATGGCGAGCTGGGCATCGTCACGGCCATCGAAGGCACGGAGAAGAACCCCGTGCTCGTGGTGCTGCACGGCGAGGAGGAGGTCCTCATCCCGGTCACGGACGAGATGATCCTGGGCGTGGATCCGGAAGAGAACGTGCTGCTGGTGCGCACGCCGCCGGGCCTGATTGAGCTGAACAAAGGCTGAGTACGGAAGGCGAGCAATAGGCGCGCACGTGCTGCCTAAATGCGGTGGTCATTCGCTGTTGAACGCTGATGCGCGGCTCCGCGCGCATTGGCGTTCAACGGTCCGCAGCTTGCCGCAGCGCCTTTTGTGCGTTGGCTATTTGGTGCGTTGGGAGGCGTTGCGGCAAGGTGCTGTTATGGGTCGGCGGCGTCTTCCGCATTTGGTCCCGCCCATTGCTGCAAGGTAGTGGCTTGCTGTCAGTGGTCAAGCGGGACTCAGAACCCGGCCCGGCTGTTCGCATTGGGGCTTTGAAGGTTAGGCGCAGTGGGCACCCTTGCGCTGCATTGGATTTCCACATGCGAGCGTTGGCTCGTTGAGAAGTTTCGAGAAGCGGAAGCGGTGAAGATGATTAGACTTGTCAATGAGGGGCTTGACAGGAAACGCGACAGAAGAATGGAACTACATGCAGCTAACGATTGACTCAAAGCCTGCTGAGAATCAGGCGTACCTTGAGGGGGAGTTGATTACCTACCTCGGCAACAAGAGAAGCCTCTTGCCCTTCATTGGGAAGGGTGTCGAGATTGTGAAAGATAGACTCGGCAAGGAGCATCTATCCTTCCTTGACCTGTTCGCGGGTAGTGGCGTGGTGTCGCGCTTTATGAAGATGCATGCCGAGTCGATTGCCTGCAACGACCTAGAGGACTACACCTCAATAGTGAACGCCTGTTACCTAACGAACAGGTCAGAGGTTGACCGCGAAGAATTGCGCCATTACCTGAAGTGGTTAGACAACGAGATAGCCAGCGACTGGAGGCGCGGATTCATTGCCGAGCTATACGCACCCGAGGACGACTCAAACGTCAAAGAGGGCGAACGTGTTTTCTATACGCGCAGGAATGCCGAATTCATCGACACGGCGCGGCAACACATTGAGCGCATCCCGCAGCACTTGCAAAAGTTCTACCTAGGGCCGCTTATCGTGAAAGCATCCATCCACAACAACACGGCGGGCGTGTTCAAGGGGTTCTATAAGAACCGACAGGGGATTGGTGCTTTCGGCGGAGAAGGCGCGAATGCGTTGGTGCGCATACTTGGCGATATTGATATTGCATTGCCAACACTTTCCAACCACGAGACTGGGATAACCATTACCCAAGAGGATGCCGTAGCGTTCAGCCAGAAACACACCGAGCCTTTCGACCTCGTGTATATGGATCCGCCCTACAACCAACACCCCTATGGGTCGAACTACTTCATGCTGAACCTTATTGCCAACTATAAGCCCCCGGCATCATACAGTCGAGTCAGTGGGATACCTGACGACTGGAACCGAAGTCCCTTCAACAAGCCGCAAAGCGCCAAGCCCGCCCTGTTCTCCATCATTGCGAATCTGAATGCCCGCTTCTTTCTGATCTCATACAACAGCGAGGGGTTCATCAAGAAGGATGAGTTTGTTGCTGGGCTTGAGAAATTTGGCAAGCTGTCCACGCTGGAGACGCGCTACAATACCTATCGCGGTAGCCGCAACCTGAACTCACGAGAACAGTATGTGACGGAATACCTATTCTTGCTGGAGAAGAGCCAGTGAACAATGAGCAAGAAGGACGATCTGAGAAAGCAGCGCGCAAACACTGTCATCAACACCATCTCGAAGAAGCAGGAGAAGCAGTTGGCTAGGGCCATAGCGCGTGTGGTAGAAGCTCTTAGCCAGAAGTTTCCCGGCATTGAGTTGGAGTATGAATCGCAGTGGTTGCTACAAGATGTAGTCGAATCGCTTAAGGAGCACTTTCCTGAGGTTGAGTTCCACTTCTATCACTCCATCTCCTCTATGCGACCCGACGGAGGAATACTAAGCCTGAAGGATAAGAATGGGGAGTTGCGACCGATTCTAATAGCGGAGAAGAAAAACCAAGGGACTAATGACTTGCGTGAACTAGAAGGTAAGCCGAAGCAAGCAAAGGGTAACGCTATCGAGCGCCTCGGAAAGAATGTCATCGGGTTTAGGACGGCCCTGCTGCATGAGACGATATTCCCTTTCGTCTGTTTTGGGGATGGGTGTGATTTTGCTGATGACTCTAGCATCATAGACAGAGTCGTAACGATTGCGATGTTCGGTAAGCTGAACAAGATTTACCTTCATGTCGAGGATGGTAAATTCAATCGAGGGTCTTTCTTTTTCAAGGTTGAGCAATGGGAAGAGGAAGAAATGTTCAAGATTTCTCTGGAAATAGCTACTAACAGCGTCTTTTATTACTTCTCGAAATATGGGGAGGATAGCTTCAAGTAGCCTCTTCGCGGCCTTCAGCCGCCCTTTTCTGGGTTCTCAGCCGGGCCGGGTTCTGTTGTATTTTTCAGTGCGAGGGCTTTGTGTTTGGCGTATTTTTTCGCCGCTGACCCATAACGGGCCTGCGCTTGCCGCAGGCCGCCTTTCGTGATCTTGTTCCTGGACGAAGTGTTCATCGCTTCAACGGGAGTTGTCACCGGGACGAGGGCGGCTTGCGGCAAGAGCATGTTAGCGGTAGTTGTTCCTTTCTTTAAACCTTTCAAAGGACACTTGATCATCCTCCGTCAGCAGTAGGTTTTCTTCCATGTACTGGAGATAATGATCACCTAGTTCTTTGTTACCTGAGCGGAAATGCCCATGGATCAAGTTCCCAATGTTCCGCCGGTTGAGGGAATCCATCTGGAAGGCTCTAGTGCAATACTCAACGCTCTCGGCATTGCGCTCTAGCTCTAATAGGATGAATCCTTTATTAGCCAGCGTATGGAAGTCATTGGGACAAAGTCTTTCAGCAATATCTGTTGCCGATAGCGCATTAAGATGATTCTGAGTTTTTAGCTCAGCTATACCTAAGTTGTAGAAGGAGTAGGCCACGGTCGAATCTAGAAAGCACGCCCGCAAGAGTGCAGACGTTGCGACCGAGAGGTTCCCTTTCAAAATATGATACGCCGCGTAACGATTGTAGTATTCAACGCTGTCTTGGTATTCCGCTCCGGCGAGAAAGTCAAATCCCACAGGGTTTTGAAGCATGTCATCAGCTGATGAAAGTTCCTTGAAAATGTTTGGATCAGAAACACTTAAACGATGGAGGCAGGCTCTGTCCGGGTCAAGGGTGGTAAGAGCTAGAGCAGTCGGCTCTGTTCCAGTATAGGAGCAGGACAAACCTAACGTGGCCGCTATCCAGATTTTCCAGAGACTTGCTTGCATTTTTGAATTACCGCTAACGGTTTCGGGCTTTGCGTTGGTGGGCTTTTGAAACCGAAAACTGTCTGCCAGCACCAACGTTTATTAATTGCTCAAATGTTTCTATTCGCACTGTCCGCCCACTAACGCAAAACCCGTGTTATGTGCGGTTTTATTTGTTTAGTAGATAAGTCCTTTCCCATATTTTGTGGTTTGATTGATGCTCGTTTCCGTCATAGAAGACCTTTACTCTCAGCGTGTCTCCCGAAATTCTTCTATGCCAAAGGAAAGTGTGTCTATTACCACTAAAGTCAGTTTTTTCATTATAAGCTGTTGGTATATATTTGAGCAAAGTGTCGCGTAGATTCATCTCTATTTTTAATTGTCTGTCCATTACATAAAAGTCTTGGTCGCCACGGATTAAAAGTTTGCCATTATGTAAACTTGTGAATGGTTCGTCGTAACCAGACATTGTCCTTGGCTTGTTAAATAGAACAGAATTAGTTTTTCCCGCAGTCAGCAATCGTAGGGTGTCATTTTTGAAACTGAAAACTGAATTGTCAGACAGGTCTGTTACTTGGAAGTCAATTAAATTGCCGTCAACAAAATTCTCTTGTCGCCACTTGATACTATCTTTTGTAAAATATTCTGTCAAACCATGTCGTTGTCCAGCTTTATAGTTTGCAATACTTTCAAGTTCTCCTGTGGTGTAAAAAGTTTTTACTAAACCGTCCCAAAGGCAGTCTTTAACCGTGCCTATTGTTCGTAGTTTGCCATTGTCGTGGTAGTATTTTCTCTCACCATTTGCCGGTCCATTTCCATCACATGGACCAAAGTCAAATGGATTAAAAAGCAATAGTCGAAGAAAATACAGTCCGACCATAACAAAAAAAATTATGGATGATATGATGATTAATTTTCTCATTCCTTAAAATGGCATATAACGTTTTGGGTATTTGCGAAGGCACGGTATTTGAAAAACGTCAGCTAAATATAAGCACAAAAGTTGATAGATGCACAACTGTTCAATTACTTCCGTCAGCCGTGCTTTTGCAAATACCTTGTTAGCGGTTCGGGCTTTTGCTAATGCCAAAAGGTCAATACCGAAGTATTAACCTTTGTCCTGAAAATATTTCACGTTGACTTATTTCTTTACACTCAGCATTCCTTGTGTTCCAAATTTGTGTAAAGTCCTGTCATTATTTGCTCGTGGTGTTCATTATATTTTTGGATATGTTCTGCCATACCAATAAAATCAACTGCCTTACGGAATGGTTTTTCGCCTTTGGGTTTTTCAAGAAGTTCGGCATAAGCGTCTGCCACTTTTTGAGGGTCTTGTTGCGGATTGTTCTTTAAAACATTCTCAAAATTTTGAAGTGCTATTTCAGGCACTTTTGCAAAATCGCCATAAGCGGCTTCTCTACTTTTGTCGCTTGGCTTTATTAGATTTTCGTTAAATGAAGTTGGGTATCCTCCCGGCTCTACAATGCAATTTTCAATTCCGAAACCAGAAAGTTCTACCCTGTAATTTTCTGCTAGAGCTTCCAATGCCCATTTTGAAGCCTGATAAGCTCCGTAAAATGGCAAGGCTATTCTGCCAAGCAAGCTTGAAGTATAAACAATCAAACCGTCCTTCTTTTCACGGAAGTAGGGAACCACAGCCCTGTTCATTCGCTGAACGCCAAAGACATTGATGTCAAATACTTTTTGAAAATCAGCAGGGGTAAAGAACTCCTGCATTCCAAGAACACCCAAGCCCGCATTGTTTATCAAAACATCCAAGCCATCAAGGTCTGTAATAGCTTTTTGTACTCCGTTGTTTACGCTTGTGTCATCTGTAACATCAATCTCGATGATTTTCGCACCTGCTTTCCTCAGTTCGTCAGCAACGTTTTTGTTTTTACCGTGAATGTCACGCATTGAAGCAGCTACCTGATGCCCTTTTTGTAATAGTGTCAATACGGTTAATTTTCCAAACCCACCACTTGCACCTGTAATTAATATTTTCTTTGCCATAATCTTTTTGCATTTGTTGATGCAAAGTTGCAAATAAAGGATGGTCTTGTTATGGTGAGAAGTTCCTATTATTTGGTGTGAAGTTCAGTTCTTGAATTTAGCTCACGAAACTGTTTAGGAGTTTTGCCTTCATAACTTTTGAAAAATTTGGTGAAGTTGGAAGGGTCGAAAGTCAGTGTCTGTGCGATATGTGAAATTGTGTTGTTAGTTGTGAGCAAAAGTTCTTTAGAAATTACCATAAGCCGTTCTTCATAAATATCACAGGGAGATTTTCCCAATACTTCCTGAATAGTGTTGCTTAAATGCTTAGGACTTACAAACAACAACTCCGCTAAATCCTTTATTTCGAAAGTCTTCTCAGCTTTTCCGTTTTTAAGGTCGGTCAAATGTTTGTCAAGCTCTTGAAGATATTGGGAAACTATCTCCTTTTGTCTAACCGATGCTGTATTATTTTTAATTGTCATACTGTCAAAGTTTATGTTGTAGAGTGTCGTCAGAGCCTGACCGCTAACTGATCATATCCGCATTGCGGATATTTCCAGACTTGTGTGGAGGCTCTTATTGCGCATATCGTTCCACCTGGGTTGGTATTCCGCAATAGGACAATCACAGGTCCAGGTCATCGAGCGGGCTGCGGATCTTGCCAAGGGCTTTGGTGCTTACGTGGGTGTAGATCTCTGTGGTCTTGCTGGAGCTGTGCCCCAACAGGGCCTGAATGTAGCGCAGGTCGGTTCCCTTTTCCAAAAGGTGGGTGGCGAAGCTGTGCCGAAGGGTATGAACGGTGGCCGGCTTGGTGATGCCGGCGTTCTCTCGAGCACGATGGAAGATGGCTTGCACGCTTCGTGGTGAGTAAGGCCCGCCATCAGGGCCTTCGAACAGGTGCCGTTCGGGCTTGTACTGGATGAGGTATTCATCCACGATGGCCAGTGCTTTCCGGCTCAGGAGGGTGATGCGGTCCTTGTTGCCCTTGCCGCACCTTACAACCAATTGCCCGCGTTCCACAGCGAGGTCACGCCGTTCCAGGGCGATGAGCTCACTTAGCCGCAGGCCAGATGAATAGATCAGCATGAGGATGCACCGATGCTTCAAGTTGTCGACGCTGCGGAGCAGCGCTGCTACTTCTTCTTCGCTGAGCACAGTAGGCAGTTTCCGCTCTGAGCGCGGCCGCTCGATGAAGGTGACCCGATTGGCATCGCCCAGCACGTTCATGTAGTAGTAACGGATGGCGTTCACCGCCTGGTTCAGTGTGCTGTTGCTCACTTTTCGTTCCGTTGCCAGATGGTGCTGGAAGGCTTCGATGTCCTCCGTGCGGATGTCGTTGGGATGCTTGTTCGTGAAGTGCAGGAATAGCTGCCTGGCGGCGCCTAGGTAAACCTGGATGCTCCGCGGGCTGTAGCGTGCCACCTCCAGCTTGCGGCGCATGGCGTTCAGCGCGGCTTCTTGCACACTTGTGAGGGAACCCGCTCCCCGTGCGGCTTTCGGTGCTTGTGCGGTTGCGGGAATCGGCTTCTTTGCACTGGCGGGTTTGCTGGTGGGCTTCACGCTTGAATTCGACGCTGACGCATCGGGCTTCTTGCGCAGGCCGTTCATGTCCACCCACGCCAAGCCCTTGAATGCCGCGAAAATGGCTTGCAGATGCTCCGGTGAGTTGGGTGTGTGCCAGCACCGATGCGTGTTGCTCCATTTCGCTCCCGACTTCTTGGCTGCCGCGATGAGCGACGCTTCATAGGGGAAGCGCAAGGCGATCCTCCGCTGCGATTCATGCATCAGGTGCTCCAGCACCACAGGCTGTTTGCCGCTGACGATTTTCTTGTCCATCACGAAGAGGCAAGGTAGGATCTTCGCCGCGTGTTCCGGTTCAAGCAGTTCACCATCCACCAGGACCGCTGCGCCCTGAAGGTGGGCACCGATGCGGTGATCTTCGGCGCGTGGGTGGACTACGATGATGCGAAGCGGATCCTCGACATCGGCACGGGAACCGGCGTGCTGGCGCTGATCGCCGCACAGCGCAATGCCTCAGCGCAAGTGCATGCCGTGGAGATCGATGACGGCTCCGCTGCACAGGCCGCCGAGAATGCCGCTGCTTCGCCATGGGCCGATCGCATCCGCGTGCATCGCATGGATGTGCGGCGCATGAAGAGCGATGCGCCCTTCGACCTGATCCTGTGCAATCCGCCGTACTACAGCGGCACTGCCCCAGCCAACGAGGAACGCGGACGTGTGGCCAAGCACGGTGCGGAGCTCGCGTTCGATGAACTGCTTCGCTGCGTGCGTGATTCGCTTGCTCCAACCGGGCACTTCGCGGTGATCATTCCTTCCGATCGCGAAGCGGAGTTCGTTGCGCTGAGCGCAGCGCTGGAACTGTTCCCTGCGCGACGGTGCCTGCTTCGGTATGTGGCGCACCGGCCACCGAAGCGTGTGCTGCTGGAGCTGCGACGAATGCGCGGTGCATGCGCAGAGGAGGAACTGACCGTTGAAGGCGAAGGGCCGAAGTCCTTCACGCCCGAGGCGCGCGCCTTGGTGGCCGACTTGATCGATCGCTGATCAAACCTCGACTTCCTCCTCTCGGAACACGATGCCGTGCTTCTCCAGCTCGTTGAGGATCGGGTCATAGATCGCGGGCTTCAGCGGCAGCAGGACGCCGCGGTCCTCGAGCTTTCCGTTGAGCACCAGCTTGCACGCCATGGCGATGGGCAGTCCTACGGTACGCGCCATGGCCGTGTGCGTTCGGTCCTGCCCGATCACGCCGAGCGAGGCCTGCAATTCCTGGTGCTGCCCTTCGATGCTGTAGCGGAAGCGGTGCCACATCACCACGAGGTCCTTGTCGTCAGGGCCGAGCTTCCACTTCTCTTCGAGCAGGCGCTGCAAGGTGGCGGCTGGTGATAGGCCCGCTGCGCCGATGGGCTTGTTGCTGAAGAGTTCGAGCCAATCCAGCTTCTCCATCACTTCACCTCGGGGGTCGATGCCCAGCGTTTCAGTGAGCATGGTCCGTGTGTCGCGTCCAGCAGCGTGCGGAAGGAAGGAGTCCAGGTAGTCGTTGTAGGTGGCGGATTCGGGAAGCTCCATGGCGTAGCTGTCGTCCGTGCAGCCCAGTTGCACGAAGGTGTTCCAGGCTTCGCAGTAGCCGGCCTTACGCAGGGTGCCGCGCAGCAGGGTGGGGATCTCCTCGAGCCCGTAGGCCTTGCGGTACTTGAGCGAATCGCGGTTCGCGTAGGCATCGAAATCGCCCAGGTCGGCCACGCTGATGCGCACCGTATCGGTGAAGAGCCGGTGGTAGGGGATGTACTTCACCTGCCCGTCGCGGATGTACTTCGCCGCGCCGCCCTGCCCGGCCAGGATCACGTTGCGCGGGTTCCAGCTGAATTTGTAGCCCCATGGATTGTCGTCGCTCTCGGGCGCCACCAATCCGCCGCAATGGCTCTCGAAGGCTTCCATCCTTCCGCCCTCCGCGCGGATGCGATCGAGGATCCGCATGGCGCTCATGTGGTCGATGCCCGGGTCGAGGCCCATCTCGTTGAGCACGAGCAGCCCTTTCGCCTTGAAGTCGGCATCCATCGGCCAGAGCGCATCGGGCACATAGCTGGGCGTGATCACGTGCTTGCCGAGCGCGAGGCAATCCTTCAGCACATCCATGTGCATGAAGGCGGGCAGCATGCTGATGATCAGGTCGTGCCGCGCGATGAGGCTGGCCCGTGCTCCTGCATCCGTGGCATCGAGCGCCGTTCCTTGCGCCACGGCGGGCCCTTCATGCACCATGCGCTGGGCCTGAGCCGCATCCTTATCGGCCACGGTGATGCGCCACTCCTGCTGGTCGGCGTGGGTGATCAGGTAATGGATGAGCGATGAGGCGCTGCGGCCCGCTCCGAGGATGAGGATCTTGCGCATGTCGGCTAGGGCGCGAAGATGCGAAGCGCCCGTTGCCTACATGTGGTCAGCCTCATCAGCGCTTCGTGGCATACCCGTTGCCTTCGTCGGTCACGAACTACATTCGCGAACCCGAAAAACACCCTTTCCCATGAGCAAGCTCTCCGCTCTTCTCCTCGCCGCCTTGATGGCCCCTGTGGCGGCCTTCTCCCAGACCTGCGACCTGGTCTTCTTCACCGACGATGGCGCCAAGTTCACCCTCATCATCGATGGTGACGTGAAGAATGCCGCACCCGCCTCACGCGTGGTGGCCACCGGTATCCGCAACGAGACGCCCCTCTGCGTCGTGAAATTCGAGGACCAGTCGATTCCTGAGGTGAAGCAGAGCGGCTGGTTCACCATGGGCAAGGAGAGCACGATCCTGATCACCACCAACAAGAAGGGCCAGCGCGTATTCCGTCCGCAGGGAGAAGCCGAATTGGGCACGGCCGCTCGATCCGAGCCTGTGAAGCCGAAGCCCACTGAGTTCGTTGAGGACAAGCCTGCGCAAGCGAGGCCCGCCAACACGGTGCAGCAGGATGCGGCTGTGGGCGGAGTGCAGCAGTCGACCACGGTCACCGTGGTGGAGGAAGGCGGCGGCACGGGCACCGGGGAGAACGTGAACATGAGCATCGGCATCAACGGGGTGGGCATCAACATGAATGTGGGCGTGACCGACGGCACCACCAACCAGACCACGCGCACCACCACCACCACGCGCACCACCACGACCACCACCACCACGGGCACCGTATCCGCCGATCCGGTTGCACCAGCCAGCAAACCGGCCATGAAGCCCGCACCCGTGGAAGAGCCGTACCGCATGCCCGGCTACAGCGGACCCGTGGGCTGCCCCATGCACATGAGCGGAACCGAGTTCGCCGATGCGAAGACGAGCATCGAGAGCAAGGGCTTCGAGGAGACCAAGCTCACCCTGGCCAAGCAGATCGGTCGTGATCGTTGCTTCACCACCGAGCAGGTGAAGGGCATCATGGGCGTGTTCAGCTTCGAGGAGAGCAAGCTCGATTTCGCCAAGTTCGCCTACGACCGCACGCACGACATCGGCAATTACTACAAGGTGAACGACGCCTTCTCCTTCAGCAGCAGCATCGACGACCTGAACGAGTTCATCCAATCACGCTAAAGCGGGCTCCTCGCGCATCAGGGCATTCATCATGAAACCCTCACTCGGCATAGCCTTGTTGGCCACAGCGTTGCTTGCTGCGGGTTGTTCCGGATCGAAGTCCTTTGCCAAGAAGGGAGCGAAGCTCGATGAGGCTGGCCTGTACGCGGAGGCGGCTGCCATGTACGAGCAGAGCGCGCAGCGCAATCAGAAGAACATCGATGCCAAGATCGGGTTGAAGAAGACCGGGCAGCAACTGCTCAACGACAAGCTCAGCGCCTTCTTCAAGGCCACCGCCATGGGTTCCGCGAAGGGCGATGCCGTGAATGCCTACCTCGACGCCAAGCTCTACCAGGAGCGCGTGGGCCGCCTCGGTGTCGTGCTCGAGATCCCTGATCACTACCGCACCGACTTCGAGCGCGTGAAGGGCGAGTACCTCGTGGAACTCTACAACGAAGGCCAGGCCTTGATGGCCAAGGAGGATTACCGTGCAGCCGAGCAGGTGTTCGCCAGGATCGCGCGCTTGGAGCCGAATTACAAGGACGCCTCCAGCCTGCAGTCCATCGCCTACCTCGAGCCGCTTTACCGCGCAGGGAAATCGGACCTGGCCGCCGGTGCTTTCCGCAAGGCTTACGGGTCCTTGGATCAAGTGGTGAAGCGCGATGCGGCCTATAAGGATGCCGGCGCACTGCGCCAAGAGGCGCTCACCAAAGGGCAGTTCACCATAGCCGTGCTTCCGTTCACCACCACCTCCAAACGACAGGATATCGCTGCCCGCCTGCAGGGGCAGGCCATCACCGCGCTCACGGAGTCGGGCGACCCCTTCCTCAAGGTGGTTGACCGTGAGAACCTGGAGCGCATCATGCAAGAGCAGCGCTTGAGCCTGACCGGGATCGTCGATGAGCAAACGGCCACCCGAGCGGGCAACCTCATCGGCGCGCAGGCCCTGCTGATCGGTGATGTGACCGATTACCGCGAAGAGCCCGGCCAGCTGCGGCAGAGCACCAAGAGCGGCTTCGAGGCGTACCGTGTGGAGCAGGTGAACAAGGAAACGGGCGAGAAGTACTTCGTGACCCGCTACAAGCCTGTGAGCTACACGGAGCACTACCAGGAGAACAAGGCGCGCATCGCCGTGAACTACAGGCTCGTTTCGCTCGAGACGGGAGAAGTGCTCATGAGCAAGTCCTTCGATCGGGAGAGTGAGGACCACATGTACTACGCCACCTACACGGGCAACCGCGATGCCCTTTACCCAAGCCTGAATGGAGCCGCCGACCTCAGCAACAACCGTCGCGGGGACCTGCGCAACCTGCTGAATGCGCCTCGCGAGGTGAAGTCGTCGGCCACCTTGGGCAGCGAACTGGTTCGCCAGGGCACGGTGCAGATGGCCGCGGCCATACAGCAGGAACTCAACGAGCGCCTGCCATGACCCGGCTGCTTCTCTTCGTGGCATATTGCGCGCTGATGGCATGCAAGAGCGGGCAAACCGCTCAGGAGGCGCCGCCGCCTCCGCCCGATGACCGGCCCGAATGGGTGCGCAGCCGGCCTGTGAGCAGTGCGTATTACATCGGTGTGGGCTTGGGCAGCAAGGCCAGGGCCGATGCCGTGGAATCGGCCCGCAAGAGCGCATTGGACCAGATGGCCCAAGAGATCAGCGTGCGCGTCGAGGGAAGCAGCATCCTTTTCACGGCCGACGGCCGTAACCGCTTCGACGAGACCTTCACCAGCACCATCAAGACCACCTCGCAGGAGCAGCTCGAAGGATATGAGCTGGTGGATTCGTGGGACACTCCCACCGAGCATTGGGTGTATTACCGCCTCTCGAAGGCCGATCATGCCCGCCTGAAGGCCCAGCGGAAGTCCGCCGCCATCGGCACGGCCGTCGACCTGCATCAGCGCGCGATCGCCAGCCTCGCTGGTGGCGACCTTCGAGCAGCCATCGACCAGGACTTGCGAGCGCTCATCGCCATGAAGGCCTATTGGGGCGAGAACGATGTGGTGGAGCTGAATGGCAGGCAGGTGCCGATCGCGAATGAGGTGTTCGGCCATTTGCAAGCGCTCACCGCCGGGATACGCTTGGCGCTGTTGCCCGAACGTTGCGAGCTCGAATACGCCAACCGCTTCCGGCGCGAGGTCTTGGTCACGGCCACCTTCGCCGAAGGGAAGCTCGGGCGCGATCTGCCGCAATTGCCGCTTCGGATAACGTATGCCGGTCTCGACGGTCCGGTGGCCGAGCAGAAGAATACCGACTCCGAGGGGCGCTTGCGGATCGACGTTCAGCGCGTGGCCATTGCCCAAGGCAGCAACGATCTTGTGGTGAAGCCCGATATGGATGCCCTGGTGAGCAAGGACCTGGAACCGGAAGTCGTGAAGGCGCTCTTGGGAAGCCTTACGGTCCCTGAGGCCCGTGCCCCGATCAGCATGCGGATGCCGCGGGTGCACATGCGGTCGAATGAAACGAGCCTTGGCGCGGCCGTAGGCGATGCCGGGATCGCCGTGGTCCTCCGCGAAGAGCTCACGCGGAGCGGATTCCGCCTGGTGGACCGTGAGACCGAGGCTGAGCTCCTGCTCCAGCTGAATTGCGCTACGCGGCCCGGAGGTGAATCCAATGGATTCGCCACGGCTTTCCTCGATATGACCTACACTTTCCAGGACCGCAAGTCGCAGGACATCGTGTTCCAAGGGGCGAAGCAATCCGTGAAGGGCATCCAGCTCAGCTTGGAGAAAGCCAGCCTCGATGCCTACAAGAAAGCCGGACAGGAACTGCGTCGCGAGGTGGTGCCAGGCATCCTGAGCGCCTTCCAGTGACCCGCTTCATGTAGTTTGGCACGCGATCAGCAAAACCGAAGTCCCACCGAAACGAATCTCATCAGCACACTCAACGCCGCGCCGGGCATCGGCGAAACACCATGAAAACCTCCAAGACCACCCGCACCCTCAGCATGGCCTTCGCGGCCGTCCTGCTCGCCGGCGGAATGACCGCGTGCAAGAGCAAGAAGAAGCAGGCCGAAGTGAAGCCCGACCCGACCGGCGAGACCGAGGTCATCATCCCGTGCTCCGGCCCTGAGTTCTTCACCGACAACAAGGTGTTCCGCGCCAACAACCTGGGCGAGAGCATGGATCAGGCCACCAGCAAGAAGAAGGCGATGAGCAATGCCCGCGCCGACCTGGCCGCCGCGATCAACACCCGAGTGAAGGCGGTGATCGACAACTACGTGAACAGCCGTGAGATGCAGAACCGTGAGGAGATCGGCGAGCGCTACGAGTCCCTTGCCCGTGAAGTGGTCGATCAGCAGCTCACCGGCGTGAAGACCATCTGCGAGAAGATGATGCGCGTGAACGCCACCGGCAACTACAAGACCTATGTGGCCATCGAGCTCAGCGCCCAGGAACTGCTCTCGGCCTACAACGAACGCCTCAGCAACGATGAGCGCCTGCGCATCGACTACGACTACGAGAAGTTCAAGGAGACCTTCGAGAAGGAGATGGAGAACATGAAGAAGTAGTCCTCGAGTCCTTTCCGGGAAGCCCCTCTGCACCTGCAGAGGGGCTTCTTGCTTCATGGCGCACCTTTGCCGCATGCGAAGCAACTGGTTCGCCGTCGGGGCATTGCTCATGGCCGCAGCGGTAGGCCTCGGGGCTTTCGGCGCACACGGATTGAAGCCGCACCTGAGCCCCGACCAGGAAGCTGTATGGGCCACGGCCGTCCAGTACCACTTCATCCATGCTATTGGATTGCTGGTGTTGGGGGCCTTCGCCGGTCGATTGCCAGCCACCCCAATCAGGTGGATCGCTAGGCTGCTGATGGCAGGGATCGTGTTTTTCAGCGGCTCGCTGTACCTCTTGAGCACGAGGGAGTTGATCGGCTTGGATGGCATCGGCCCCTACTTGGGACCGGTCACTCCGCTGGGCGGCCTTTGCTTCATGGCAGCGTGGCTCGTACTGTTCATAACCGCGTTAAGGCAACATGACCAGCGTTAGTCCCTGCAGGGTGCGTCCCGCTACTTTTGGCGCCCAATTCCAAATCGCAGGAACATGAACGACTTCGGTAACAAGCCGAACAACGCCGATCTCTCGAAGCTCGGCCTGAATCGCGTGGGCGACATCTACTGGAACCTGGAGCCGGCCGAGTTGGTGGAGCACGTGCTCGTGAATGGGCAGGGCGTGCTGGCCGACACCGGGGCGCTGGCCATCGACACCGGCGAATTCACCGGACGCAGCCCAAAGGACAAGTTCACCGTGAAGGATGCCAAGACGGAAGGCACCGTGTGGTGGGGCGATGTCAACATCCCGCTCTCGACGGAAGCCTTCGACAAGCTGCACGAGAAGATCACCGCCTACCTGCAAGGCCGCGACGTGTACGTGAAGGATGCCTACGCCTGCGCCGATCCCGCATACCGGCTCAACCTGCGCGTGGTGGCCGAGATGCCCTATAGCGCCATGTTCTCCGGCAACATGTTCCTGCGCCCCACGGCAGCCGAGCTCGATGGCTTCCAGCCCGAATGGAGCATCATCTGTGCTCCGGGCTTCACGGCCAATGGCCCTGCCGATGGCGTGCGCCAGCACAACTTCGCCGCGATCGATTTCAGCCGCAAGATGATCCTCATCGGCGGCACCGGCTACACCGGCGAGATCAAGAAGGGCATTTTCACGGTGCTGAACTACGTGCTGCCCCAAGAGCGCGGCGTGCTGAGCATGCACTGCAGCGCCAACATCGGCGCCGATGGTGATACCGCAGTGTTCTTCGGCCTTAGCGGCACCGGCAAGACCACCCTCAGCGCCGACCCCGAGCGCAGGCTCATCGGCGACGACGAGCACGGCTGGAGCGAACAGGGCGTGTTCAACTTCGAGGGCGGTTGCTACGCCAAGTGCATCGACCTGAGCAAGGAGAAGGAGCCCCAGATCTGGGATGCCATCAAGTTCGGCGCGATCCTGGAGAACATCAATTTCATCGAAGACACCTCCACGGTTGATTTCGCCGACAAGAGCAAGACGGAGAACACGCGCGTCAGCTACCCCATCCATCACATCGCGAACATCGCCGAGCCGAGCGTAGGAGGGCATCCGAAGAACATCTTCTTCCTGACCTGCGATGCCTATGGCGTGCTCCCGCCGATCAGCCGCCTCACCCCTGGCCAGGCCATGTACCACTTCATCAGCGGCTACACCGCGAAAGTGGCGGGCACCGAGGCGGGCGTAACTGAGCCGCAGAGCACCTTCAGCGCCTGTTTCGGCAAGGCCTTCCTCCCGCTGCACCCGGCCAAGTACGCCGACATGCTGGGCGCTAAGATGAAGCAGCACGATGCCCGCGTGTGGCTGGTGAACACCGGATGGAGCGGCGGCGCTTACGGCACCGGAGAGCGCATGAAGCTGAAGTTCACGCGCGCCATGATCGGTGCTGCGCTCCGTGGCGAACTGGACCGCGTGGAATACTCCGAGCACCCGGTCTTTGGCGTGAGCTACCCGGTGAGCTGCCCCAATGTGCCTGCGGAGATCCTCGACGCACGCAGCACCTGGAAGGACAAGGGAGCCTACGACGCCACCGCCGAGAAGCTCGCGAAGCAGTTCAACGACAATTTCGCCAAGTACAAGGATGGCTGCAGCGCCGAGACCCTTGCTGCTGCCCCGCGCACTGCAGTGAAGGCGTGATCATGAACGCAAGATGAACGGAAGCCCTCGCGATCGCGGGGGCTTTCTTCGTCTCAGGCGCTTTGCCTTTGCTGGCCTCCATAGCTTTGCGCCGATGCGCAGATGGATGGTGCTGTTGGTTCTTGCTCCGCTGGCTCTCTTGCTTCGCGGGCAGCATGGCGGTTTCGGGTCGCTCATCTATCCGGAGAGGCTGCGGGCAGATGCCGAGCTCTTGCGGGTCGCCATCCACCAAGCGCATCCAGACCCTTACCGGTTCATTACGCGCGGCGAGCTCGATTGGGCCTTTGACCAGCTCATTGATTCGCTTCGTGAACCGCTCACTGCCGATCTTTTCCTGAGAAGGATGATGCCCGTGCTCGCTCGCATCGGAGACTCAAGGCTGCGTGCGGAACTGGATTCAGCCTTGGTGGACCGGATCATGAGCGAGGCCTTCTTGCTGCCGTTCACCGTGCGCCTCATCGATGAGGAACTCTACATCAACGCGGAGCTCAAGGGCTTCCGCAGCTTCGCGCCGGGCTCACGGGTCATTTCCATAAACGGCCTTGGTGCCGAGCGCATCATCCGCGACCTCGGCCAATGGGTCGCCGCTGATGGTGCGAATCAGTCGGGGCGCTGGCACCAGGTGCAGGAGCGCTTCTCATGGCTCTTCCTGCTCACCTACGGTTCGGCCAGGAGCTATATCGTCGAAACAGAGACGGTCGATGGAGATCGGCACGAGGATGTCGTTGCCGGCCTGCGACAAGAGGAGATTGCGCGCAGCCTGAAGCCATCAGGCCTCGCGCTTCATCCTTGGCGCAGCGCGTGGGATAAGGAGAGCGCTGCGCTCTGGGTGAGCCTGACCACGCTCGATCCGGAAGTGCTCAAGAGCAGTGGTCAGAAGCCGAAGGCCTTCCTGGAATCCGTTCTCAAGGAAGCCCGTGCGGAGGATGCGAAGGCGCTGGTGCTCGACCTGCGCGGCGCTGGCGGGCGAGAATTGGGCATGGCCGAATGGGTTTTCGCCTCCATTGCACGCGAACCCTTCAGGCTGGTGCAGGGCATCACCGTTCGCGCAACGCAGCCGCATGCGCTCCCGGGTGCGGTTCGTTTGCCGGATGAGTTCGTTGCGAGCGTGGACCGCAACTACCTGCCACCGCAGCAAGGCAGCGCTTCTTTGAGGCCCGATGATCCGCGATTGGCTCTCGTCACCCCCGACCGGGAAGCTTACGACGGACGCGTTTATGTGGTGTGCGACGGGGGCACTCGCGATGCCGCTGCATTATTGGCGATGATCGCGCACCGCACCGGGCGGGCCCGGTTGATCGGAGAGGAGACCGCCACGAATGCGCACAGCTTCACGGGTGGCCGAACTGCGACCGTGCTCGCACCGGGTTCGGGCCTGCGACTGGAGATCCCCTTGCTCCGGTACATCCCCGAAGGCGTGAGCGATGCACCGCCCGATCGCGGAGAACAACCCAGGCACCGCGTGCTTCCGATGCCCGATGCGCTTGCGAATGGCCGTGATGGTGTCCGCGGCGCATTGCTGCGCATGATCCGCGAGTTGCACTGAGCGCGGGGCGCTCAATAGGGGATGCCAAGCCGACGGTAGATGAAGCCCATCAGCCAGGCCGGCCCGATGAGCAGGAACTGAAGGTCCGTCAGGAAGCTCGGCTTCTTGCCTTCGATGTGATGACCGATGAATTGCCCAACCCAGGCTGCCGCGAAGAGCACAAGGCAGATGGCCCAGAGCGGCCAGGGCGCGTGGTCGATCAGGGCCTTTGACATCCACAGGCAAGCGTATCCCCACAAAGCCATGCCGATGGCCAGGGTGAGCGAGCGAGGCACGTAGAATCCGAGCACCACCAGCCCGACGATGAGCTTCGCCCAAGGGATTCGGCCGATATGAGGAAGTTCCTCTGGCGGCAGGGATGCGATCAGCCCGACCACGCAGAAGAAGATGGTCGGTACGCAGATCCAATGGATGAGCTTATTCAAGGGGTTCTGATGGCTCTCGCCATACAGGTCGAACCAGCGCTGAATGGTCTTAGCCATGTGCGAGGTAGCGTTGGTTGATCACATCAAGATGGTGCTGCTCGTGGCCCGCGATGGCCCAGCCCAGCGCGCGCACCGAGAAGTGGTTGCCATTGGCGGTGCCGTGCCGCAACAGCATGGCCCGCGTGAAGCTCCCGAATAGGGCGATGCTCGCTGCACGCACGGCCGCATGCTCGGAGCGGAGGTCAGGCATGGAGCGGCGGTCGGCCTCCGCAGCTGGCGCATAGGCATCTTCATCGAAGCCATGGAGCTCGGTGGCATCGTTGCGCGCGAAGCGCAAGGCCCGATACGCGAACACCCGCTCGCAGTCGATCAGGTGCTGCAGCACTTCCTTGATCGACCATTTGCCTTCAGCGTACCGGTGATCGCCCATGGCCTCGGGAAGGGATGCGGTCATCGATTCGAATCGCTCCGAGGCCAACTTGAGAACGGCCATCAGGTCGTCGCCCTCGCAGCGGGCGATGTACGGCAAGTAGTAAGCGGCGAATTCCGAGGAAGCCGGTCGTTCAATGGCATTCATGCCACCAAGGTAGCCGCTCACCAGTGATCCACCTTATGCACATGCGGTGTTGAGATCGCACCGGGCACGGGCCGATGCCAGCCGCTTCAACGCTTCTAGCTTGCCGCATGCTTCAATGGGAGCCTCCCGTCTTCGAACAGCCCTTCGAATTGTGGCGTGATGAGGGGGTGCTGCACCTTGTCCTGCTCGAGGGCGCGCAGTTGCGGCCGAAGGTGATGAAGGAGATGATCAGGCTGGTGGCTGCCATGGATGCCACGGGCCGCGTGCCGGTGCTCATCGATCATGCGCCCGGCGTGGCCGTTGATGACAGCGCCCGTGCGCTGCTGGTGCGCGTTTGCCGCGCTCAGGGCCACCCGGTTGCGGTGTACACGGCCAACGCGCAATGCCGCGGCCAGTTGGAGTTCTTCCGGCAAGTGCACCGTCCTCGCTTCCCATTCCGGGTGTTCGACTCACGCAACGAGGCATGGCGCTGGGCGCGTGAGCGATTGCAGATCGAAGCGGTTCGAAATGCCGTGAAGGCGAGGCTATGACCTTGGTTGGTGCATACCGGTCCACGGGTTGGGCGATCGCCTTGCTCACCGCTCATCATGCTTGGCCGCAGCCATCCCGGTTGGTTTCCGCGTGCAATGGCACAGACATCATCGTGGAGGTCTCGGGTGCTGGACAGGGAGCAGGCCCGGTGATGCGTGCCATCTGGAGATCGGCCCGGGACCCGGGCACTGCCTTCGAGCTGCAGCGCCTGAGCGATGCGCCTGCTGAGGATGCGGTCATGCTCGACAGGCTGGTTGAATCGGCGATCGGAGCCTACTTGGATGCGCGCGTCCATTTCACCAAGCAAGGCGTGAAGAGCGATCTGCCGGCTGAAGCCATGGCCACCGATATTGATGCATTGATCGCGGCAGCGGTTTTCCAACTGCATCCAGGTTCGGATCGCGTTGCGCTGAGCCCCAGCACGCGCGGCCAGTTGGAGCGCCTGACGCGGATCGATTGGAGCAACGCCCGATTCGGCGTGGATGGAGGCGCGGAACAGGACAAATACCTGGCGGTGTATTACTACGTGCGCAGCCAGCGGCAGGAACTCGAGCGGCAGCTGCGGGCCGACCTGCTTCCATTGAGCCAGTTGAATGTGCTCGGGGCTGAGCCAATCCCGCCGGGACAAGCCGAACGCATCAACAGCACCTGCGGCACCGTGTTCGACCAGGAGAACTACCTCTGCGCCCTTGACCTGCGCATGGCTGACACCGGCGGCGGGGCGGGATCGGATCCCGAGTTAGCCGGGGGCCTCCTGCAGGGAATTGCCGATCGCGCCGTCCCCGATTCCATCGGAACCGCTTCCGGCGCTGTCCCATCATCGCGCATTCGCAAGCGGGACCGTTGGCTGAAGCAGGAGCTCGACGCCATCAACCAGCGCATCGACCGCATGGACCAGCGCCAGGAGCTCTGGGAGCTGCGCGACCGCATGGAGGACATGGAAGACCGACTCACCGGGTTGGAGATCGACATGAAGGATGCACGTGCGCGTGGTAACGAGGAGAACCCCTCCGCCAATCTCGCAGCGCTCACCGGCCGCAACCTCGCCGTCCGGTTCGGGCGGAACAGCACCTCGCTCGAGCCGGATCAGCGCGTTCTGCTCAATGAGGTCTTCGAGCAATTGGCCCGATCACCGCAGGACAAAGTCCTCATCACCGGCTATACCGATCGCAGCGGTGATCCTGCACGCAACCTCTGGCTCAGCGAGCAGCGCGCGAAGGCCGTCCGGGGCTACCTCCTATCACGGGGCATCGACGGCGACCGCCTGCTGGTGAATTATTACGGCGACAGCCGCAGCTTGGGGCGCGATCCCGGAGAGCGGCGCGTGGAACTGGAGTGGCTGCGCTGATCGGGCTCAGATCGCATCGAAAGCCTCGATCCGCGAGCGCAGGCCGCGCCCTTCGGTCTCTTCAACGCGGCTGCAGAGCTTCAGCACCATGCACGCGCAAGGAAGCGGATAGGTGAAGAGCATCACCCCGAACTGCAATCCGAAGAACACCGACATCACGATCGGCATCACCGAGTTCATCGCCTCTGGATCGCCGGATGCACCCAGGAACATCAAGAGCATCATCACCACAACGCCCAGGATCTGCACGATGTAGCCGATCGCGCCCACGATCAGGCCCATCACCATCGAGACCCCGAGCGTGGGCCAGAAGTCCCCGCGCACCAGCATGAATGAACGCCGCATCGCCGAAGCCACGCCCATGCGCTCAACGGCCTGTGCTGCGCTCGCGAGCGATGCGTAGGTGGTGACGGCCAGGACGGCGGCTATCATGCCCATGACGGCCACTACGCTGAGCACCGGCTCCTCCAGCAGGATCAGCAAGACGAAGACCACGGCCGATCCGCCTGCCATAAGGCCCAGCAAGGTCAGGATGCCGAGATAGTGGAAGAGCCGGCCCAGCGCGCGTTTCACCAGGAAACCCGTGGTTGCTGAGCTCGACTCGCCGCGATCGTGCGCGCGGAGGAATTCATGCACCAGCGCATGCAGGAACACGATCAATAGCGCGAAGAGCACGTATGCCGCGCCGATCATGATTCCGCCGTAGGCGAAGCGGTCGCCGCTGGATGCGAAAGGGTCTTGCGTGCGCGCCCCCATCATCTGCCCAAAGCCCCCGCCGATGAGGTAGGCCCCGAAGAGCAGGAGCGGCAGGCAGCTCACGGCGATGGCTCGGTACAAGGGCCGGCCATGCTGGCGCATCAGCGCGAAAGAGCCGCTGATCAGCTGCCCGAAATCACGCCGTTGGCGCAGCTCGAACGGCGGCTTCACCATCAGTTCGCTACAGGTGCATGAACTCCTTCTTGGCCATCAGCTGCTCCTTGGTCTCGCGATGGTCGGGGTCGTCCACGCAGCAATCGACCGGGCACACGGCAGCGCATTGCGGCTCGTCGTGGAACCCGGTGCATTCGGTGCATTTGTCGGCCACGATGTAGTAAACGTCCATGGTCTTAGGCGCATTGGCCGCATCGGCATCGTAGCTGTTGCCCATCGGTGTGGTCTGCGGCCCGTGGAGCGCGGTGCCATCGGCCAGCCGCCATTCAGCGCCGCCCTCATAGATGGCATTGTTGGGGCACTCCGGTTCGCAGGCGCCGCAGTTGATGCATTCGTCGGTGATCATGATGGCCATGGTGGTGCGGGATACTTTTAGCGCCGCGAAGATAGCCGGGCGGATCGGCGCGATGTGACCACCAGAGGAGCATGAACGGATCGGAACAACGGCGATCGGCGCTCGAGCAGCTCGGCGCGGTGATGCATGCTCTGGGCGCAGGGTCCGCTTGGCCGGGGCATTCCATCGGTCTTTCGGAGATTGAGTTCGGCACGCTGGATTCCCTCATCCGCAGGGCGCAGCAGCATTCCGGCTGGGCCACGGAGGAGAATGTGCGCTTCGCGCTCGGCGCTTGGGCCCAATCGCTGGCCGGTGCCTCGCTTGCGGAATGGCTGGCTCGTTATCCTGAGCTTCAGTCCAGCGAGGTCCGGCCAAGGACCATCGGCCTCATCCTCGCGGGCAATGTGCCGCTGGTCGGGCTTCACGATGTCATCACCGTGTTCCTCTCGGGCCATCGGGCTCGGATCAAATGCTCTTCGCAGGAGCCGGAGTTGATTCCCGCGCTGCTGGGGGTGCTCGACCATTTCCTGCCCGGCACCTCCGAACGCCTCATCACGCTGACGGGGAAGCTCGGGGAGGTGGATGCGCTGATCGCCACCGGCAGCGACAACACCGCCCGGTACTTCGATCACTATTTCAGGCATGTGCCGCGCATCGTGCGCAAGAGCCGCGTGAGCATCGCCGTGCTCGATGGCACCGAGACCGATGGACAGCTGGCCGCATTGGGCGAGGATGTGTTCCGCTATTTCGGACTGGGCTGCCGAAACGTGAGCAAATTGCTGGTGCCGCGCAGCTTCGACCTCGATCGGATATTCAGGGCCTTCTACCCCTGGTCGGCGATCGTCCACCACAACAAGTACGGCAACAACTACGACTACACGCGCGCGCTCTGGCTGCTCGACCGCGTGCCTTTCCTCGAGAACGGCTTCTTGCTCATGAAGGAGGATGCCGCATTGGCGAGCCCGGTTGCGGCGCTCTTCTACCAGCGCTACGACCGCAAGGAAGAGGCGCTCGCGTACATCGAGGCCAACCAGCAGAAGATCCAGTGCGTGGTGGCGCGCGATGGCATCGCCTTCGGGGAGGCCCAGCACCCGGCCCTGAGCGACTACGCTGATGGAGTGGATACCCTTCGTTTCCTGCTCGGGTTGGGCTGATCAGGGCACATAGTCGTAGCAGCCCAGGTCGGGCAGTCCATCTGCGCCCCGTGCCACGCCGTCCAGATCGAGGAAGGGGCCTGCGCCGTCGGCCTTGTCCCGGGCAAAGGCTGAGGAAGTGAGGTGGAAGTCGCGGTCGGTCACGCTCACGAAGCCGTGGTTCTGGTTCCGGTAGATGTTCAGCGGGTCGAAGAAATCGCCGGTCGTGCTCTGATCGGTCTTCAGCATCATGCGGTCGAAGAGAAGGTCCGGCGTGGCCAGCGCATCGAACTCGAGCTTGAACTCGTTGGTGTTCGCTCCATGGATGATGCTGTTCTTGAATACGCTGGTGTCGATGTCCCGGACCTGCAAAGTGCCGGTGATGTCCGCGTAAGTGTTGGTCATGATGAAAGCCGGCGTGTTGCGGATGCCGTAGCTCCAGTAGTTGGCCACGGTCATGTGCCGGAACCGGTACGCGCCGCCACCGGTGAGCGCCAGGCAATATTGACCGCAATCACTCACCAGCAGGTTGGCGGCATCGATCCGGTAATTGCGGCTCAGTATCCCCGCGGCGCTGCAGTTGCGGATCTTCACGTCCTCCAGGATCAGCTTGGCCTGGCTGGTCACCGCATCTGGCACTCCAGGCCAGGTCTCGCATTGCACGCCCACCAACGCGTTCTTGATGACGACATTCTTCAACTTGTTGTCGCCGCCGGCCGGGCCATCGTTGATCCAGATCCGATCCCACTGGCCGGGCAATTCGGCATAGAGCGCCTCGAGGCGGTCGCTTTGGAAGGTGATCGGACTGCTCACATCGCCATTGGCTTCGATCTGTCCCCATCGATAGATCCACAGGCCGCCTCCGCCATGAACATGCACGCGGACACCAGGGTCGATGATGAGCTTGCTGCAGGAGTCGACCACCGCATAACCGTAGATCACGTAGGGCTTGTCGTTTGGCCAGGTCACGGTCTCGCAGATGCTGTTGCCATTGTCATCGAGCCCTGCGATGATGCTGTAGGCGGGCAGGCCGCTTGGGAAATTGTCGGGCCTGAAGTAGTGCGCATCCTGCCCCCAAGCAACCAGTTTCACCTTCTGTTCGGTGCCGTTGGTGAGGAACACGATGTGGTCCTCATGGATCAGCGGAGTGCTCTGCCCGGTCTGGTCCAGGCTCGCTTCCACGAAGACATAAATGCTGTCGCCTCCCAGGATCTCCACATCCTGGAAACTGGTGCCTGCGGCGCCATCGACATTGATCCGGAAGGGGGAGGGGCTGCCGCCTTCGAGAGCGATATCGACCCGCACCCCTTGCGAATCGGGGTTGCGCACCCGGAATCGCTTGGTCACCGAGAAGGGGTTCTGGGTAAAAACGGTGTCGAACAGCACCTCGGCCTGGCTGAAATCCAAGGTCACGGGGTCGTCCGTGAAGAGCTTGTCCTTGCGGCAATTGACCAGCAGTACTGCAGCAGCTAGGAAGGGGAGGAGGCGGGTGAGCTTCAAGGCGGGCAAATATGGCCGGAACCGAATGCCCATACGCACGGTCGGGCAGATCATTGCCTAAGGGTGTCTCCGGAGCTTGCCTGAATGAGGTTAACAGCTACATTTGCGCCCCGCTCGCAGGAGGGCGGCATTAACGAGACAAGGCCATGAAGAAAGGCATCCATCCCGAGAACTACCGCACGGTGGTTTTCAAGGACATGAGCAACGAGTACATGTTCCTCGGCAAGAGCTGCGCTGCCACCAAGGACAGCATGAAATGGGAGGACGGCAACGAGTACCCCCTGATCAAGCTCGACATCAGCTACACCAGCCATCCCTTCTACACCGGCAAGATGATGCTGGTCGACACCGCAGGCCGCGTGGACAAGTTCAAGAAGCGCTTCGCCAGGCACACCGAGAAGCGTGACGCAGCGGCTTCCTCTGCCGAATAAGGCACGACCCTGAAATGAAAAGCCCCCGGCGACGGGGGCTTTTTCGTTGTTCGATATGCCGGTCAAACCCGGTGCTTGTCTTCTTTGCCCACCCCGGCACGGATCATTTCCAGCGCCTGTGCGATACGGCGCTTCCGGGTCTCGTCCTGCTTGGCGTCGGTGACCCATTCCACGTATTCCTTCTTATGGGAGTAGCTGAAATTCTCCCAGTGCGCCCACGCTTCCTCATCCTTCTTCAGGCAATTCTCCAGTTCGGGCGGCACCACGAGGGCTTTCCGGGCGGGCTTGGCGTCTGATAGCTTGGCTCCGCTCATGTTCACCTTCACGGCTTGCTTCACCAGATCAACGAAAGCGGCCTCGTTGATGGTGTCCGTTTCACGCAGCTTGTAGGAGCGCATGCCCTTGGCATCGTCCTTCTCGAAGAGCTTATTCGGGTCCTTGATCAGCGCGCCCTTGTGGAACCACACGGCCACGTGCTCCTTGAAGGCTTGCAGGCCGATCATGATGCCATCATGGTCGAAATGCGGGCTGTTCCATTTCCAGGTCTCCTCGATCTCCTCATCCACGGTGTGGATCAATTGCCGCAGCCGCACCAGCATCTTCCGCTGCCATTCCGGGCGTTCGGCGATGTACAGGTTTATCTGTTCCTGAGGGAGCATGGAGCAGGCGTTTAGGTCGGCCAAGCTAGCATTGATGTGAAGCCAGTGCTCCGCCAGATCGACGGATGGATTTCAACAGCGCTCGATGACCACGGAGTACCCCTGGCCAACGCCGATGCACATGGTGCAGAGCGCGTAACGCTTGCCAAGTGCCTGAAGCTCAATGGCTGCGGTTTGCAGGAGCCGGGCGCCGCTCATGCCCAGCGGGTGGCCCAAGGCGATAGCCCCGCCATTGGGGTTGATCCGTGGATCATCATCGGCGATGCCCAGCGAGCGGGTGCAGCTCAGAACCTGCGCCGCGAAGGCTTCATTCAGTTCGAAAAGGTCAATCTGGTCCAAGGTGAGGCCAGCACGTGCCAGCGCAAGCTTGGTGGCACTCACCGGCCCGATGCCCATGATGCGGGGCTCCACACCAACCACCGCACTGCTCACGATGCGCGCCTTGGGCACGAGGCCGTGCAGTTTCAGTGCAAGCTCACTGGCCACCAGCAGAGCGGCGGCGCCATCATTGAGCCCGCTTGCGTTACCGGCCGTTACGGTGCCGTTCTTCCGGAATGCTGGTTTCAGGGCGGAAAGTCCTTCGATCGTGGACTTGGGTTTCACGAACTCATCCTGTGCGAAGAGGACTGGATCGCCTTTCCGCTGAGGGATCGGCACCGGTGCGATCTCCTTGGCGAGCCGGCCGCTTGTTTGCGCGGCGGTTGCCTTCTGCTGGCTCCACAGCGCGAAGCGGTCCTGGTCCTCGCGCGAGATGGGGTTCGCATCGAGCAGGTTCTCGGCCGTCTCGCCCATGGCGTCGGTGCCGAATCGCTCCTTCATGCGCGGGTTCACGAAGCGCCAGCCGAAGCTGCTATCGAAGAGCTGTGCATCGCGGCCGTAGGGCGTGCTGGTCTTGCTCATCACCCAAGGGCCGCGGGTCATGTGCTCCACCCCGCCTGCGATGAAGAGCTCGCCGTTCGACGCGGCGATTGCGCGCGCCGCGCCCACCACCGCGCTCATGCCCGAGGCGCAGAGCCGGTTCACGGTCTCTCCCGGCACGGTCACGGGCAGGCCCGCCAGCAGAAGGGCCATGCGTGCCACGTTGCGATTGTCCTCGCCCGCTTGATTGGCGCATCCCATGATCACGTCGTCGATGGCTTCGGGGGCGAGCGCAGGGTGGCGGTTCATCAATTCGCGCAGCACATGAGCGGCAAGGTCGTCCGCACGAACGGGCGCCAAGGCCCCGGCGAAGCTGCCGATGGGCGTGCGCACGGCGTCAACGATGTAGGCTTCTTTCATTCAGGTCGATTGGTGCGTTTGCGGGAACCAGGGTTTGCCCGTGCGGTAAACGGTGCCCTTGAAGAGGGCCACTTGCTCGAGGTCCTGATTGGTCACGGTGATGTAGTAGATGGCGATGCTACGAGTAAGGCTCATCTCCTTGCTGGTGGCGGTGAGCACGTCGCCGGCTTTCACGGCCTTGGTGTGGCTGATGCTGGTCTCCACGCTCACGCTCTGGATGCCATGGCTGTTGCTGGCGAAGGCGAGGCAGCTATCGGCAAGGGAGTAGGTGATCCCGCCATGCGCGATGGCGAAGCCATTGAGCATCTCATCGCGCACGCTCATCCGCAGGACGCATTGCCCGGGTTCCACCTTCAGCCGCTCGATTCCGAGCCAGATGCTGAACGGGTCATGGTCATGCATGCGCGCAACCACTTTTTCCGCGAGCTCTTGGAGCGACATGGGGCGAAGGTACCGGGCGAGAGGTTGCCGGGTCCCGTGGTTCTCTGAAGCCCGGTCTTCTGCGCACAGCATTTCCCTGACAGCCGAGCATCAGCTTCCCGGCGGATTTCCCGGTATTCGTGGTCCTTGGATCCGCGAAGAACAGGGAGCCCGAGCCATTCACGATCACCGCAGCTCCTGGTCAAGCCGCACGATGGCCTCCGGGCTTCCGAGCAGGTAGAGCACATCATCGGTGAGGATGCGCGTGCTGCCCGTCACATTGGTGATGTGCCTCTCTTTGCGCCGGATCGCGAGCACGGTGATGCCGTACTTCTCGCGCAGCCCGATCTCCGCCACGGTATGGCCCACCACCTTGCCGCGACCAAGGGTCACCGGCAGCGTGGCGATCTCGATGCCCGGAATGGGCAATGGCGCTTGGGGCGCCACCGCCGGGGAACTGCTCACGCCGCGCAGCATGCCGTAATGCCCTCCGCGGATGCGGGCCACGAGGTCCTGGATGCGCTGTTCAGGGACGAGGTATTTGCGGAGGACGCGGTAGAAGATCTCGATGCTGGTCTCGAATTCCTCGGGGATCACTTCGTTGGCGCCGGCATCGAGGCTGGCCTGGATCTCACGCACGTAACGGGTGCGCACGATGATGTACACGGCGCTGCTGATGCCTCTCACGCAGGCCACGATCTTCTTGGTGGCTTCGGGGTCACTGATGGCGACCACCACGACCCGTGCGCGCTCAACATGCGCCTCATGCAGCACATGGTCGTTGGTGGCATCGCCATGGAGCACGGGCAGTCCGATCGCTTGCGCTTTACGGGCCAAGTCGGGATCCTCCTCCACCACGGCGCAGCGGATGCCGCTCTCCATGGCGGCGGTGGCCACGTTCTGCCCATTGAGCCCGAAGCCGATGATCACCACATGGTCCTTGAGCACGGTGGCCATGCGCTTTTCCTGCTCGCGCTTCACGCGCATGAGGCTATCGAGGCGGTTGCTCACGCGCGCTGGGACGAATTGAAGGAACACCTTGCGCACGATGCGCTCGCTGCGATCGAGCATGAATGGCGTGGTGGCCATGCCCAGGATGGCCACGGAGAGGAAGAGCTGGTAATGCTCCTGGCTCAGCAGGCCATGCTTGAGGCCTGGTATGGCGAGCACGAAGCCGAACTCGCCCAATTGGAACAGGCCCAGCGCGCTGTGGAGCGCAGTGCGCAGCGGGTAGCGCAGCACCCACACGGCCAGCGCTGCGGCGAGCACCTTCAGCAGGGTGGCCCCAGCGAAAAGGCCGATGATCGTGAGGGGCGCATCAAGGAAGAGCCGCACATCGACCAGCATGCCGATAGAGACGAAGAAGAAGCTCAGGAAGAGCTCGTGGAAGGGCTGCACGATGCCCGTGGCGTGGTAGGCATGCTCGGTCTCGCTGATCACCAGGCCCGCGAAGAAGGCGCCCAACGCGAGCGAAAGCCCCATGGCCTGCGTGGTGAAGGCCGCAGCGAAGCAGATCACCACGATGGTGATGATGAACAGCTCATTGCCGCGCCCTTTGATCGCCGCGCGCAGCAGCCTGGGCACGACGTAGCGGCCACCGAGGAATACCGCCACCAGCAGCAGGGCCATCTTGCCGAGCAGCAGGAGCAGGTCGCTGGTGATGTCCTGGCTCTGTCCCGCCAGCAGCGGCGTGATCAGCATCATGGGCACCACGATGATGTCCTGGAAGATGAGGATGGCCGTGGCCACGCGGCCCGACGCGCTATCCATGCGGCCCTTTTCCTGCAGCACGCGCAGCACGATGGCGGTGCTGCTCAAGCAGGTCAGGAAACCGATGAAGACCGCGCTCTCGGTGCGCACGCCGAAAGCATGCAGAGCGCCGGCCACGCCCGCAATGGTCAGGCCCACTTGCATAGCACCGCCGCCGAAGACCGTCTTGCCCAGGCTCGCGAGCTTTTTCAGGCTGAACTCCATGCCGATGACGAAAAGCAGGAAGACCACACCGATCTCCGCGAGCGCTTCCACTTCCTCCACTTCCTTCACCCAGCCCCAGCCGTGAGGTCCGGCGATCATGCCCGTTAGGATGAATGCCAGGATGCCCGGCAGCCTGAATCGGCGGAACAGCAGCAGGATCCCCGCCGCCAGCGCGAGGATCACAACGAGTTCACCGAACAGGGGGAAGTGCATGGGGAAGGTTGAAGGTTCGGACTGTTGAGGGTTGGAGGTTGACGGCCCAGTGAAACGGGTGCACAAGATCCGCATCAACCATCATCCTGCTGTCGGTAGGCAAGCATGCCGGGGCATCAATCCGCAACCTGCCTCTGCATCAACCAGCATCACATCTGCCGCACCGCGCTACTTCTTGAAGACGAGCCAGACCGCTGCCACCAGGAATACTGCGGCCAGCGCATGGTTCCAGCGCAGCGCTTCATGCTTGAAGGCAACGAGCGGGAAGAGCGTGAACACCACCAGCGTGATCACGTCTTGCAGCACCTTCAGCTGGACCAGCGTGAATGGGCCCCCATGCAGATCGCTGCCGATGCGGTTCGCCGGCACCTGCAGCACGTACTCGAAGAAGGCGATGCCCCAGCTGATGCCGATGATGGCGAAGAGCCCGAGCCCTTTGCCCCAATCGAATTCCCTGAAGCGCAGATGGCCGTACCAGGCCAACGTCATGAAGGCGTTGCTGAGGATCAGCAGGCCGATGGTGCAGAGGGCTTTCATCCGTGCAGCACGAAGGTCCGCCCTGCGGATCGCTTCATGCGGCGCCCAGCGCGTTCATGTTCAACGCCCGCCTGTTGGTGGCCGTAGCGATCAGAGCGCTTCGATCACCATCGCGCTCGCGCCCCCGCCACCATTGCAGATGCCGGCACCGCCGTAGCGTGCGTTGTTCTGCTTCAGCACATTGATCAGCGTGACGATGATGCGTGCGCCGCTGCACCCCAATGGGTGGCCGAGGCTCACGGCGCCGCCATTCACGTTCACCTTGGCGGGGTCCAGGCCCATGAGCCTGGTGTTGGCGATGCCCACCACGCTGAAGGCTTCATTGAGCTCAACGAATCGGATGTCGCTCATCTTCAGGCCCGCCTTCTCCACGGCCCGCGGCAATGCCTTCGCGGGGGTCGTGGTGAACCATTCAGGGGCCTGCTCGGCATCGGCGTAGCTGAGAATCCGTGCGATGGGCTTCAAGCCGAGGGCCTTTGCCTTCTCCGCGCTCATGAGCACCAGTGCCGCGGCGCCGTCGTTGATGGTGCTGGCATTCGCCGCCGTCACCGTGCCGTCCTTCTGGAATACCGGCTTCAGCCCGGGAACCTTGTCGAAGTTGACGTTCTTGTACTCTTCATCCTCGGCTACTTGCACATCGCCTTTTCGCGTGGCAACGGTCACGGGCACCACTTCATCGGCGAAGCGGCCTGCGGACCATGCGGCCGCGCTGCGCTTGTAGCTCTCGATGGCGAAGGCATCCTGCTCTTCGCGGGTGATCTTGTGCTCCTTGGCGCAGAGCTCGGCGCTGACGCCCATGGCGGTCTGGTGATAAACGTCGGTGAGGCCGTCCTTGCCGATGCCATCGATGAGCACGCCGTTGCCGAACCGATAGCCATAGCGCGCCTTCTCGACATAGTAGGGGGTCTGGCTCATGCTCTCCATGCCGCCCGCCACCACCACATCGGCATCGCCCAAGAGGATGTCCTGAGCAGCCATCATGATCGCCTTCATGCCGCTTGCGCACACCTTGTTCACGGTGGTGCAGGTCACCTCATTGGGTAGCCCGGCGAATTTGGCCGCTTGCCGGGCAGGCGCCTGGCCCAGGTTGGCCTGCAGCACGCTGCCCATGATCACCTCCTGCACATCCTCGGCCTTGATCCCGGCCTTTGCGAGCGCGCCTTGGATCGCGGCAGCGCCAAGCTTGGTGGCGGGGACTTCCGAGAGGCTGCCGCCGAAGGATCCGATGGGGGTTCGTGCTGCGGAAACGATGACGACTTCACGTGCCATAGGGGGGGTGTCTTAAGGTTGAAGGGCGGCAAAAGTAGCCCCGCGATCCTGTGGTCTGCTGCGTACGGATGAGCCGTCTATATTTGCGCTCCCTTTGAGGGGGCGTTCTTTCCAACTATCACTCGGAGAGGTGGGTGAGTGGCTTAAACCAGTAGTTTGCTAAACTGCCGTACGGGTTAAACTGTACCGGGGGTTCGAATCCCCCCCTCTCCGCAAAGGCCCGCCAGCCGGGTCTTTTTCGTTCGGGGCGTAGCGTAGCCCGGTATCGCGCCTGCTTTGGGAGCAGGAGGTCGTCAGTTCGAATCTGGCCGCCCCGACAATGTAAAGGGTCAACTTAGGTTGGCCCTTTTTCATGGCCACCTTTGCCGAGCAAGGTCCCGTAGCTCAGCTGGATAGAGCACCTGCCTTCTAAGCAGGCGGTCGTTGGTTCGAATCCAACCGGGATCGCAGCGCATTCGGCTTTCGGCTGAAGCGGCGTTGGCTGTTGACCCACGGGCCACGGAGCGGGAAACCGCGCCTCTGCAAAGCCTCCGGATTGCCCCATTCGAGCCCGGTTATCAACATTGGCCGCTCGGTTGAACCAATGCTCGCACAGCTTCTGCGCCGGGTAACTGCGGATCGATCACGCTCTATCGGGCATCAGGTGCCGCTGGTCGAATTGTGGATGGCCTGTTGATGGCGGAAGCCTACGGCGGCGCGGGTTCGGCCAATTTCGCGGCGCCCGGATCCGGAACCTCCGTGGCATTGAACCCATGCGCGAGCTCCTCTCCCTGATACTGGTCATTTGCGGCCTTGGCGTGAATGCGGCCACCTACTACCTCTCGCCCACGGGCAACGACAGCAACAACGGAACCAGCCAATCCACGCCTTGGCGCACCATCGACCGCGCCAATCAGCTCAGCAGCAGTTTCCAGCCAGGCGACCGCATCCTGTTCCAACGCGGAGGTGTGTACCGTGGCAAGCTGAGCATCCTAAACAGCGGCAACGCCACCGCCTACATCGAGGTGGGTGCTTATGGCACCGGCGCCCAACCCATCATCAGCGGAAGCGTGGCCGTTACAGGATGGACGCTTCATAGCGGCAACATCTGGAAGGCGCCCTTGAGCCAAGCCACGAAACAGGTCTTCGTCAATGGCGCATTGCAAGAGATCGCGCGCTTCCCCAATACCGGCTGGCTGCGCGTTGATCAAGGCACCAGCACCAGTCTTACTGACAGCGAGCTCAATCAGCCCAGCGGTTATTGGACAGGTGCCACCGCGGTGATTCGCACCACCAACTGGAGCTACGATACCGCCTATGTCTCGGCATTCAGCAATAGCACCCTTACTCATACGGCCACGGGCAACGCCCTGGGCACCTGGCAATGGGGCTATTTCATGCGCAACAAGCTCGCACTGCTCGACGCACCCGGCGAATGGTTCCATGACCGGGCCGCAGGCATGCTCTACCTCTGGTGCCCGAGCAACGCGAACCCGAATACGGTGCTCGTGGAGGCCGCGGTGACCGATTTCGGGATTTACGGCGGCTGGCAGCGGCATCACATCAAGGTGAGCGAGATCCATTTCCGCCACCATACCACAGCCAGCCTTCGGCTATCCGGCACCACCGACCTCGAGGCCTTCAACTGCACCTTCACGGATACCTGGCAGGCCATCTACAGCACTGGCAACAACCAGCACTTCCACCACCTCAATGTGCAGCGCACATATGGTAGCGCGGTGGTGCTGCTCGACAATAATTCAGTGCTCGAGCAGTGCACCCTCACCGACATCGCGATGGTGAAGGGCCTCGGCGAGCAGAACATGGGCTACATCGCCATCCGCACCAATGGAACGGGCATGACCGTCCGCGACAATCATGTGGAGAATGTGGGCTACTGCGGCATTGCCGTGAACAACAACGCCATCGTGGAGCGCAACCTGGTCATCAACAGCATGGCCATCCTCAATGATGGCGCGGGCATCACCTTCGATCAGACCGACGGCGCCATCATCCGCGATAACGTGGTGCGCGACCTCAGCGGCGATGTGGAGAGCAGCGCTATCGGCTGGGTGCATTCCGTTCCCATCTGCATGGGCATCTACTTCGGCAATGTGTTCAACAAGAACATATTGGTGAAGGGCAACACCGTGATGAACTGCAAGGGCTCCGGCATGTACGTGGACCATACGATGCTGTTCACGGGCAACCGCATCGAGGACAATGTGCTCTTCAATAACCAGATCCAGCTCTTCATCTCCGACTACAGCAACTACAATGGCCCCGGCGCTACGGCCCCCTTCCATGTGCCGGCGTACAACACGGTCTACAGCAATAACGTGCTCTACAGCCTCAACAAGGACCAGCTCCTGGTCCAGCAGTACCATGTGTACAGCGCGAATTTCGTGGACTTCGGAACCTGGACGGGCAACCGTTACTTCAGTCCGTACAACGACCGCAGCATCTATCTGCGCAACTCGGTCACCGGCGCGCATGACTACTACACCCTGGAGCGCTGGCAGGCGGTGATGAATGAGGATCCCACCGGTACACGCAGCCCTCTTTACCTGCCCAGCATGGAAGTCCAGCAGGTGCTGGCCACGCTAGCGGTGCCGAATGGCAGTTTCGGGAGCAACGTGACCGGATGGACCGGTTGGCCCAGCCAGGGGGTGATCACTCATAACACCACCAAGCTTGATGTCGGCTGCCTGAAGACGAGTTTCACCAGCAATGCGACCTATGCCACCCATAACCTGAATCATAGCGCCACTGTTGGGGTCCAGTTGGACGCTTGGTACCGGATGAAGTTCAGCATGGTGGGCGATGTGATGGGTGAACTCGTCGTTGGATTCAAGGCCAACAGCCAGGCCAATGATCCCTTCCGGATCGGTGAGCGTGCATTCCCATTCGATGCCAACCGCCGCGATGTGGAGCATTTCTTCCAGAGCGACCGCACGGACCAGGGCGTGTGCATGTTCACCAGCAGCTACACCGCAGGCATCTACTACTTGGACAATGTCACGCTTGAGCGGGTGACGGCCGTGCCGGTGGATCCCTTGCAGCGTCAGATGATCCTGGTCAATGAGCAAGCCACTGCGCAGGTCTTCAGCATCCCTGCCGGTTGCTGGAAGGACACCGACGGCAACGTGATGGGCGCATCAATCACGCTGCAGCCCTACAAGTCGCGAGTGATCTACCGCTACGCGATCGGGACCGCGTGCGGCCAGCAAGTCGATTGCGCCGGCGTGCCCGGTGGAGCCGCTGTAGCCGGGACCGCATGCAACGACAACAACGCATGCACCGCCAACGACACCTGGAACGCCAGTTGCCAGTGCGTAGGCACGCCATCAACCCCAACGGCCAGCATTTCGGCCGGCGGCGCAACGAGCTTCTGCACAGGCGGCAATGTGTTGCTCAGCGCGGCAACAGGCACGGGCTACACCTACCAATGGCGGAACAACGGCACCAACATCAGCGGTGCCACGTCGAGCAGTTACACGGCGACGGCCAGCGGCAGCTACACGGTAGTGGTCACCAGCGGCGGCTGCAGCAGCACGAGCGCAGCCACGACCGTAACCGTGAGCGCAGCGCCGTCGGCAACGATCTCCGCTGGCGGAGCCACCACCTTCTGCAATGGCGGGAGCGTGGCGCTGAGCGCGAATACGGGCACAGGCCTCACGCATCAATGGCGCAAGAACGGCATCAACATCAGCGGAGCCACAACGAGCAGCTACACCGCCACCACCGCTGGCAGCTACACCGTTGTGGTCACGAGCGGCGGCTGCAGCACCACGAGCGCAGCCACATCGGTCACCGTGAATGCGGCGCCCACGGCCAGCGTTACGGCCAGCGGTGCAACAAGCTTCTGCACAGGGGGCAGCGTGTTGCTAACTGCTGCTGCCGGCACGGGCTATACCTACCAATGGCGGAACAACGGATCCAACATCAACGGCTCAACCTCCAATACGTATTCTGCTGCTGCATCGGGCAGCTACACGGTGGTGGTGACGGGTAACGGCTGCAGCACAACCAGCGCAGCCACCACGGTGACCGTGAACGCCGCGCCTTCGGCGACGATCACCGCCGGTGGGGCAACCACGTTCTGCAATGGCGGCAGCGTGGTGCTGAACGCGAACACGGGATCGGGGCTCACCCATCAATGGCGGGTCAATGGCGCCAGCATCAGCGGGGCGACAGCCAGCAGCTACACCGCCACCACGGCCGGTAGTTACACGGTGGTGGTCACGAATGGCGGATGCAGCACCACCAGTGCGGCTGCCACGGTCACGGTGAATGCATCGCCCACGGCCAGTATCACGGCCAGCGGAGCCACGAGCTTCTGCACCGGCGGCAATGTGGTGCTCAGCACCCCCACCGGCACGGGCTACACCTATCAATGGCGGAACAACGGAACCAATATCTCCGGTGCGACCGCTAGCAGCTACACCGCTGCCGCTACCGGCAGCTATACGGTGCGTGTGACCGGCGGTGGGTGCACAACCACGAGCGCAGCCGTCCAGGTGACCGCGAGCGCAGCGCCTTCGGCGACGATCACGGCTGGTGGCGCGACAACGTTCTGCAATGGCGGAAGCGTCGTGCTTAATGCGAGCACAGGCACGGGTTACGCATACCAGTGGCGCAGGAACGGCATCAACATCAGCGGGGCTGCTTCGATCAGCTACACCGCTACGACCAATGGAAGCTACACGGTGGTGGTCACGAGCGGCGGTTGCAGCGCAACAAGCGCAGCCACCTCGGTCACGGTGAACGCTGCCCCCACGGCAAGCATCACGGCTGGCGGTGCCACGAGTTTCTGCACCGGAGGCAATGTGGTGCTCAGCGCCACTGCCGGTACGGGCTACAGCTACCAATGGCGCCGGAATGGGACGAACCTCAGCGGGGCAACGGCGAGCAGCTATACCGCTACGACGGCGGGCAGCTATACGGTGGTGGTGACCAGCGGCGGTTGCAGCATTACGAGTGCGGCCACGACCGTAACGGTCAGTGCTGCGCCAACGGCCACCATCACGGCCGGTGGAACCACGAGCTTCTGCGCAGGCGGCAATGTGCTGCTCAACGCGAATACAGGAACGGGTCTCACCTACCAATGGCGGCGCGATGGGACAGCGATCAGCGGTGCCACGGCCAGCAACTACTCGGCCACGCTTTCCGGTGCCTACACCGTAGTGGTGTCGAACGGCGGTTGCAGTTCCACATCGGCCGCCACCACGGTCACGGTGAAGGCCGCGCCGGTGGTGAGTTGCTCAGCGAATGCAGGAAACAGCACGGTGAGCGTGGCTGCGACTGGAGGCCAATCACCTTACACCTACTCTTGGAACACCTCGCCTGTGCAGGCCTCCGCAACTGCAACGGTTGCTTCTTCAGGCACCTACACCGCCACGGTTACCGGTGCCAATGGCTGCTCCGCCTCTTGCTCCTCAACGATCACTTTGGCTGGTGGCAGCTGCGTGGGGATCCGCACTGAGACACAGAATACATGGGGTTCGGTAAGCACCAGCTCTGCATCCGTGGCCTACATGCACGCCAACTTCGCCAGCGCCTTCCCGGCACCGAATTACCTCACCATCGGATGCGGTCAGCGGTTGGTTCGCTTCACCAGTTCAACTGCGGTTGCCAATGCCTTGCCGCTCTATGGTGATTTCAACCTGCTGCCAACAGGAACCACGGTCAATCCAGGAGGCGCCGTCAACAACGCCTTCTTGGGCAACCTCACCGCACTGAAGCTCAACATCCGCTTCGATGAGGTCAATGCTTCCTTCAGTTCCTCTGCTGTGCTCCTCAAGAACATGGTGGTGGCCCAAGGCACGTTTGCGGGATGGACGGTACAACAGGTGGCGGACCTCGCGGACCAGACCCTCGGGGGCTGCGTGACGACGTACACGTTCAATACGGTGAACACGATCGTGCGCAACATCAATTCCGGGTATCAGGGCGGCACCATGAACAGCGGCTTGCTCTCCTGCCCCGGCATGGCGGCCTTCGCACCCGAGGAAGGCCATGGCTCTGATGCGCTGGCCGATGGATTGCGCGCGACGGCATTCCCGAACCCGGCCTTGGGCGCCACCACCATCAATATCACTGGCTTGGATCCCGCTGCACCGCTCGAAGTACGCGTATTCGATCTGAGCGGAGCCCTGGTCCATGGCCTCTATCTCGGCGAGGCGCCGGAGAGTGGCATGCTTCAGCTGCCATGGGACGCCAGCGGGCGCGCTGCTGGCATGTACTTCTACGAAGCGGTGAATGGTGATCGCGCTGCGCGCGGGAAAGTGATCCTCGAGTAGAAGTCAGCGCTCGCAGCGGATCGCTCGGACGGGTTTGAAATGGTCCCGAACCGGTATTCAGATGCGCTCGAGCGCCGTGCTGGGCACCCAGCCCGTTGCGCCATTCGGCAGGATCACAGTGCACCAGCCTTCGGCATCGGGAGCAACGGACACCTTGGCTCCGCGGTGCAGCACGAAGAGCTGCTTCGCGCCGTTGCGTGGCTCCGATAGCGCCTCCACTTTGGCGACCATGATGATCGCCTCGCCCCTGGAGCGGACCTCCCGGTGGCTTGACCAAGCGATGGTCATGCACGCAACCATGGCCATGAACGCCATCGCGCTCACCGCGAGGGCCACTTGCCGCTTCAGGCCTTGGGTGAGCCGTGCGCTGGCGAGCGCGGTGAAGAGCAGCAGGCACGCGAAGAGCGTATAGCGCGCCCAGGCATCGGGGTCGTTGCCGCGCAGCATGCTCCAGGTCTTTCCGAGCCCTGTGGTGCCGCTCGGCGCAATGCGATCGCGGATCTGCTCACTGGCCAGGTCGAGGTTCATCTGCAGGTCGCCGTCGTTGGGTGCGAGGCGCAACCCGCGCTCGTACCAGAGGATGGCGCGCGCCGCATCACCGAGTTTGTAGTGCGAGTTGCCCAATGCAAGGCAAAGGCCTGCGGACCGGAATGCGCTGGCGGTGCTGTCGAAGGCGGAGAGCGCCACCTCGTAGCGGCCTTCGGCGTAGGCGCGTTGCCCGAACGCCACGAGCGAATCCGCCTCACTCTTCGTGAGCGCGGAGGCCTGTGAAGCCATGGCACAGGCGCAGATGAGGAGCAGTGCACGGGTCATGCGTGAGCGGCGCGCTCGATGCGCTGGATGAGTTGGAGTGCGTCTTCGTACAATGCTTTCTGCGGTGTCGCGTCCACCGGCGCGAAGCGGGCCATGTCGCACGCTGCGATGATGCGAACGGCGTCCGCTGCCATGGCGCGCGCATCGGCATGCGGATGCAGCCGTTCCGCGATCCGGTCGGCATTGATCTCGGCCAATCCCAGGCCCAGCTTGTCACCCAGATAGCCATGCAGCGCTCTTGAGAGCGCGCCATGGAAGGCCGCCCGGTCATTGCTCGTGATCGCGGCCTCGGCTTCGCGCAAGCGCTTCCGAGCGAGCTTGTCCGCCGTGCGCCGGCGCATGCCCGTGGCGTCCGCGCGTTGGCGTTGCCGCTTCCGGTGCCAGATCAGCAGCAGCGCATAAGCGAGCGGTGGAGCGCTCATGCCCGCAGCCCACGGCCAAGTGCCGAATAGGAAGCGGTCCTTCTCGCGCAGTTCAAGGTCGCCGGTTCGGATATAGCGGATGTCGCTGTCGAGCGTGGCCACCTCAGAGCGCTGCACGCGATTGGCCATGGGGCTCCCGGCCTGCCCATCGCCCGGGGAGACCACGATGCTGAGCGGCGCGCTGTTGAGGGTCTTGTACGCGCCGGCTTTCGGGTCGAAGTAGCTCATCGTGACGGAGCCGAGATCGAAGGACCCATCGTGGCGCGGGATCACGGTGTACTGGAACCCGCGTGAGCCGTTCATGCCGCCTGTGCCCAATGATATGCGGTCCGTGACGCGCGGCTCGTACACTTCGAAGTCGGACGGGAACTGGAGCTTCGGCGCCTCGATCAGCTTGAGGTTGGCGCGGCCGCTGAGGCGCACCTCCACCTCGATCGCATCGTCCACGCTCACTTCAGTACGGTCGGCCTTCACCTCAAGTTCCAGCTCGCCCACTGCACCGTTGAATGCGTCCGGTGCGTTGGCCGGCAGGGGAAGGGCGTTCAGTTCCACGGCGTTGCTCTTCACATCGATGGTGCGGCCAGGGTTGAAGAAGCTGCGGCCCACGATGCAAGTGAGGCCCATGGGGTCGATGCGAAGGGTGCCGGCGCGTTGCGGGATCAGCAGCTGCTGCTTGATGGTGATCACGCGGTAGCCGAGCCCGTTCACCACGCGCTCCTCCCAGCGCGCACCTTGGGTATCGAGCTCCTCGCTCCAGAAGCCGTTGAGCTTCGGCGGGTCCATCTGCGGCGCTTCGAGCCCGGAGTAGCGGTTGTAGAGCTGATAGGTGGCCACCACTTGCTCACCGACATATGCCTTGCTCTTGCTCAGGCTCAGCGCGATGAAGAGGTTCGGGTCGCGGTGCTGGCCCTGAGCCACGGCAGGCTCCTGCGGCGGCGCGCTTCCCTTGGTCACTTCAACGGTGATCGGATCGGTCTGCACCAAGCCCTTGCCCACGCGCGATTTCGCAGGGCCGATCACGTAGCGGCCCGGGCGCGTGGCCGTGAGCACCCACGTGCGGCTCACGGTGCTGCTGGAGCGGCCATTGATGAAGTTGTAGCTGCTGCTCTCGAAAGGCCCTTGCACGATCACCAAGCCGCCGAGGTCAGGTGCCTCGAACCGTTCCTGGGCGTTGGTGAGCGTGATCGTGAGCTTCACGTGCTCACCGGCCGCGACCTGGTTGCGGTCCACCTGTGCCGTGAAGGTGATCTCCTGCGCCAGCGCGAGCGGCGCCGCGACGAGAGCGATCAACGCTGTCAGGAGGTTGCGCAGCGGGTTCATCATCACCAGTCCTTTTCGATTCGCGCCTTGCGGCCCGGCATGCTTCGCGCCCGAACGCGCTCCTGCACATCCTGCTCTTTCCTGTTCAGTTCGTCGAGCATGCGTTCCGCATCGCGCTTCTCCATGCCACCGCTGTTCCGCTCCTGTTCTTTGTCTTGTTGCTGCACTTGCTCCTTTTCCTGCTGTTGCTCCTGCCCCTGTTCTTGCTGCTGTTCCTGCTCCTGTTGCTGCGGCTGCTGGGCTTTATTCTGTTGCTGCTCTTCTTTCAGGAGCTGCTCGGCGAGCTTAAGCAGTTTCGCATCGCCGGGGTGCGCCCGCAAGCCTTCATCGAGCACGCGCATGGCGCTGCTCTTGTCTTCTTTCACGTATTGGCGCGATGCGCGGTTGAAGTAGGCATCGGCGGATCGCGCACCCGTGGTATCGGACTGTGCGTTGGAGCCAACTGCGCACAGCACGAGCGCAGCGAAGGCGATGTTGTTCCTGATGCTCATGAGGCTTTCGCTGCGTTGGTCACGGTCTCCAGCTTCTTCATGTATTCTTCCTTCTGCTTCAGGCTGGGATCCTCGCGGAGGCCCTGCTGCATGAGCTCCAAGGCCTGGTTGAAGCGGTATTGCTCAACGAGCGAGTCGGCCTGCTGTATGATCGCCAGCGCGCGCAGCCCCAGTTCCTTGTTCGCATCCTTGTCCTTGTTGCGCTGGTCCTGCGCATCGCGGGCGCGCTTGCGGGCATCGAATGCGCGTTGCGCAAGCACCAGGTTCAGGCGGGCATCGTCGTCCGCAGGGGAGAGGCGCAGCGCCGCCTTGTTCCAGCTTATGGCGGCTGCGTAGGAAGAGTCGATGGAGCGCTCGAGCTTCATGAGGTCGCGGCGAAGGCTGTCGCGGAGCACGAAGGTGCTCACATCCTGCGCGATGTCGCTGCCCTCGATCCGCAATGCGCCCAGGTCCCGGTTCAGGCGCACAATGGTGGAGTCGGCATCGCGCGCATCGGCCAGGTGCGCGGCGCCGAGGTTGAAGAGGACGCTGGCGTGGTGCTCTGCGGCGCTATCAAGGTGCTGCGCAGCGCGGTAGCGCTCAATGGCATCGCCCCACCGGGCCAGGCGGAAGGCGCTGTTGCCACCATTGAAGAGCGCGCGTGCATCGAAGGGCGCACTGGCGAAGAGGCTGTCAGCCAGCATGAACTCCCCGGCGTCGTAGGCAGAGGCGCCGAGCCGGAGCGCGCGCTCGGCCATGCGCTCTTGCGGCGTGGCGCAGGCGGCGAACAGGAGCAGGGCGGGCGGGAGGATGCGTTTCATGGCACGGATGCGCGCCACACCGCGCGCGGGTTTCTCCGTTCTCCAACGAGCAGGTACAAGGCGAAGCAGGCCAGCGCCGCACCCAAGGGCCATTGGTACTGATCGTCATAGGCGGTGTAGCGCATGCTCCCTACATCGGCCTGTTCCATTCGCTTGAGCTGCTCCACGAGTTCCACGATCCCCATGTTGCTGCTGGAGGCGCGCACATAGGATCCGTTGCCCGAGGACGCGATGCGCCGGAGCATCGGCTCGTTCAGCCGCGTCACCACGGTGCTGCCGTTGCGGTCCTTGCGGAAGCCGAGGTTCTGGCCGCCTTTCTTCACGGGTATGGGCGCCCCTTGCGGTGTGCCGATGCCGATGGCATGCACGACGATGCCGGCCGCTGCTGCCTGCTCAGCGGCCAGCGGCGCATCGTCCTCGTGGTTCTCGCCATCGCTGATCACGATGATGGCCTTGCCGGCCGGACTCTCTTCCTTGAAGGCCTGCCTCGCCAGGTCGATGGCGGCGCCGATGGCCGTGCCCTGGTTGGCAACGGAATGCGTGCCGATGGTGCGGATGAAGAGCTTGGCTGCGCTGCGGTCGGTGGTGAGCGGAAGCTGCACGTAAGCATCGCCAGCGAAGACCACGATGCCGAGGCGGTCGCCCTTCAACCGGTCGATGAGCTGGAGCATGGCGCGGCGCGTGGCCATCATGCGGCTGGGACGGAGGTCTTCGCATTCCATGCTGTTGCTCACGTCAACGCAGAGCATGAGGTCGATGCCCTTGCCCTTCACGGTCTCCGGGCGGGAGCCGAGCTGCGGGGCGAGCAGCGCGATGCCGGCCAGGCCGATGCCCGTGCGCAGCAGCAGGTAGCGCCCAAGGTTGCGCGCTGCGCTCACGCCGGGCATCATGCGGGCAAGGGTGCCGCTCTGGGCGAAGCGGCGCAGCGCGCGATCGCGCCAGGCGGTGTTGGCGATGAAGGTGAGCAGCGCGACCGGTCCGGCCAGCAGCGCGGGCAGCATGTCCGGACGAGCCATGTGGAAGGAAGGCACCCACTGGGCGATGAACCACCACGCACCGGCAGCGGCCAGGGTGAGCAGCAGCTCGAAGCCGATGGCGGCCCAGGCCATGATTCCCCAGTGGTATGCGGTACGTGCGCTCATGCGATGCCGCGCAGCAAGCTGCGGTCAATCAGGAATCCGGCGAGGAGCAGGCTCGCCCCGAGCAGCGCGAACGGGTGGAACTCCTCTTTCCGGCTGGTGAACTGCTCCACCTCGATGCGGGTGCGCTCGAGCTGATCGATCTCCTCGTAGATCTCGCGCAGCCGCTTCTCATCCGTGGCCCGGAAGTACTTGCCCCCGGTGAGCGCGGCGATCTCCTTCATCGTGGGCTCATCGAGGTCAACATCGATGTACTCGAATTTGTATTGGCCATTGGGATAGCGCGCCACGGGAGAGAGGGCTTTGCCGCGCGTGCCCACGCCGATGGTGTAAACGCGCACGCCCAGCGCCTCGGCGATGTGCGCTGCATCGATCGGCTGCACCGACCCGGTGTTGTTCACGCCATCGGTGAGCAGCACCACCACCTTGCTCTTGGCCTCACTCTCGCGCATGCGGTTCACGGCGGTGGCCAGGCCCATTCCCACCGCGGTGCCACCTTCGATCAGGCCAGAGCGTGCATCGGCCATGAGTTGCTTCAGCGTGGCGTGGTCGGTGGTGAGGGGGCATTGGGTAAAGGCCTCGCCTTCGTACACCACCAAGCCGATCCGGTCGTTGGGCCGCGCATCGATGAAGCGGATGCCCGTGCGCTTGGCTGCCTCGAGGCGATCGGGTTTCAGGTCCTTGGCGAGCATGCTGCCGGAGATGTCCATCGCGATCACGATGTCGATGCCTTCCTGGTGCACGTCTTCCCGGGTGTCGTGGCTCTGAGGACGGGCCAGGGCGATGATGAGCATGGCCATTCCGGCTATGCCCAGGGCCAGCGGCATGGCTTTCACCAAGGCCTTCCAGCTGCCGCGCCTTCCCAGATGCGCGCTCAGTGTGCTCAGCCGGGTGAGTCCCGCGCTTCTGCGATCGCGCAAGGCTTGCAGCGCGGCGGCCAGCGGGAGCACGGCTCCGAGCCAAAGCAATTCCGGATGCGCCAGGGTGAAGCGGCTGACGGCGATCCAGGCGCTTGCGGCCACAGCGATTGCGCCTGCCGCGCACCAGACCCAATAGGCGATATCGGGTTCAGGCCTTCGCATGCGCGGGATCGGGTTCTGCGGTTGCCATCACGAAGCGACGTGCCGAGGCCATGAGCTGCTCGTTCTCTTGCGGGCTAGGCAGTGCCTTGGCGAACTTGACCATGTCCGCGGCGTGAAGCATGTTGCCGAGCAGCACTTGGTGATCGTTGCTGAGCGGGCTCACGCGCAGCTCGTGCATCAGCTCATCGGTGGTGCGCTCCAATGCTGGCACGTTGTACCGCTCCTCGATGTAGCCCCGCAGCAGGTCGGTGAGGCGCGATTGATAGGGCTTGTGCAGGCCTTGCTGCCAGAGGCGCTCCTGCTCCAATGCATCGAGCGCGGCGAGCACGCGCTCGTGCAAGGCGATGGGTGCTGCTTCCAGCACGGGTTCCTGCGGGGCCTTGCGCATGCGGCGCACCAGAAGCATCGCTGCGGCTGCGAGCAACACGGCGAGCCCAGCACCAGCGATCCACTTCCATTGCTGCCGTGCCCACCAGAAGAGGCTGAAGGAAAGGCGCTGGATGGGCTTGATGTCCGCAGGCACGGCCGCATCGCCCACCGGGTAGCCATCGACGCGCAGCAAGAGGGGCTCGGTCTCCACGGCTCGTTCGCCCACGTTCAGCTTGAAGGGCGGGATGGCCCAATAGCCCGTGTCGAAGGAGGTGATGGTGATGCGGCGCACGACCCTTGCGCCAGCAGGCCCGCCCGCGCCATCCAGCTCCGCGGTTTCCGGCTCGTTGATCCTGATGACCTCGATATGGCCTGTGATCGTATCTCCGATGGCCGGCCACTTCACAGCTGGGCCTTCGGCATTCGCGCTCAGGCTGATCACGGCATGCTCTCCGATGCGGATCCTGGGCGGATCAAGTCCGACCAGTACCGGGGCTGATTCCTGCGCCTGCATCAGCGCAGGCGCCATCATCGATGCTATGGCCAAGGCCTTGCTCATCGTCCGCCTTCACGCTGCTTCAACAACTGCATCAGCGGCCGCACGTAGCCGGTGTCGGTGCCGATCACGGCATGGTCAACGCCGCTGCGGCGCATGGTCTCGCGGGTGCGCTGCGCGTGCTTGAGGCCAGCGGCGCGGTATGCGTTGCGAACGCGGCTGCTGCTGGTATCGATCCAAAGCTGCTCACCGGTCTCGGGATCGGCCATGCGCACCAATCCGATATCCGGCAGTTCGGCCTCGCGCGGATCGGCGGTGCGCAGCACCACGAGGTCGTGCCGACGGTTGGCGATCTTCAGCGCGTCCTCGTAGCCGCTGGCGAGCAAGTCGCTCACGAGGAAGGCGATGCTGCGCTTCTTGATCACGCTGTTGAGGTAGCGCAGGGCCCCCGCGATGCCGGTGCCGGTGCCCTTGGGCGTGAATTCGATCAGTTCGCGGATGATGCGCAGGATGTGGGCGCGGCCCTTCTTCGGCGGGATGAACTTCTCCACGCTGTCGGTGAAGAGGAGCAGGCCCACCTTGTCGTTGTTCTTGATGGCGCTGAAGGCGATGGTGGCACAGACCTCCGTGACCAGCTCCCGTTTGAGCTGGTGCGTGCTCCCGAAATCGCCGGAACCGCTCAGGTCGGCCAGCAGCATCACGGTGAGCTCGCGCTCCTCTTCGAACACCTTCACGAACGGATGCCCGAAGCGCGCGGTCACGTTCCAATCGATCGTGCGCACCTCATCGCCGGGGCTGTATTCGCGCACCTCGCTGAAGGTCATGCCGCGCCCTTTGAACGCGCTGTGGTACTCGCCGCTGAAGATGTGCTCGCTGAGGCCGCGGGTCTTGAGCTCCACGAGCCGCACCTTCTTCAGGAGTTCCTTGGTATGCTGGGCGGTGTTCATGCGAAAGTCAGTAGCAAGGGCAGGCGCAAGGGCGTCGCGCCCGCTCCCGCCCCTGCTGCTTGGGTTCAAGGAACCTCGACGGTATTCAGCACACGGTCGATGATCTCGTTCACCGTGATGTTCTCGGCCTCGGCCTCGTAGGTGAGCCCGATGCGGTGGCGGAGCACATCGGGGCACACGGCGCGCACATCCTCGGGGATCACATAGCCGCGGCGCTTGCAGAAGGCGAGCGCCTTCGCCGCGAGCGCCATGTTGATGCTTGCGCGCGGGCTGCCGCCGAAGGCGATCATGCTCGTGAGGTCGCCCAGCTTGTGCTGATCGGGCTTGCGGGTGGCGTGCACGATATCGACGATGTACTGCTCGATCTTCTCATCCATGTAAACCTCGCGGACGAGCTGGCGGGCGGTGAGGATCTCCGCCGGGGTAACCACGCGCTGCGGCTGCGGCTGCTGCCCGGCGCGCGTGTTCTGGCGGATGATGAGCTTCTCCTCCTCCTGGCGCGGGTAATTGAGCACCACCTTCAGCATGAAGCGGTCGGTCTGTGCTTCGGGCAGCGGATAGGTGCCTTCCTGCTCGATGGGGTTCATGGTGGCCAGCACGAGGAAAGGCTCGGGCAGCGGATAGGTGCTGGAGCCGATGGTGACCTGGCGCTCCTGCATGGCCTCGAGCAAGGCGCTCTGCACTTTGGCCGGCGCGCGGTTGATCTCGTCGGCGAGGATGAAGTTGCTGAAGACCGGTCCCTTGCGCACGGTGAACTCCTCGCTGCGCTGACTATAGATCTGCGTTCCGATGAGGTCAGCGGGCAACAGGTCCGGCGTGAACTGGATGCGACTGAAGCCTGCATCGACCGTGCTGGCCAGCGATTTGATCGCGAGCGTCTTCGCCAGGCCGGGCACGCCTTCGAGCAGCACATGGCCATCGGCGAGCAAGGCCACGAGCAGCTTCTGCACCATGTCCTTCTGCCCCACGATGGTCTTCTCCATCTCCCGGTCGATCAGCTCCACGAAGGCGCTGGCCTGCTGGATCCGGTCGTTGAGCGCGCGGATGCTCTCTGAAGTGACGGCTTGCGCCGATTGCGTAATGACTGGTTCCATGCGGATGATCGAATGAAGGCAAAGGTGCCGGGGCGGCTTTCGGGGCAGCCACGGCCCGCCGTTAAAGCGTGTTAACCTCTCGCATGGGCCATGCAACGCTCAGCCGTGGGCACCGCGTACCGCCGCGATCCGTGCGCCCGATACCTTCGGCCGCATGGATGCCCCCACCACCAATGCCCTGACGCTCGCTGAGGCCACCACGCATGTGCGCACCTTCCACGAGGCCTTCGGGATCGCCAACGCCGATGCCCCGCTCGGCGCCATCGGTGACCGTGATGCGCTGCTGCGCTACAAGCTGATCCGCGAGGAGAACGAGGAGTACCTCGATGCCGCCCTGCGCGGTGACCTGGTGGAGGTTGCGGATGCATTGGGCGATATCCTGTACATCCTCTGCGGCACCTTGCTGAAGCACGGCCTCGAGCACAAGATCGACGAGGTGTTCCGCGAGATCCAGCGCAGCAACATGAGCAAGCTCGGGGCCGATGGCAAGCCGATCTACCGAGAAGATGGAAAGGTGCTGAAGGGGCCCGGCTACTTCAAGCCCGATATCGCAGCGGTGCTTGAAGGCGCTTGAACCAGGTCAATTCGGCCACTCATACGCGCGGCACCAAGCGTAGAGCGATTTGATGGCAGCTTCGTTCGAACGGATCCACTTCGACACGTGCTCATCCTCAGCGGTGGCCTGCATCACCATGGCAGCCGTTTCGAGATGGCCGGCCTGCTTCAGTTGCCGGAAGAAAGGGACGTAGTACTCCCAATAGAATCCGCTCTGCTTGCCCTCAGGGTCTTCGAGCAGGCCGATGAGCATATCGAGCTTGCCGGAGAAGAGCTCAGAAGGCTCCTTCTTCTTGTTCTTCTTGTCCATATCGGCCGCAGTGAGCATGGCGAGCATCAGTTCAGCGGTGGTGAAATCGTTCACGCGCCGCGCGGTGTCGCCCTCAGCGGGCAGGCGGCTGGCATCCACGCGGATGGTGATGTTCTTCTTGCCGGTACGCTCCACATTGCCTTCCATGGTCTGCTTCATGAGCTCAAGGTTCGCCTTTGCGCGCCCGCTCTCGGGCTCAAGGATCAGGAAACGCGCGAAGGCGAGCACGGCGCGCACGCGTTCGCCCTGACCGGCCTCGATCCGTGCGATGCCGTTGTGGCTGCTGGCGTGCTCCGGATTGCGCATGGCCGATTGCTGGAAGCTGACCACGGCCTCATCGTAGCGTTTAAGGCCTGCGAGGGTGACGCCCTCGTTGTACCAGAGCTGATGGTCTTCGGGCGAGGCTTCTTGAGCGCGGCGGTACATGATGAGCGCCTCCTCTGCACGGCCCAGGTGATCGAGCGAGTTGGCATAGGCGAGCAGCACCATGCTGATCTGGTCATTGGCGCCGTGGATGGCCAGTGTATGGTCGGATAGCGCGATGCACTCCTCGAAGCGCTGCGCCGTGCAGAGCGTGTGGCATTTCTCGGCCAAGGCGAGGAAGTTGTCCTTGTCGGCCTCCAACGCCGCATCGTATTTGGCAATGGCCTGGATGTAGGAGCGATCGTCGTGCAACACAACACCTTCGCGCACAAGCGCATGAGCAGTGGCGGGATCCTGGGCGCACGCCGTGCCGACCGAGAACAGCATGAGCAGGACTGGAATGCGCATGCAGCAGCGTGATGGTTGCGTGGTGTGGGCGAAAGTGCCTGGGATCAGATGTCCTTCCGGTCGAGGTCCTCGAAGTTCACGTCCGTGAAGGGAGGCGCATCGGAGTCGGCTTCGCGCGGCGCCTGATCGGAGCCATTGCTGTAATCGCCAGTGGCGCGGAGACGCTCAATCTCGTCCACCGCGTCCTGCAATCCGTCGATGAATTTCTCGAAGTCCTCTTTATAGAGGAAGATCTTGTGCTTGTCGTAGTGCGTGGTGCCGTCCTCGTGCGTGTGCTTCTTGCTCTCGGTGATGGTGAGGAAGAGGTCGCGGCCGCGCGTGCTCTTCACATCGAAGAAGTAGGTCCGCTTCCCGGCCCTCACGGCCTTGGAGTAAACATCCTCACGATCGTCGCGCATGGCTGGGCAGGGTATGGCGAACCCAAATGTAGCAGGGGCGGTGAAACGGCCAAATCCATGTTGCATCGCTCGCCGTGACTGAAGAAGGCATCCTGCGCCCCAGGCTCAGCTGGCCGCGGAGTGCTGCCCCCTGCCCATTGCACGGGCCGAAAGCCTACCTTGCGCCCCCTTGGTGCTTTTACCAAGGTCAACACGCGGCATTACAACCGCCGCACGATTCCCCAAGTCCAATGGCAAGTGGTACAGTGAAGTTCTTCAATACGGAGAAAGGTTTCGGGTTCATCACCCCCGATGAAGGCGGCAAGGACGTCTTCGTGCACAAGACCGGCACGCTCGATCAGATCCGCGAAGGCGACAAGGTCACCTTCGAAGTGGAGCAGAGCCCCAAAGGCCCAAACGCTGTGCAAGTGAAGCGCGGCTAACCGCATAACGAAGCACTGGAGCCCTCCGCCACAAGCGGGGGGCTTCTTGTTTCATAGGAGTCCGTGCTCGGCCGGTTCCGACTGAGCCATGCAGGATTTTTGGCCCCAGGGAGCGTGGTGGAGATTCGCTGGTGCTACCGTGCTCAGTTCTTAGCGCGTCTCACCGCGTTGCGATGCCCCGGCCATCAATCCGCGAACCTCCCATCACTCGCCGGCACGATCGGTTGCTTCTCGCGCATAGGTTGCACAGCAGCGATGGACGACAAACCCGGCATCGCGGAACAGATGGACAACAGCACGAATGCACTCAATTGGTTCGAGATCGCCGTGAGCGACCTCGACCGCGCGCAACGCTTCTACGAGACCGTCTTCGGCATCCGCATGGAAGCCATGGACTTCCCAGGCATGCAGATGCGCGCCTTCCCCGGCGATGGCATGAACGGCAAGGTGGGCGGCGCACTGGTGAAGAGCGAGCAGCACACGCCGAGCTCCACGGGCGCGGTGATCTACCTGAATGCGAATCCCGATCTGAGCGAGGCGCTGGGCCGCGTGGAGAAAGCGGGTGGCCAGGTGATGGTCCCCAAGACGCAGATCTCACCCGAGATCGGTTACATGGCTTTCTTCATGGACACCGAGGGCAACGCGGTGGCCATGCACAGCCAAGGCTGAGAAGGGGTCACCGCTTCACCACCTTCACGCTTTGCCGCCCGGTCGCGCTTTCGACAAGGAGGTGATAGGCTCCGGGGCTCAGGTAGCGAAGGTCCGCGAAGGCGCGGCCATCGGCGTGCATGGGCGCATCGTGGATCAGCATGGCCTCACGGCCCAGTGCATCGCGCAGCGTGATGCGCACGCGCTGCGTGCCGGAGCTGCCGAGGGTGATCGTGAGGATGTCGCTGGTGGGGTTGGGGTACACCTCGGTGAGGATCGGCCCTTGCGATCCGATGCCCGCGTTGATGTCGAGCACGCGGAAGCGCCACCAGCCATGCGGCGCGGTGATGGGGCGCACCTGCTGCTTGCCGCTGTTGGCCATGGCCTGGATGTAGTAGTAGATGAGGCTGCCGGCGGGATGCGCGGGGATGGCGGCGCTCCAGCTGTTGTTGGCACCAGCCGTCATGCTCACGGGCGTATAACCGGCGGTGGTATCGGTGGTCCAATAGACCTCGGCTGATGCGATGCCGCTCTTGTGCCGGATGTAGGCCTCCACGTTGTAGGGGATGGCGGTCTCGTAGGTGTCGGTGAGGCGCTGGTGGCGGATCAGCAGCGGATCGGCCACGCCGATGGTCTTGGTGATGCAGTGGATGGCGCCGCTCTGGCTGATGATGTTGTTGCCGCTGTCGTCGCAATCGATGCCCACCACGCGGTAGCCGGGCAGGTTCTCGCGCAGGATCCGGAGGCCGGTGGTGTCGTACTGCTCGCGGTAAGTGGGCACGAGCACCGTTCTATTGATGAAGATGTTGTTGGCGTAGGTGCGGTAGCTGCCGCTCGGAGGATAAGCGCCGCCGGTGCTGGGCGGCATGGGGATGCGAGCGATGCGGTAGGGCGTGCCGAACACGGAGTTGAAGTTGCTCAGTACGTATTGGATGTTCTGCTCGATCTGCGGGCCATCGCTCACCCCGGTGGGGAACTCTCCGATGAGCAAGGTCTCCTCATCCAGCAGCTTCATGTGCATGTCGATGTGGTTGATGTTGTCGTAGGGCAGGGGCGTCATCTTCACGTAGCGTCCCGGCTGGATGCCCATGAACTGGTTCATCACGTTATCCACGCTGGCGGCATCGCGCACGGTGGTGTTGTAATCGCCGTTTGGCCCGTTCTCCTCGAGCACCAGATCGCTGCTGAACGCCGTCCCGAAGCCGTCGGCCATGAAGTTGCCGCCGGTGTGCACCAGGTCCCACGGCGCGGTGGTGGTGCTGTAGATGCCGATGTTCTTCGCCGTGGCGATCTCGTCGCTCAGCGCATTGTCCAGTGGGCGCGGGCGGTTGTAGATCCAGTCGAGCAGATAAAGCGAGTCCACTTCGTTGGCGTAGATGCATTCCGGGCCGTAGTCGCGCATCCAGATGCTATTGAAGGGTGCTTCGAGGAAGGTAATGTTGTCGAGGTCGGTGATGGGGCCGCCGCTGCTGCTGTTCTGAAGGGTGCTGATCACGGCATCCTGATCGCTGCACACGATCAGCACCTCGCACTCGTCCTTGGCGTAGCGCACGATCTGCTTCAGGATCCCGGGGAAACTCGTCCACGTGATCACCAAGGTCTGCACCTCCTCCCATTCGGCCATGGTGCGGGGTGCGAATGGGGGCGGGGTGGTGATGCCGCGCGCACCGGCAGCGAGGCCTTCCTTGTAGGCCGGGATCAGCGGCACCTCATGCGGCGCGAGCTGATGCGGAAGGTCCTGGGCGTGCAGGTTGATGGTCAGCGCAAGGGCGGAGAATGCAGCGAAACGCTTCATGGTTCTGGATAGTGAGCCGCAAGGTAGCGCGCGGCCCTTTGCGATCGAGCGGGCTTCGACCTAGCTGCGAATCCATTCGCTGGATCCTACGATGCCGGCTTGTTGCCATCCTCTTGCCACGGAGTAGCTGCCGAAGATCCGGCTCAGCAACAAAGGCGCTTGCGACATCACTGGCCGCACCGGGTCGCTCCGAGCCTGCCTGCCGAAGGCATGGCGGAGCGAAGGAGTCCCGCTCAGCTTTCCACCTTCCTTTTTCCACCTCCTCCCAGCTGCTCCCTTACAGCCAATACGCCGCGTACGTAATTGAACACCTGGCTGCCTTTGCAGTAGCCGTTCTTCATCTCGGGACGGAGGTAGAATCGTGGCTTGGCGAGTAAAAGCACGGCGCGTTCCACATGCCCTTCCCAGCGCGCGGGGTCGAGGCCGAGTTGATCGGCCAGGCGCTGTGCGTCGATGATGTGCCCAGGGCCGGCGTTGTAGCTGGCCAGCACGAAGCGCATGCGTTGCTGCCGGTCGGGGATGGCGCGCAGCCAGATGGTGTCGAGCCGGGCGAGGTAGCGCGCAGCTGCGCGGATATGGTCCTCCACCACGCTGCTGGTGTCGAGACCGAAGCGGGCCGCGGTGCGCGGCATGATCTGCATGATGCCCATGGCGCCTTTGTGCGAGGTCACGGTGCTGTCGAATCGCGATTCCTTCCAAGCCATGGCGGCCAGGAGCTTCCAGTCGTACGCTAGGCCCGAAGCGTGCGCGCGGAAGTATCGGTCGAAGGGCGAGATGCTGTCCCGGGAGAGGCCTTTCATGCGGCGAGAGCGCAAGGGACCTGGAGGTGGCACAGGAGCCCTATGCGCCTTCATCAGTTTCGCCAGCTCCATGAGCTCGTGTTCATCGCTCTGCCAGACCTCGATCGCCTTGCGCAGGTCCGGCGCATTCCTTCGGATCACCAAGCGCCAAGGCACCGCTTCGCCCGCCGGTCCCTCGAATTGCAGGGCCGGGAAGCGCGCTGCCTCATGTTCAGCGCGGAGGCGCGATACGATGGCGGCAGGCACGCGGCCCAAGAGCACTTCCATGAGCAAATCGTCCTCCGTGTCAGCGCTGTCGTGCAGGGCGCGCTGCACTGTGAACTTGTTCCATCCTGAATAGCGGTGGTGCGCGAAAGGCGAGGAAATGGCGAGCGCTGCGCTATCCATGACTGGACCCAGCGCCGGGCCGGAGCCTTCCTTCGCATCGGGTCGCAGCCTGACGATCATCGGTGCCGATGATGCGAAGGGATCCGATTGATGGTAATGGCGCCGTTCGGCACCGTCCAGGAAAAGCGGCGCAGCGATGAGGTCGGCCCGGCCATCCCAGAGGGCGGCCAGCATGGCGTCGGGATGCGCCATGGGCACGGCGCTGACATTCAGTCCTTGCGCCTTGGAGAAGCGCGTGATCCATTGCCATGCCAGTCCGCGTTCGCCTTTCGGCGTTTCTTCCCACACGAGGGGGTCGCGCAGCACGATCACGCGCAGGGTGTCGTTCGCGATGATGTCCAGGTCGCGCTCCGCTTCGATGCCGCTCCAAGGGTCACCGGGGCCATCATCCGCCACGGTCCATTGCACCAGCGCATACACCAGGATGAAGGCTGCTGCAGCCGCTACGAACACCCACCACCTGCGCTTCATGTTTCTGCTACGTGTACGATGATGCCTTGCAGGAAGGGTTCGAACTCCTGCTCGAATCGGCTACGGTGATCGATGAGCACCTGTTCGGCGCCTGCCATCCGGGTACCATTCACCGCGCGGCGACTGAGGCCGTGCAATGCCCTGGCCAGGCCATCTAGTCCTGCATAGCTCGTAAGCCAATCTCCCGCTATCATGTACGGAAGCATGCGCTGCGTCCGCTCGGGCATGTGCTCTGCATTGGCCTCCAGCACATCATACATGCGAGAGGAGAAGCGGTTCAAGGGCTCCGCATGCCATCGCTCCCACTGGTACGCGAGCAGGTGGTCGAAGAAGAGGTCGAGCACCACGGGCGCGTAGTGGCCAGCGTGAGCGCGCAGCGCGGTGCGGCCTGCGTGCTCGGTCCGGTGCGCATCGGTGAAGGTGTCTATGCGGCGATGCAGGCGTATGCCTTGCTGCAGACGTGGATCGAACCGGGAAAGGTCGCGGCCCTTCACCGCGTCGGCCATGAAATTGCCGGTGATCACCATCGGATCGTCGCCGCTGAGGAAGAGATGGCCCAGGAAGTTCATGGCGGCGGCAAGGTAGCTTGAGGGCAAGGGCGCCTTCCGCCACGCCTTCGCGCCGCTCATGTAGGTGCATCGCGGCCTCGGAATGGGCGGGTAACTTGCGCGCCTGCTGGCCGAAGGCCGGGCGAACATGGATCCCGCGCGCTCACGACCCATGCAGCGCATCCCGCGCTGGGCCATTTACTGGTCGGCGCAGTTCATCGGCTGGGGCCTCTACTTCGGGTTGAGCCTGCTCGCCTCGTGGGTCGATGGCACGTATGATCCGCGGCTCTGGCGCATGCTGCTGCCTGAGCTGGCCACCGGCATCGGGGTGAGCCACTTGCTGCGCGCGGTGATCGTTCGCCGGCATTGGCTCGAGCGTCCCATCGGCGTTGTGCTTCCTCGCATCGCGCTGGCTGCGGTCGTGCTCAGCGTGCCTGCTTTCGTCGTCGAGGGCGTGCTGGTCTCCGCCGTGCTCGGCGATGCATCGGCCATCGTGGCGCGCGCGCCCTTGGAGCATGTGGCGCGTTTGATCAATTGGGCATTGCTGCTGGCGGTGTGGAGCTTCCTCTATTTCGCCTACGGCTATTTCATGCGGCACCGGCGCGAGGAGATCCGCAACCTGCGCCTGGAGTCGGCGAACCGCGAGAATCAGTTGGGCACCCTGCGCGCGCAGATGAACCCGCACTTCATGTTCAATGCGCTCAACGGCATCCGCGCGCTCATCGACGAGGATCCCGAGCAGGCCAAGCGCGCCATCACGCAGCTCAGCGCCATCCTGCGCAACGCCATGACCACCGTGCGGCGCCGCACCGTTCCGCTGGGCGAAGAGCTCGATATCGTGAAGAGCTACCTGGCGCTGGAGGCGATGCGCTATGAAGAACGCTTGCGCGTGCGCTTCAACGTGGACGATTCGCTCGCGCGTGAGCACGTGCCGCCCATGCTGCTGCAGACCTTGGTGGAGAATGCCGTGCGCCACGGCGTGGCCCGGCTCCCGCAAGGCGGCGACCTCGTGATCGGCGCGCAGCGCGGCATCAACGGCATGGTGCTGTCCGTGGCCAACAGCGGGCATTATGAGCCGGGAAAGGTCAATGGCTCCGGCATCGGCCTGAGGAACACGCGCAAGCGGCTCGAACTCATTTATGGCGGACAAGCCGCCATGCGCATCGGCAACCACGAAGGCATGGTGCTCATGGAGGTGGAATTGCCGTTGAACTCAGGTTGAAGGTTGGCGGAGGTTGAGGGTTGCCCAAACCTCTGCCCAACAACCCTCAACTTCCACCCTGTGCCAACCTTCAGCCCCCAGCCTGCACCAACCCTCAACCCCCAACCTGCACCAACCGATGAAAGCCTTAGTAGTCGATGACGAGCGCCTGGCGCGCAAGGAACTGATCTCCCTCTTGGAAAAGCACGATTCCATCGAGGTCGTAGGCGAGGCGGCCAACGCGGATGAGGCGGAAGCGCTGATCGCCGAGAAGAAGCCCGACCTGCTCTTCCTCGACATCAACATGCCGGGGCGCACAGGCTTCCAGCTGCTCGAATCCCTCGACCATGCGCCGCTGGTGATCTTCGTCACGGCGTATGACGAGCACGCGCTGGAGGCCTTCCGCGTGAACGCGCTTGATTACCTGATGAAGCCCATCGAGCCATCGCGGCTCGAGGAGGCCATTAACAAGCTGCCGCAGCAAGCGGAGGATGGCGCGCCGATGCGCGAGATCCTCCATGAGCGCGATCAGATATTCCTGAAGGATGGCGAGAAGTGCTGGTTCGTGACGCTGAAGGACGTGCGCTACTTCGAGAGCGAAGGCAATTACGTGCGCGTGCGCTTCGCCGACCAGAAGCCGCTGGTGCTGCGCTCGTTGAACAAATTGGAAGAGAAGCTCGATCCTCTGGTCTTCTTCCGCGCCAACCGCAAGCACATCATCAACCTGCGCTGGGTGGACAAGATCGAGCCGTGGTTCAGCGGCGGCCTCATGGTGAAGCTCAAGCACGTTGGCAAGGACGGTGAGCCGGAGGCCATCGAAGTGAGCCGGAGGCAGGCCGCGCGCTTCAAGGACCTGCTCAGCTTGTAGCAGCACTCACTTCACGCACGCACCGAGGTGCTCCACGCGCGCGCCAGCGCGCCAAGCCAGGCATGGGTTCGCGTAGGTCTGTCCGTCGCAACCGCACACCTGCCGCAGTTCCTTCGTGCAGGGCCCCTCGCTGGCAATAGCAGGATCAGGGCAAGGACCGTCCTTCAGCACGCGGAGCAAATGCGACTCGAAGGCATCCTTCTGCTCGCTGTTGGCAATATGCCCTGCCTTCGGGATGATGATGAGCCGATTCTCCGGCAGGCCGCTTCGCTTCACGATGCCGCGCCCGACAGCCAATGGGATCAGCTTGTCGCCCTCGCCCCAGATCACATGCACGGGCATGTTCCATTGGTAGGCTTTGGTGGCGTATTCGGCCTCGCGGTGCAACAGGTCCTGCAAGAGCGCGAGATGCTTGGCGCGCTGCGCGGAGAGCCTGCGGTGCATCTGCTTCAATGCGAACCGGGGGATCTTCGGCGGCGCATAGAAAGCGGTGTTCACCAATCGGCGCTGTTCATCGGCATTCGTGGGGGTGAAGAGCGCCGCGATGTCAGCGGCGCCCACTGACCGAGCCACGCTATCAGCCATTGCACGCGTGTAATCGCTGGCGGGCCCATCGTAGATCACCAGGCCACGCGTCCGCTCCGGGCGCTGTTCTGCGAAATTGGCCGCGATGGCTCCTCCATAGCTGTTGCCGACCACGAAAACAGGCTCGTTGACCTTCAGGCTGTCGAGGATGCTCACGATGTGACGCACCTGCTCGTCCACGCTGTTCCCGCTCCATGCAGCGGTCGTGCGCCCGTGACCGATCAGGTCGGGCGCGATCAGGTCGAAGCGTTCGCGGAGCGCAGGCAGGTTCCCGGCCCACATGGCGTGGCTGCTGGTGATGCCGTGGATCAAGAGCAGCTTGGGCTTCTCGTTGCGCGAAATGGTTGAGCTGGCCCAAACGGATCGCTGGCCTGTGGCCGCAGCGAATGAGCGGGCTTCCATCCCCGCCTCGCGGAAGGCCTTGGCACCCTGCCTCTCGATCGTTTTGACGACGTTGCAGCCCGCAGCGATGCAGGCGGCCATCAGGAGAAAGAACGGCTTCATGGATTCAACTCGGCTTTGCGCCAAAGGAACGCCGGGCAAGGTGTGGTGTTCAATCCTGTTCGCCGTGAATGGCGCTCAATGCTCCTTGGCCGATCAGAGATTCTCCTGCAGGAATTTGCGTGGCAGGGCCTCGAATTCCAGCGGGAACCACCGGCGGAGCACCCCGACATGGTAGTTGTATGGCTTATGCTGATAGAACGAAGGCTCTTCGCGGTAGAGCTCAGGGTTGGTGAAATGGCCTTGCGCATCGCGTGGCTCCACCCGAAGGATCGAATCGTTCCGCAGGCAGCTGCTGTCCTTCAGGCATGCTGGATAGGCGAACGGCTCCAGGTCCATGCGACCCTCCATCGGTGCGTAGTTGATCTCGTCCCGGTAAGGCGGCAGTTCCACTTCACCCACGGTGCTTGCGATTCGCTTCTCCACGGAACCGCTCAAGTACGCCGTGATCCCCGTGATCGGCCTGCGCAGCATCTTGATCGCGGCCGAACGCACGCGGCCCATCGGGTCCAACGGCTCCTGGCCGGTGATCACCGCGAAGACGCGATCGCTGCTCACCAAGCGGCCATCGTCGTAGGCCAGAGGCATGCGCGGCACCGGGTCCGCCGGATTCACCAGGCTGAAGCAGCCGGCGCCCTTGGCATTCATCGCGGAGAATTCATCCATGAGGGCGCGGTTGCCCACCATGGGGTGGGCAAAGGCATAGGTCTTGATCCGGATCGGCGCGCCGATCGCCGATGACGGAAGATGATGCAAGTAAGCGCGCAGCAGCAACGCGAGCGCTCCGCCCTGGCTGTGGCCCGTGATGATGAGGTCCCGGACGCCGTTGTCGGTGAGCTGGCGGATACGCGCAACCGCGTCGTTCGCGATGCAGGCGATGCCAAGCGCATAGCCGGCATGCACGGCTGCCGCGGTGTCCTCTGCGAAGCGGTAGGGGAAGGGGCGCCCGTCGATGCGGATCACGCCTTGGGCCGGGATCATGGCGGCCTGGATATTCTCCATCCAACTGATCGCGCTCGAGGTGGAGCCGCGGATCTCCAGCACGGCCATGTCACCCTTGCGGAAGAGCTGGAACTTATTGTCCATGCCCATCACCGGTGATTCGTACACGCGCTGGTAGCCGTCGGGGATCATGTCGCCATCATCGCCATAAAGCTCCCTGAAGGTGTGCGTGGTGCACAGCGCGCTGAGATCACGGGCCTCGGCGGGGGCGAAACCCGGCTGGAGCTGGGCTTTCACGCCGGTGCCGGTTGCGGCGGCGAGGAGAATGATGATCGCGGATCGGCAGCGCATGGCAAGGGAACGCGTGCCGCAAAGGAAATCGCATGCCAAGGCCCTTGCGGCAGCACGGGAACGGAGTTTTCAGCAGGATCCCCTGATGATACCCCTGCTGTGCATCAGTTCATGTTCATGATCCCCCAGTCGAACACGCGGTCGCCGCCCCATTTACGCAGCGCCATCACCGGTAGTGCGAGGTGCCCACCTGTGTAGCGTGTCTTCGGCCTGCGGGAGGTGACGGCCTTCACCACGAGGCGCGTGATCACCTCTGGCGATGAGCCTTCCCGGTAGTTCTTCTCCGTGGCCTTGGCCACCTGCCGCGTGAGCGCGCCATAGGGGCCGCTGCCGCTGCGCGCGATCATGGGCGCCACCATCACCTCCTCGAATCCGGTGCGGATCACGCCCGGCTCCACGATCACCACATCGATCCCGTGCTCCTTCAGGTCGAGCCGCAGGCAATCGCTCCAGCCCTCAAGCGCATGCTTGCTGGCGTGGTACCAGGCGCCCAAGGGCAGGTACATCTTGCCGCCCATGCTGCTGATGTTGATGATGCGGCCCCTACGCTGACTGCGCATGTACGGGATCACCAGTTGCGTGAGGCGGCCAAGCCCGAAGAGGTTCACCTCGAATTGGCGGCGCGCCTCATCGAGCGGCGTTTCTTCCACGGAGCCATAGATGCCATATCCAGCGTTGTTGATGAGCGTATCGATGCGTCCTTGCTCGCCGATGATTCGTTCCACAGCGCTCACGAGTGATGCATCGTCGGTCATGTCGAGCGCGATGGCATGTCCGCCTTTCTCCACGAGATCGTGCATGTCCTGCACGCGCCGGGCGGCACCGTATACGATGTGGCCTTCTTGGATCAGGCGCAGCGCGAAGGCTTTGCCCATGCCGCTGCTGGCTCCGGTGATGAGGATGACTTGGTTCATCTGCAGGTTGAAGGTTGAAGGGATGCAGGTTGAGGGTTGATGGGCGGCCGGTTGGGGATGGAAGAAGGTTGAGCGTTGAAGGTTGAGTGGAGGGCCGGTTGGGGGCGGAGCTTGATCTCCGGGCAACCATCAACCAGATTGAACTTCAACCCCCAATGACCCGCTAGAATTGGATCCGGTACATGAAGTCCGGGAAGAAGCCGTTCTGATACACCGGATTGATCCGGTCGGTAACGCGGTTATAGCGCTCCACGAAGATGTTCTCGCGGTCCGTGACGTTCTGGAGGTCCACGAAGAACTGGTGGCTCACCTTGCCTTTCTTGCCGTTGATGCGAACGCCGAACTTCACATCGAGGCGCAGGTAGGCGTCGTAGCGCTTGCTGTAGGCTTCGCTGTCCACGTACACTTCACGGCCGTTGTTGGCGCGTGTGGCATCCAGGTCGATCGGGCTGTAGCGGCGGCCACCGCTGGTGGTGAACTTGGCGTCGAAGGTGAGCGCGTTGCGTTTCGCCTTGCCGATTCCCCACTCCTTGCCCAGCAGCGTGTTCAGCACGTAGTTGTTGTTGAAGCCCGTGCTCCGCTCCACGCCATCGCTGCCTTTGTACTGCGACTCGAAGAGCGAGACCGTGGCCAGCGCGTAGTAGCCCTTGCTCAGGAACTTCTCCACGGTGAGTTCCACACCATAGTTGGACCCTGTGCCGTTGCTCACCAATCCGCCGCGCTCGGTGAAGATGAAGTCGGAGCCTTCGTTCACAACGGAATAGGAGCTGGGCGTGCGGTCCACGCCGACATCGAAGAGGAGCTGGTAGTAGGTCTCGGCCTTCACGCGCCACTCGCCGCCGAAACGGTGGTCGTAAGCCAGCACCGCATGATGGGCTTTCTGGAACCTGAGGTCCTGGTTGGTGCGGGCGTAGGTGCCCGGCGAGGTCTCCTCCTGGTAGAAGAGCACCGGTAGCGGCACCAGTTGACCATGCAGCCCGTAGGCCAGCGACAAGCGCTGCTTCGGGCTGAACTGCCAACTCAAGGCGGCGCGCGGCCCTACCATCGCATCGTCGTTGTAATCGAGGTACTGGCCATGCAAGCCGAGGGTGAAGGCCAGTTCATCCGTGAACTTGTACTCGCCCTGCGCATAGGCCTGCAAGAGGTTCAAGGTGCCGTCCACATCGCGGTATCGCTGGAAGAAATCCGGGATGCTGTCGCCATTGGCATCGGGGATGCCGTTACGGCGATCTCGATCGTCCACATAGCTCGTGAGGGTGTAGGCCTCATTCACCGCGCCAGCGCGGAGGCTGAAGCGCGGACTGAACTTGCGGTTGTACTGGCTGCTCACCGTGTAGCGCTGCTCCTGGTCCACGGCATCGGTGGCGCGGTAGGTGCGCACGGGCTGATCGCCGGATCCGCCAAGGATGTTGTCCTGCTCGAAGGCGGAGCCCTGGTAGGTGGTTCCCAGCGTGGTCCTCAGGTAGCTCTTCTCGTTGAGCTGGATGAAATGCGTGAGCCCGAGCAGCCCCACGTCGGCCTTGAAGTAGGTGTTCACTGAAGGGTCCGCGAAGAGGTCCGTGCTGTCGATCTCCGCGCCGAGGAAATCGATGTTGCTGCGGCCGCCCATGCCGAAGAGCTCGAATCGGCCCAGTTTGGTCTTGCCGAGATTGAGCTTGAAGGCGAGGTCCTGGAAGTAGGGCGTGGCGCTGGTGCCGGTGGCTGCCACGCCGGCGATGCCATAGCGGTAGCTGATCAGGTAGCTGCTCTGCTTTTCGCGGTTGATGGGTCCTTCAGCCATGAGCTCCGCGCCGCTGAAGGCTGCCATCTGCGCGGTGAACTCGTGCTTGTCCGCATTGCCATTGCGGAACTTCACATCGAACACGGCCGCGTTGGCGTTCCCGTATTCGGCTGGGAAAGCGCCACTAAGGAAATCACTCGTCTTGAGCAGATTGGTATTGAGCGCGCTCACCGGTCCGCCCGTGGTGCCCAGGGTGCCGAAGTGGTTGGTGGTGCCGATGGGCAGGCCTTCGATCCGCCAGAGCAATCCGGTGGGCGAATTGCCGCGTACCACGATGTCATTGCGCGCATCATTCGCCGCGCTCACCCCTGCGAAATTGGTGGCGAGGCGCGCCACATCATTGCGGCCGCCGCTGTATCGCGTCACTTCTTCCAGGCTGAAGGTGCGCGCGCTCACCTTGGCCAGTTCATTCACCGGGCGGTCCTTGCTGCGGTCGCCTTTGATCTCCACTGCTTCGAGCGCTTGAACCGACCCCACCAAGGCGATGTCGAGCACCACTTCCTTGCCGGCGGTGACCAGCACATTGGGAATCACTGTCGACTTGTAGCCGATGTAGCTCACCTGCAGCTGCTGCCGACCGAGCGGCACGGTCTCCAAACGGAATCGGCCGTCCAGGTCGGTGGTAGCGCCTACGACAGGATCGCTGTCCATCAAGAGGATGGTGGCGCCAGGCAGGGTCATCTGGGTGTCGGCATCCTTCACGGTACCCTTCACCACTTGCGTTTGTGCGAAGGAGAGGCTTGGGATAAGCAGCGCCGCGAAGGCCGCGAGCGAGAGGTAGCGTTGCATGGGAGTTCGGTGTTGGTTGCGGCGGCGAAACTGGAGCGGCCCGGGAAGCCACGCCACCACGCGTTTGATGGGCCGTGGCAAGTGCTTGTTGAAGCAGCCGATGAGCCGGTTGGAACGCTTTCCTCGTCCGCCTCGAAGCGGCTTGCGGCTCAATCCCCGGAACCGACGCTTCATCTCAGCGTGGAGTCGCTTCAGCCCGAACAAGCGCCATCGGCCCGGTGTCTTACCGGTACTTTCGTCAGCGATGACCCGCTTCAACCTGCTGCAAGAGCCCTGGCCGCGCATCATCGGCATCCCGCTGGTGGCGCTCGCGCTAGGCACGCTCTTCCACGACCAGCCGTTGAACGCGCTCGACTTCTTGATCACGGTGATCATCACCGGCCTCATCTGGCAGGGCTGCTACATGATCATCACGGCCTTCCGCAAGCGCTTCCCAGGATTCGAGCGCACCGGCCGGCGCATCTCACTGACGGCGCTCAGCACCACCGCCTACATCATCGGCATCGACTACCTGGCCTGCACCGTGCTCGATGCGGCAGGCATCCAGGAGAACGCCTACATGAATGGTGAGTGGAAGCTCAACCTGATCAAATGCTTCGGCACCACAGCCCTTATCGGCACCCTGTACGAAGCAGGTTACTTCTTCGCCATGTGGAAGCGGCAGGCCATCGAGGCGGAAGCGCTGAAGAGCCGGCAGCTGCGCGCTGAGCTCGACATCCTGCGCAATCAGGTATCGCCGCACTTCCTCTTCAACAGCTTGAATACGCTCGTCGCTCTCATCCCCGAGGATCCCTTGCAGGCGGTGAAGTTCACCAAGGCGCTCGGCCATGTGTATCGGTACATCCTGCAACACAAGGAGAAGGAGGTGGTGGATTTGGGCACTGAGCTCGATTTCACCGAGGCGTACATCCACCTGATGAAGGTGCGCTTCGAGGAAAGCCTTCGCATCCGCGTGGACGTGGCGAAGGAGCATCGCACCTTGCTCGTGGCGCCGCTCACCCTGCAGTTGCTCCTGGAGAACGCGCTCAAGCACAACGTGGCGTCCACCGCGCATCCGCTCACGGTGGACATCCATGTGGAGCAAGGCCGCACACTCGTTGTGCGCAACAACCTGCGCCGCCGGCAAGGCACCATCGACGGCACCGGCACCGGGCTCAGCAACGTGAAGCAGCGCTATGCGATCCTGAGCGACCGTCCGGTGGATGTGATCGAGACGCGCGAGCATTTCCTGGTGGCCCTGCCCTTGCTGGAACTGAGCGGACGTGCGGTGCACAGCGCATGAAGCTGAAAGCGCTCATCATCGAGGACGAGGCGCCGGCCTACCGCAGGCTGAGCAACCTGCTCGCCCAGCACCATGGCGAGGTGGAAGTGCTCGAAGTGCTCGACAGCATCGAGGCCGCCGTGCGCTGGCTCATCGGCAACCCCTCGCCAGACCTCATCTTCAGCGACATCCAACTGAGCGATGGGTTGAGCTTCGAGATCTACCGGCAAGCGCCGCCGCCCTGCCCGATCATCTTCACCACGGCTTATGATGCGTACATGCTTGAGGCCTTCCGCACCAACGGCATCGACTACCTGCTGAAGCCTATCGAAGAAGCCGATCTGGCGCGCAGCATGGAAAAGTTCCGCGCGCTCACACGCACTGCAGCCGTCGCCCCTTCGCCTGATATCGAGCGTCTGCTGTCCGCTATCGATAACCGTTCGCCGCGCTACCGCGACCGGTTCCTCATCAAGCTTGGCAGCAAGCTGCTGTCCGTGCCCACCAGCGATATCGCCTGGTTCTTGAGCACTGATGGCAGCACGGAGCTGCGCACCCGCGACGGCAAGCGCCACCTGCTCGATCAGCCGCTCGATGATATCGAGCAGCAACTCGATCCCGCGCGGTTCTTCCGACTCAACCGCCAGTGCATCGCTTGCATCGCTTGCATCCAAATGGTGCATCAGCACTTCAACGGCAAGCTGAAGGTGGAATTGAGGCCACCCGCGCCGGAAGAGATCATGGTCAGCCGGGAGAAGGCGCGGGCCTTCAAGGAGTGGATGGGGGGATCATGAACGCGGCTCCGCATCTTCGCGGCATGAGCGACGGCTACGTCAATTCCACCACCGAAGGCGGCATCGCCACGGTCACCTTCCACCACCCGAAGAGCAACAGCCTGCCCGGCCACATCCTGCGCGGCATCGCCGATGCGATCACCAGCGCAGGGAAGGATGCCGCCACGCGCGTCATCATCCTGCGCAGCGACGGCGACAAGGCCTTCTGCGCCGGCGCCAGCTTCGATGAGCTCGTGGCCATTGAGGATGAAGCACGCGGACTGGAGTTCTTCAGCGGCTTCGCGCACGTGATCAATGCCATCCGCACCGCACCGGTCTTCGTCATCGGCCGCATCCACAGCCATTGCGTGGGCGGCGGCGTGGGCCTGGCTTGTGCGGTGGACATCGCCTATGCGCACAGCAGTGCCAGTGCGCGCCTCAGCGAGCTCGCCGTGGGCATCGGCCCATTCGTTGTCGGGCCCGCAGTGGAGCGGAAAGTGGGTGCCGGTCATTTCGGCCTGCTCAGCGCCACGCCCGCCACGCGACGGAGCGCCCAATGGTGCGAGCAGCATGGCATCTACGCGGAGGTCTTCGCGACGATGGAGGTGCTGGATGCGCGGATCGCTGCGCACGCCAAGGAGCTTTCGGCATACAGCCCAGAGGCCATGGCCGATATCAAGCAGGTGATGTGGAAGGGCACCGAGGATTGGGATGCATTGCTGATCGAGCGCGCCAGGATCAGCGGGCGGTTGGTGCTCTCGGAGTTCACGCGCAACGCCATCGCCAAGTTCAAGGCGGAGGTGACGAAGCGGTAGCTTATTCCCCATGCGGAGGATAAAGGAGCTGTTGGGGAGGTATTGGGAGTGGTTGAATGACTCCCGCGGATACCATGATGCGGAAACGCGACTCTGGGTAGTTGGAGCACCCCTGATGCTCCTCCTCGCCATTCTCATGCTCTGGCTGTTCCAATGAGAGCAGCCTGAACGATTGCACGCCAATTCCTCCTAATGCCCACTGCGCCGCCCTCGCGCGCTCTGGCCGCCGCGTGCTCCGCACCTCGCAAAGTCCTACATTCGCGCGCCTTTTCCGAGGCCCTTCCCATGAAAGAGCTCCGCAACATCGCCATCATCGCCCACGTCGACCACGGAAAGACCACGCTGGTCGACAAGATCCTGCACCAATGCCAGCTGTTCCGCGTGAACGAGGAGGTGAAGGACCTGCTCCTCGACAACAACGACCTGGAGCGTGAGCGCGGCATCACCATTCTGGCCAAGAACGTGAGCGTGCGATATAAGGGCGTCAAGATCAACATCATCGATACCCCTGGCCACAGCGATTTCGGCGGCGAGGTGGAGCGCGTGCTCAACATGGCCGACGGCGTGATCCTGCTGGTGGATGCCTTCGAGGGTCCCATGCCGCAAACACGCTTCGTGCTGGGCAAGGCCATTGAACTTGGCCTGAAGCCTGTCGTCGTGATCAACAAGGTGGACAAGCCGAACTGCACGCCGGAGGAGGTGCACGAGGCCGTATTCGACCTCATGTTCGCTCTTGATGCGAGCGAGGAACAACTCAACTTCCCCACGGTCTACGGCAGCAGCAAGCAAGGCTGGATGGGACCCGATTGGAAGACCCCCACGGAGGATGTGAGCCACCTGTTGGATGTGATCCTGGAGCACGTGCCCGCGCCCAAAGCGGTGGAAGGCACCTTGCAGATGCGCATCACCAGCCTCGACTACAGCAGCTTCCAAGGCCGTATCGCCGTGGGCCGCATCACGCGCGGCAGCATCAAGCCCGGCCAACCGATCACGCTGATGAAGAACGATGGCACGGTGAAGAAAGGCCAAGTGAAGGAGCTCATGGTCTTCGAAGGCCTCGGAAAGGAGAAGGTGAAGCAGGAGGTGGGCTGCGGAGAGATCGTGGCGGTGATGGGCCTCGAGAACTTCGATATCGGAGATACCGTGGCCGACGCAGAGAACCCCGAGGGCCTGCCCAAGTTCAAGGTGGACGAACCCACCATGAGCATGCTCTTCACCATCAACAACTCGCCCTTCTTCGGCAAGGAGGGCCAGTTCGTCACCAGCCGCCACGTGCGCGACCGCCTCTTCAAGGAGATCGAGAAGAACCTGGCCATGCGCCTTCAGGAGACCGACAGCCCGGACCGCCTGCTGGTCTTCGGCCGCGGCATCCTGCACCTGAGCATCCTGGTGGAGACCATGCGCCGCGAGGGCTACGAGTTCCAGCTCGGTCAGCCGCAGGTGCTTTACAAGGAGATCGATGGCGAGCGCCACGAGCCGATCGAGTTCCTCACCGTGCAGGTGCCCGATCAATTCAGCAGCCGCGTGATCGATCATGTGACCCGCCGCAAGGGTGAGATCCTCAACATCGAGCAGAAGAGCGACCGCACCGTGCTGGAGTTCAAGATCCCCGCGCGCGGCATCATCGGCCTGCGCAACGCGCTGCTCACCGCCACCGAGGGCGAGGCCATCATCGCTCACCGCTTCGCCGGCTACGAGCCGCACAAAGGCTCCATTGCCGCGCCGCGCCCCGGCTGCATCGTCAGCGGTGAGCAAGGCGCTGTGGTCGCCTACGCCATCGACAAGCTGCAGGACCGCGGCAAGTTCTTCGTTGATCCAGGCGATGAGATCTACCTGGGCCAGGTGATCGGCGAGAGCCCCAAGCCCGGCGAGGAGCTCGTGGTGAACGTGGTGCGCACCAAGAAGCTCACGAACATGCGCGCCAGCGGCACCGATGAGAAGCTCAACATCGCGCCCGCCGTGAAGTTCAGCCTCGAGGAGTGCATGGAGTACATCGCCGACGACGAGTACCTGGAGGTGACGCCCAAGAGCCTGCGCATCCGCAAGATCCTATTGGACGAGAACGAGCGCAAGCGCGCGGCGAAGCGGATGCAGGAGGCATAGTCATGCGGCGGTCGCCGCGATGCTCTGCTAGGAAGACCGGGCCAAGCAGTGCTTGCGGTACGCAAGCGCGATCCAGAGCAAAGCACCGCCCCAGATCAGGTTCGCGATGAACTGCACGATTGGGCTTGGCGCATCGATCAGCAGGAACCCGATGAGGATGACCACGCCAGATGCCTTCGGCAGCGTCCCATCCCTCCAGATCGCGATGGCGAAAAGGATGTTGGCCAGGACCCAGATGATGCCCCCTCCGACGATGAAGGCGAGCAGGTCACCCTTCATGTGGGCGAGACCGATTACCTGATCCAGGCCCTGCAGGTGCATCTCGCCGATTCCCGGGAAGATGAAATAAAGGATGGCGAAGAGGGATTGCCCTGTTGAGATGTGGACCAGGAACAAGACCAGCGCCCAGAAGGCGAGGCGCTCCGATCTCCCATTGCGCAAAGCGAGGTACAAGCATAGGAACGCGAGCATTTCCAGCACCACGCCGAAGAGACCGCGAATGGCCCAGATCCGGAAGTGGTCGCTCGTCACAAGTGCCGCGAACTCATCAGGACGGCTATCGGCCTGCATGAAGAGCCCCTGCTCGGCCAGCAGCAGGTCGCCGAAAGCGAATAGCAGCGCGGCAATGGAACCGGTCATCAATCCCCAGAAGATGCGCGTATCGATGTGTTGTTTCATGGAGCGTGAATCCTGCGCCAAAGGACCGCACGCCCCAGGACGGTGGCGCGTAGCCTAGGCTACAAAACGCTCCTTTCCACCAACTTTGCCCTGAGCTTGCTCAAGGTCACCCGATTGATCCCCAGGTACTGGGCCAGGTGGGTTACCGAGATCCTCCGTGTGAGGTCCGGCGAATTCTCGAGCATGTAGCGATAACGCTCAACGGCATTGTAGCGCATGAGCATGGAAAGGTGCTCCTGGTGCGCCGAAGATGTCCCTTCCATCATCAAGCGACCGAGCTTCTCGAAGCTTGGATGCGCTGCATACAAATGCGCCACTTCCATCAATTTGAAGTAGGAGACCGTGCATGGTTCGAGCGCCCGCACGGCGTATTCGATGGGCTTCCGTGCATTGAACGCCCCGCAGTCCTCGATGAATGAGCCCTCCTGATAGAATCGCAGGATGCGTTCGTTGCCTGCGGTATCAGTCAGCATGTGTCCGAATATCCCCTTCTCGACATGCGAAACCGTATCAGGTACTTCGCCGGGGCTATGCAAGTAACCGCCCTTCTTGATTCGCAACGTGCGCAGGAAGGGATGCACGGCTTTCAGCGCCGCTTCCTGTTCCGGTGTCATTGGAGTAAGGCGACCTAGGGTTCGGATGATGCTGTCCATGCCGGAGATCACGGTGTGCGTTGGCCTTGGGCAAGATAGTTGACCGGGTCGTTCAGCCCGCATTGGGCCATCCGGTCTGGGTCCGGATATGCGATGCTCATCCATGCCCTTGCTAAGGAGGCGGCAGGCAACAGGCTGGAGGTGACGCCCCAAAGCCTGCGCATCCGCAAGTTCCGATTGGACGAGAACGAGCGGAAGCGCGCAGCGAAGCGGATGCAGGAGGCCTAGCTCAGATCTCCGCAGCAGGCAAAGCGAACAGCTCCTCCGCCAGCCGCGCATCGTGTCCGTACACATCATCGCGGAAGTGCAAGCGGCCCTGGCGATCGACCCAGGCCGTGAAGTAGCCGATGCTCACAGGGCGCTTCTTCTTCAAGCGCACGAATTGCTCCTCGCCGCTGTGCATGGCTTCCTTCACCTTTTCCGCGGTCCAGGTGGTATCGCCGCGCAGCAGGTATTCAGCGAAGCGCTGCGGCTCGCTGAGCCGGATGCAGCCATGGCTGAAGGCGCGGCTCTCGCGGGCGAAGAAGCTCTTGCTGGGCGTGTCGTGGAAGTAGATGCTGTAGCTGTTGGGGAAGAGGAACTTCACCCGGCCCAGCGCGTTGTCCGCGCCAGGATTCTGCCGGATGATCGGATTCTTCGCTGAACCGCCGATCACCTCCATGCCTTTCTTCTTGAGGTAGCTCGGGTCCTTCGCGAGCGCGGGCAGGATCTCGCCGTGGACGATGCTCGGCGGCGGCGTCCAGGTGGGGCTGAAGACGATGGTGCTGAGCGAATCGCTGAAGATCACGGTGCGCGTGGCCGTGGCGCCCACCACCACCACCATGCTCCATGCCACGGTATCGGCCTCATGCACGTATAGGCGGAACTCGGGGATGTTCACCAGCAGCAGGTCGGGCGCGTTCTGCTCGGGCACCCAGCGGAGCCGCTCCATGTTCACGAGCATCGTGCGCGCGCGGTCGGCTGGTGCAATGTTGAGCTGCGCGATCGCGCCCTTGCCGATCACGCCATCGGGATGCAGTCCGTGCCTTTCCTGGAAACGCCTCACGGCGGCCACGAGCAGGCTGTCGTATTCCGGTGAGAAGAGCAGCACGCTGTCGCCCGAGGCGATGAAGTCGCCGAGCAGCATCAGGCGCTGCCGGAGATCGGGCACCCAGTCCGCCTTATCGCCGGGCTCGAGCTTGCGGCGGTCGCCAAGGCTCAGCTCGGGCCATTGCACGGATGAGAGGTCGTGGTACCGTTTCAACTGCGACTTGAGCAGCGCATACTGCGGATGCAGCGGCTCCACCGGCGACAGGTCCATGCGGCCGGCCACGAGCGAGTCGAGCAGCCGGTCGAAGTTCTTCTTGCGGCGCGGTATGAACCAGTCGAGCTCGCGCAGGTCCTTGCCCACGGTGCCGCCGTACTTCTTGTCGGCGAAACGGAAGAACTGCGCCGTGAGGGCCAGCTCGATGTGCTGCATGCAGCTGTCGCAGTCGTGATCGCCATTGACCTTCCCGCGCAGCATCAGTTCATCGAGTCGGGCACGCACGTAGCCGAGTTCGCGGTACACCGTATCGGCGCTGCTCACCAGATTGTGGAATGCGGCCGCGCTCTGCGAGAGCGAATCGTTCACGAACCAGGCGAACTGGTATCCGCGCCGCTTGTAGAAGCCCGCGATGCCGATTGAATCATGAAGGTGCTCCGGATGCTTCGCGATGAAGTCGCCGATGGCCGCCGGATCCAGTGTCCTGACCGTGTAGGCGGCTGGCGTCTCGAACACGGCCTCGATGGACTGCGCCTGCTCCGCGATGTCGGGTCTGGCGACGGGGGAGGCGCAGGACGCAAGCAGGGCCAGGATGCCCAAGGCGGGAAGTGATCGCATGTGCAGCGGGATGCCGCCGCGAAGGAAAAGACCGGGCCAGCGCGCCTCAGCGGCCGTGGACGTACAGATATCCACCGTCGGCGAGCAATTCGATCATGCGCGGCATGTCGGTGCGGCTCACGGCGGGGCATCCCCAGCTCCGGCCCAGGCGTCCGTGCTCGGCAATGAAGGCCTCGCTCACGTAATCGGCGCCGTGCATGATCACTTCACGCGCGAGCGCTTGGCAGTTGAGGTTGGCGTCCAGGCCGTGCAGCAGCAGCGCGGCGCCATGCTTGGGGCTGATGATCTCGGCGCCAACGCGATACAACCCTTTGCTGGTGGCATGTGAGCCATGGCGGTTGCTGAAGCTGGTGCAGGTCAATTCGCCCGACCCCTGACCATGCGCCACATAGGTGGTGAGCAGCAGTTCCTTCTTCTCCAGGTCGATGATCGAGAGGCGCTTGGCCGTGCTGGGCAAGGTCATGTCGGCGATGGCGAGCACCTTCGGCCGGGCCGCCCTTCGCGCCAGGCTGCTGAATCCCTTGGTGAATGCGCTCTCGGCCACGCAGCCCTCAAGTCCGATCTCCGTGTAGAGCTCGCGGACTTCATCCACTGAGGGACCAGCAGATGGTGCAGGCGCGGGTGCAGCCGCTGGCAGCAGCAAGAGCAACGGCAATAGCAAGGCCCAGTTGAGCTTCATTCTTCCTTGCAGGTTCCAACTGCCTGTTGACCGACGCTGAGGTTCCAATCCAGCGCCGAAGCAGAGGGTTGCGAATCTAACGGCCAAGTTCATTCGGGCCGTCTGTACGTGGAAAAGTCGGCGAGGTTGAGCGATCCGCCGCTTTCCCGCTGGGTGCAGCCGGATGACGTCGGGCCCTTCAGCCTTCAGCCGTGGATGCGGCTTCATCGAACGGGTCAGGCGCCGGCTTCGGACCCTTGCCAGCCCATTGCTCAAAGGGCACCGTGTAACAGAGCAATTGCGCGGGCATCAGCAGGCCGCCGAGCAGCACGATCAGCCCGCCTTGCATCACCAGCGGAATCAATGAGGCCTCGAAGGGGATGCTGAAGGCCGGGAACACGAGCAGCTTCAAGGTGGAGAGCAGCGATAGCTGCACGGCATTCAGGATGCAGGTCAACAATGCCATCGCCATCAGCACGGTGAACGCTTCCCTCCATTGCGAGCGAATGAACCGCTTGCCCGCTTCGGCATATAAGAGCGCTACCACCATGGCATCAGGTGCCCAAGCGAAGAACTCCGCGATCAGGTCATTCAGCCACTTCATGAAGCGGTATTTGCGCGGGCCCATGTCTTCTCCAAGGCCCTCCCAGAAAGGGTCGCGCAGGCCAGAGATATCGAAGACCGGATTATACAGGGCCACCTTGATGAGCACCAGCGCAATGCAGCACACGCCGAAGACGCTCCAGTTCCGATGGCGGATGCCAGCCCAGAGCTGCGTGAAAGAGAGTTCGCCGAAGCCCCCTTCGCCTTCGCGCCAGAGCCGCACCGCTGCGAGACCGAGGGCCAGCACCATGAAGCTCCACACGGTGCCTTGCTGTTCACTGAACATCCCGAAGAACATGGAGAACTGGAAGTCCGAGGCATAGGCCTCGGGGATGAGCTGCAGTTCCCAAGCGAGCCAGCTCACCGTGCCGCCGGCCACGAAGCCGAAAGCCAGAGAGGCCATCATCAGGAATAGGCCCAATTCAAGCAGGCGGCGCGGGAAGGCGCGGTACAGATCGAACATGCGCAACAGCGTATTGCCGATCAGCGTGGCGAACATGCCAGCAAGGTAATCGCACCATAGCAGATGATCCCGGTGATCGGACGCTGCCTCGGCCCTCCAGGATCAACGACGGGATGACGTGGTCGGCCTTGCGGACCTGCGCTGCATCTGCGATCCCAATCACAAGCGCAACGAGAGCCCCAGCACCGGCACGCCTAGGAAGAAGAAGTCCGCGAGCTCGCGGTTCACGGCGAAGGCGGCATCGAGGGCCATGGAACGGTGCGTGAAGCGAACGCCATAGCCGTGCACACGGTAGCCGTCGGGGCCGAATGGCAATTGCCAATGCTCGGTGATCAGGCAGAACTGGCCGGTGAGGTGCACGATCCCGGCCAGGCCGAATAGCGGACGGTCCTTCATGCCGAGGTCGTCCATGGCCCCGCCGATGGAGATGGTCGCGTGGGCTCGGTCGTTGCCGAGGGTGAGCTGCGCACCTCCGAGGCCCAAGCTCACGGGAAAGGTGCTGCGCTCGCGCGCCGATGGGCTCACGCTGGTGCGCGCGGCCAGTACGAAGCCGCCCAAATGCGCACCGCCACCGAGCTTCCCGCTGAAGGTGGCCCGCGCGAATAACAGGGGTTCACGCTCGCGAGAGGCCAAACTGCTCACGAGCGAGGCCACTTGCACCCCGCCACCGAGGGCCAGGCCTTGCACCGGTGAGAAGCTCGCGCTGTGGAGCAGCACGTCATGCACTTGGTAGCAGCCGCGTCCGCTTTCCATGGCGATGGCCGAGGTGCCGAACAGGTAGTGCGTGTCGTGCGTGGTGTTCGAGCGCGAGCGGTGCAGCATGCGGCTGCCGCGCTTCAGTGGCACTGGGTTGACCGCCGGTGAACCAGGCGAATCGGTGCCATCAGCCCCGTGAGCCACGCTTGCCAACGCCAATAGTCCCGGAAGTGCCGCTAAGCGAAGGAGCCACAAGAGCCTGTCCACGATCCCGCTAAGTGAATGCTGCATTCGAACGGATAGACGTCCATGATGCGATCGGGTTTCCTCACCCCTCTGCCTCCTCCAGCAATTGCTCCTCGTGCAATTGATTGTATACGCCGCCCTTGGCGATGAGCTCGGCGTGCGTGCCTTCCTCCACCACGCGCCCGTGATCGAGCACCAGGATATTGTCGGCGTCGCGCACGGCGCTGATGCGGTGGCTGATGATCACCGTGGTGCGGCCCTTCATCACGCTGCGCAGCTCGCGCAGGATGGCCTCTTCCGTGGCGGTGTCCACGGCGCTCAATGCGTCGTCGAAGAGCAGGATGCGCGGTCGGGCGGCAATGGCCCGGGCGATGCTCACGCGCTGTTTCTGTCCGCCGCTGAGGGTGATGCCGCGCTCGCCCAGCAGCGTGTCATAGCCTTTGGGGAAGCCGATGATGTCGTTGTGCACCTGCGCGGTGCGTGCCGCCTGCACCACCCGTTCCTCCACATCGGCCGATGGTTCCAGGCGAAAGGCGATGTTGCTGCGGATGCTGTCGCTGAAAAGGAAGACGTCCTGCGGGACGAAGCCGAGCTGGTGCCGCAGGCGTGCGAGCTTGATCCGCCGAACATCGATGCCATCGATGAGCACCTGTCCGCTGGTGGGGTCATAAGCGCGGGCGACCAGGTCGGCGAGCGTGCTCTTGCCGCTGCCGGTGTGGCCCACCACGGCTAGGGTTCCTCCGGCGGGCAAGTGGAAGCTCACGTCGCGCAGCGCGGCAATTCCCGTATCGGGGTAGGTGAAGCTGACCTTCTTGAAGGTGATGGCGCCGTGGACATCCTGGAGCTCATCGGCCGCATCGGCGATGACCGGTTCGGTGGAGAGGAACTCATCGATGCGCACCATGCTGGCGCTGGCCTGCTGAATGAGCGAGGTGACCCACCCGAGGCTGGCGAAGGGCCACGTGAGCATGTTCACGTAGATGATGAATTCGGCGATGTTGCCCACGGTCACGCTGGGGTCGCCGTTGATCAGCTTCAGGCCGCCCACGAGGATGGTGAGCACGGTGCTCACGCCGATCAGCAGCATGATGGCGGGCATGAATACCGCATCGACCTTGGCCTGCTCCAGGCTACGAGCGCGGTACTCGCTGGCGGCCTCGCGGAAACGGTCCACTGCCATCGGCTCCTTGGCATAGGCCTTCAGCACGCGGATCCCGCTGAAGGTCTCCTGGGCCAGGGTGCTCAAGCGGCTCTGCTGCTCCTGCACGCGCGCGCTCTTGCGGTTGATCACATCGCTCACATAGTAGATGGCGATGCTCATCAGCGGGAGCGGCGCCAGCGTCCACAGGGTGAGCTCGGTGTTCACATGCAGCATGAAGCCGATGCACATCACGAAGAGCACCACCAGGTTGATGGTGTACATCACCGCCGGTCCGAGGTACATGCGCACCTTGCCCACGTCCTCGCTGATGCGGTTCATGAGGTCACCGGTGCTGTTGCGCTTGTAGAAGGCGCGGTCCAGGCGCTGATAGTGGTCGAAGACGTCGTTCTTCAGGTCGAACTCGATCAAGCGGCTCACCACGATGATCGTTTGCCGCATGAGGAAGAGGAAGAAGCCCTTGAGCAGCGCCAGCGCGAGGTAGAGCAGCGCGAGCAAGCCGGCTAGCCAGACGATGGTGCGCGCCAGCTCGCCGCCATCGCCAAGCCGCTGCACGCGCTCATTCAGTCCGATGCCCGTCCAGCTGACCCACCGCTCCAAGGTGTCGGGCACGGCCAGCGTGCGCTCGTTGGCGGGCAGTTGCAGCTGCGCGAAGCCCGCCGTGATCAGGTCGATGGCCTCGCGAACCACTTGCGGGGCGTACACCGCGAAGAGGTTGCTGAGCACGATGAACACCGTGCCCAGCAGCAATTGCCAAGGGTACTTGGCGAAGTACGGGTTAAGCTTCAGGAGCGGTCGCATCGGAGCGGAAGGGAACTTCTACTTTTGGCCGCCTTTCCAGCGATGCCCTCTTTGGATCGGGCGCCAAAGGTAGGCGGGGCCGAAGGGCGGTTCGGAGCGCATTGACCGGTTGGAGCAAGCTGGCGCAAGGGCACGGATCGCAGGAAGCCGAAGTAGACGAGAAGCGATTGACATAACAGACACCGAGCCTCGCTTCCCATCCCCATGCTGAACCGCCGCTATCTCCGCATCAAGGTCTATCAAGCACTGTATGCCTACGGTCAGGGCGAGCATGCCAGCACGGCCGCCGTGGAGAAGGAGCTGCATCAGGGCATCGACCGCACGCACGACCTTTACCTGGCGCTGCTGCTCGCCTTCGGCGAATTGCGCCATGTGGCCGAGCTGCGCATGGAGGACCGCAAGAAGAAGCACCTGCCCACCGCTGCGGACCTCGACCCCAGCCGCCGCTTCGTGGAGCATGTGATCGTGCGCGGCATCGCCCAGAGCGAGCGCCTTCGCCTCGAATGCGAGAAGCGCCGGGTGAGCTGGGTGGGTCACATGGAGCTCTTCACCGCCCTGTTCAAGGCCATGGAGGAGAGCGATGCCTACAAGGCCTACATGGCCGAAACAGCACCTTACTTCACGAAGGACCGCGCCTTTGCTGTGGAGCTCTTGAGCGAGCAGATCGCCAACAACGAGTCCATCCAGGATGTGTTCGAGGGCCGCAGCATCTATTGGCTCGAGGACCTCGATCTGGCGGCTAGCCTCGTGAAGCGCGTGCTGGAGCAATGGCGCGTGGCCGATGGGGGGGATCAATGCCTCAATGGCCTCACGCACGATCCCGTGGAGGAGCGCGCCTTCGTGAACGACCTCTTCCGCCAATCCATCGTGCTCGATTCCGAGCACGAAGCGCTCATCGCCGCAAAGGCCAGCAACTGGGACACGGACCGCATCGCTTACACCGACATGATCCTGATGAAGATGGCCCTCACCGAGGCACGCATCTTCGACCAGATCCCCGTGAAGGTCACCTTGAACGAGTACATCGAGATCGCCAAGGCCTACAGCACGCCGAAGAGCAAGCTCTTCATCAACGGCGTGCTCGACAAGCTCTTCGCCGAGATGAAGGCCGATGGCCGCATCCGCAAAGTGGGCCGTGGACTGCTCGAGAGCTGAGAACCCATGCGCCGCTCCATTCTCCTTGTCGCCATTGTGCCCGCGCTGAACGGCTGCTTCCTCACGGACAGCGGGGAGCGCGGTGAGGTGAGCACGCGCGACATCAACTTCCCCGCATCAGGCTACGAGCAGCTCGATGAAGAGGACTACCCGCGCATCAGTTTCGAGCGCGCATCGCATGATATGGGCAAGGTGGTGCAAGGCAAGCGCGTGGAGATGCGGTTCTCCTTCACCAATAGCGGCGGCAGCCCGCTGGTGATCTCCGCCGTGAACGGCTCCTGCGGCTGCACCGTCGGTAAGGACTGGCCCAAGGAGCCCATCGCTCCCGGCGAAGGCGGGGAGATCACCGTGGCCTTCGACAGCGAGGGCCGCAGCGGCGTGCAGCACAAGAGCGTGACCGTGGTGAGCAATGCCCTGCCCGCGAGCACCGTGCTCACCATCACCGGTGAAGTGCTCGGACCTGAGACCAACCCGAAACCCTAAGCAACGAAACGATGCTCCTTCACTCAATCCTCCTTCAAGCCGCACCTGCGGAACCCAGTGCCAGCGGCGGTCCTCAGTTCTGGATCATGATGGGCCTCATCATGGTGGTCTTCTGGTTCTTCATGATCCGCCCCCAGCAGAAGAAGGCCAAGGACGCCAAGAAATTCCGCGAGGCGCTGCAGAAAGGGGCCAAGGTGGTCACCATCGGCGGCATCCACGGCAAGGTGCTGGAGGTGGCGGATACCACGATCCTCGTTGAAGTGGACAACAACGTGAAGCTCCGCTTCGAGAAGAGCGCCATCGCCATGGACAGCACCATGCAATTGAATGAAGCTGTGAAGAATTAAAGGTTGAATGCGGGTTGAGGGTTGAATGAAGGTTGCCGCAGGTTGAGGATTGGGTACAGGATCAACCAATGGCTGAAGCAACCCCCAACCTCCCGGTCAACCTTCAACCCCCAGCCTGCTACTGACCCATGCTACGCGTAGGCCTCACCGGCGGGATCGGCAGCGGAAAGAGCACCGTGGCCAAGGTCTTCGCGGTCCTCGGGATACCCGTGTACCACGCTGATGAGCGAGCGCGTGCGCTGATGGAGACCGATGCGGCCTTGAGATCGGCGCTGACCGCTCGTTTCGGGCAGGGCATATACCGTGATGGCCGATTGGATCGAGCGGCGTTGGCGGACATCATCTTCAACAACGAGCAGGCGCGCCAAGCGGTGAACGCTATCGTGCATCCGGCCGTCCGTGCCGATTTCGATCGATGGGTCGGTGAGCAGGAGGCCCCCTATGTGATCATGGAAGCAGCGCTGCTGGCCGAGAACGAGGGCTGGAAGCGCTTCGATCAGGTGATCACTGTAAGCTGCCCGGCGCCGGAGCGGATACGCCGGGTGATGGCGCGCGACGGCGTCACTGAGGAACAAGTACGCGCGCGCATGCGCCATCAGGCCACCGAAGAAGACCGTGCTGCGATCGCGCAGCATGCGATCCGCAACGCAGGCGACGAACTGGTGATCCCGCAGGTGCTTCCAATCGATGCCGCCTTGCGCGGGATTCAATGATGAAACAGGATGAACGGCGGCTTCCGCTCTCGACGGTGACCCTGGTCTTCGGCGCCTTGAGCGTTCCGCTGGCGTTCGCCGGGCATCTTTGTTCACTTGCGCTGGTGCTCGGTCTCTATGCCATCGCATTCGGCTGGTGGGGGCAGCGCAGGGCCAGGAAGCACTTGCTGCGCTACACGGCCGCGAGCGTGAAGCGATCACGCCTTGGAATGCGACTCGCCTTCTTCGGCAGCGGCGCCGCGATCGTGATGTGGGTCCTGTGGGCGAGCAATGCCCTGCTTGGTTAGGCGCGCTTGGCCAACCGCTCTGGCAACAAGCCGCCCAGCACCGCCTCGGAACCGAATTCCTGGATCATGCGCTTGAGCAGTTCCGCTGTGGCCTCTGCATCGGCCAAGGCACGATGGGCTTTCGGGAAGTGTATGCCCAAATGCCGGCAGAGGCTCGTGAGGTTGTAGTGCTCGAGGGCGGGCATCAGCCTACGGCCCACGCGTTCGGTGCAGACCGTGGCCCGCTCGTAGGGGAGGCCCACCCGAGCGAACTCATGGCGCAGCGCGGTCATGTCGAAACGGACGTTATGGGCCACCACGATGCGGTCCTGCGTGAGCGTGGCCAAGGTGCTGGCGATCTCATGGAAACAGGGTGCATGGCGCAATAGGTCATCGTCGATGCCTGTGAGCTTGCGGGTGAACCACGGAACGCGCTCGCGGGGTTGCACCAGGCTGTCCCAGCGAAGCCGCTCACGGCTGCCATCCAGCGCGATCACCGCCACCTCCATCACCCGCCCGCGCGTGGGGTCCCCTTCGGTGACCTCCACGTCGATCACCGCGTATTGCTGCCGTTGCATGGCGGCCTCATACGCCGGAGCGATTGGTGGGGTTGCCGGTAGGACAAGAGCGGTGGCCATGGCGAAGGGAGGACAAAGATGATCGTCTGCGCGGACCTCGGGCAGGCAATGCTCTTGCAGCGTATTCTGAATGAAGCGACGCTTGGCAGGAAGCGAATAGACTGCGCCCCCCAAATACCCATGCTTCGCTCCCAATCGCCGTCCGCGGTCCTCATGCCCGTTGCTCCGGGCCTCGCCCAATTCGGTGCCTCACCCATGCGTGCCATTCTCAGGAAAGGTGATTTCTCCGCACGTGCAGATGAATCGGCCGTGATGCTCGTGTACAGCTATGAGAACATGGTGGTAGGCAAGTTCACGGAGGAGAAGTACGTGGAGAAGAAGCGGAGGGAGCACAACGATAAAGAGGCTGGCAAAGGCGATTCATGGACTGAGATGTGGGTAGCGGCTCGCTCCAGCGTGTACGAGCCTCGATTCGAGGAAATGCTCAACGAGCGCCTGTCGAAAGGAAAGGTGGCGCTCATGGCTGGAAAGGATAAGAGCGACGCCCGTTACACGATCAAAGTGCGCACCACGGATACCGAGCCGGGCTTAAACGTGGGCATATCTCCGATGCCTGGCTACCCTGGAAGGAATGGGGGCGCGCGGATTAACCGTGCCCGCCTCGCTCACCGCTGCCTGAAGATCCGCAGTAACGGGAAGGCGATGGCGACGCCGATGGCCCCCATGCATGCGGCCAACACGACGGCGCCGACGGCGTATTGCACGACATGCTCGTGGATCCCGGCCAAGGAAAGGTCATCGAGGCTGGCTGGGAGGTAGGCTTCGGCCCCTGCGAAGGGCGCGCCCATCCGGTAGCTGGCGTATAGGATCACCGGGATCATCGGCGGGATGCTGATGTTGGCTGCCGCCACGAACAGCACGCGATTCAGCCGGAACAGGTATGCCAGCGGGATCCCGACCAGGAGTTGCAGGCCCCAGATGGGCACGATGCCCATGAAGAGGCCGAAGCCGATCGCACAGGCCTTTCGCATGGAGCTCTCTTCGGGGTGCACCGCTTCGGCCTTGATCGCCCGCCACAAGCCGCCTTGCAGGATCAAGCGCTTCGGCCAATACCAAGCGAGCGCGCAGGTCACCAGCCAGGCGTTCAGCACGCTGATGCGCGAGAAGTCGAGGAAGGGCTTGAAGTGCGAGACCCGCTCGGGGAAATCGTAGCGCACGCGCACCGGTACCTGCTCGAATGGTGTTCCGCGCCATGCAAGCTTCACGATGGCCTCCACCTCGAATCCGAAGCGGTCCGTGAGCCAGCGCATTCTTTCCATCGGTGCCAGGGGCCAGCCGCGGAAGCCGGTCTGCGTGTCGCGCAGCGTGAGACCCGTTTCCACCTTGAACCAGAAGTTGCTGAAGCGGTTGCCGAAGGAGCTGCGGCCCGGCACGCTGGCTTGATCCATGTTCCGCACGCCCATCACCATGGCCTTGGGCTCTTCCAGGATCGCTGCGGCGATGGCAGGGATGTCATCCGCATCGTGCTGCCCGTCGGAATCGATGGTGATCGCATGCGAGCATTCGATAGCTCGTGCATGAGCGAAGCCGATTCGCAGCGCATGGCCCTTGCCTTTGTTCGCCGCCACGCGCAAGCATTCGATTCCTTGGGCCTCCCGGAGGATCGTCTCGGTGCTGTCCGTGCTGCCATCGTCCACCACGATCACAGGGCCCGGCGCAACGCGCTTCACGCTGGCGATCACCGCGGCCAAGGTGCCGGCATTGTTGTAAGTGGCCATCACCACGGCGATCCTGGGCGGCATGGCGCGCGTCTTTCAGTGTGCCGGGGCCAATTCGGCCGTGAGCTTCATGGCCACGGTTTCGCCGGCCATGATCCGCGCTTCGGCTTTCACGGATCCATCGGCGTGCAGAACGGATGCGTGCACGGCCAGTTCAGGTGCTGTGGACGGCTCGACGGGCATGAGGAATTTGATCGACCGCGCGCGGATGATGCGATGCTCAGCTCCCAGCAACGCGCTGCAAACGCGCAGCACGAGATCCACCAGGCAAACGCCGGGCACTACAGGCCTTCCCGGGAAATGCCCCTGCAGGATGGGATGGTCCGCTTGCACGCGCGCATGCGCGGTCCCGTTCGGGCCGGCTTCCGGCATGTCATCGATGAGGAAGAGCGCTTGCGATTCGGATCCGGTCATGGCAGCGTGAAGGTGCTCGTGGGCAAGGGTACGTCGCGCTGCGCGTCATGGAAGCGCGTGATGGTGGCATCACCGTTCGGGCGCAGGATGCTGAGCTCATCGAGGGCCAGCGTGGCTGTGGAGAAGCGCAGCTGTATGCGGTCGATCCTGTTCTTCATGCCGGCCTGCTCCGGTTTCAATTCCACCAGGAGCGCACCAGCATCGCGGAAGAACTCCGCCGGCATCCCGCTCTCTGCGAACGCGCTGCCGGTGAGCAGGGCGCCGATCAATCGCTGGACGCCCGTGAATACCTGCTTCTCACGCGGGCTCGCTGCCCGTTCCTTGCCCTGCTCTTGCACACGCACGCTCTTTCCGGCCACCACAACGGTCATGGCAGCTGGTGAGTTCACTTGCCAGCGCAGCTTGTCCGGTGCCTGGAAGGCTAAGCGCCCTTCGCTGGCCAGCGGCTTCGCCAAGCCCTGGATGCGCTTCTCTTGCGTGAATGCCGCTTGCACATTCGCGTCGGCTTTGGCCTGGGCACGCAGCTTCATCACCAAGGGGTCATTCGCAGCGATGGGCTGCGGAACGGACTGCGCGCTTGACAGCTGGGGCAGCAGGCCCGTGCACATGGCACCGAAGGCGAGGGGAGCGAGGACCGTGCGGACCTGGAACATGGCAGCATCGAGCCTTACGAACTTCCTGCCAAGCGTGCGGGCCTCACGGATCAGCTCCTGGGTGAGCCCGATGGCGGAGGGCGCGGTGTCGTGCATCAGAACGATCGAGGACCGCTTCAGCTGCGGCACCACCCGTGCAGCAAGGAGGTCGGCATCGATGCTCATGGTGTCGAAGCTGCGAAGGTCCCATGCAACAGGCATAAGGCCGCTTCGTCGCATGGCACGGGCCGTAGCCGGACTGGTAACCCCGAAGGGAGGGCGCATGAGCGCAGGTGCTGAGCCCGTGGCCTTGGCAATGGCCGCTCCGCAACGCGCGATCTCCTTGCTCGCGATGGACGCGGGCATGAATCCCCACCACCACGGGTGACGGTGGGTATGAACAGCGATGGCATGGCCTTCATCCACGATGCGTTTCGCGAGTTCAGGCGCGCGCTCCACGCGCTCGCCGATGCAGAAGAAGGTAGCTTGCACCTGCTCGCGCTTCAACAGGTCGAGCAAGGCCGGGGTGCGGTCCGGAGCCGGGCCATCGTCGTAGGTGAGCGCAAGCTGACCTTCGGGCAACGACCGCGCGTGCGCGATGAAGAAGCCAGCACCAGGGGTGGCGCTTCCCCATGCGAGCAAGGCCAGGTGCGCGAGCAGGGTGATCAAGATGGGCCATGCGCCCCACCAGCCGAGCGCAAGCCCGGCGATCGCGATCGCATGCAGGCCCAGGAAAGGCCATCGGGTGCGCGCGTGGGTCACCATGGCGAAAGGAGCAGATCGGTTGCACCTGATCCATTCGGACCGATGCGCAGCGTTGAGCGCAATCCGCTGGTGATCGCATCGCCCATGCGCTGGGCCAGCATGGAGCCGTGGAAGGGGAGTGCAGGATCCGGGAGCAAAGGAGTCGCCGTCCTTCCCTCTGCCCAGGTGATCCTGGCAAGGCCTTGGTCGCTTGCGCCGGTGAGCAGGAACGCTTCCCCTCCGCCGCCAACGATGGATCCGGGTTGCAGGGCTTGGGCCAGGCGATCCAGCAATGCCGTGCGCTCATCGATCGCGAGCACCAGCACGTTCCACTCGGGCCGTTCGTCCAGCAGCATCTCGGCTTCCACCAAGGAGGCATGGAATCCATCGAAGCCTTGCGCATGCGTGATGTTCGGGCCATCGCACTTCAGCATCAGCGCCAGTTGGCCCGCCATGGTGTTGTGCGTCGATCGCATGAAGGGGAGGGGTGAGAGCAGGGCATCGCCTGCGTCATGCAGGTCGGTGAGGAAGCGCTCGGTGTCATCGAGGCAGCCCAGCGCGGTGCTGGCCACGATGGCATCGGGCCGCGCGACGCCTGCGCGATGCAGCGCTGCGAGCGACAGCAGGCAGGCTTCGTGCTGGATGCTCGAGAGCCTCCTTGCCGCCGATGCCGGGATCGGTGCGGGATCGCCTTCGATGGGGCCCAGTCGCGATGTGCTGCGGACGATGCTCATGCGGGCCTTGTGATCACGAGTGCGGAGCAATTCCCGCCGAAGCCGAAGGAACTGCTGAGGATCGCTTTCAGGGCTGCACGCATCGGCGCGGCTACGGGCATCGCGGTGTGACCGTTCATCGGCGCTTGCGCGATGCTGGCGGCTGGCACCAGACCCGTGCGGAGGCATTGCAGGGCGATCACGGCTTCGAGCGCACCAGCCGCTGCGAGCGTGTGGCCGGTGAGCGTTTTGGTGCTCGTGAAGGGCGGCACCGTGCCGAAGAGCCGCTCCATGGCGCGGAGTTCGGTGTCGTCGTTGTTGTCGGTTCCAGTGCCGTGGGCGTTGATGTGGTCGATGTCGCTTGGTTCCAGCCCGGCGCGGGCAATGGCTTCTTGCATGGCTTGAAAGGGGCCGTGCCCATCAGGCGAGGTGGCCGTGGCATGATGCGCATCGTTTCGATTGCTCCAGCCAGCGAGCAGGGCCAAAGGCACGCGTCCTTCTCGAACGGCATCGTCGAGGCGCTCGAGCACCAGGTAGGCCGCGCCTTCGCCGAGGTTCATGCCCTTGCGCTCAGGGCTGAATGGGCGGCAGTGCTGCGGGTCCATCGCGCTCAATGCGCGGAATCCGGCCATGGTGAAACGGCAGAGCGGATCGGATCCGCCTGCCAGCACGCGCCGCGCCCTTCCTTGTTGCAGCAAGCGGGCACCCATGGCGATGGCATTGGCCGATGAGCTGCATGCGGTGCTGATGGTGGTGCGGAAGGCGCGCGAACCGATGGCGCTGGCCACGGCTTCCGTGTGCGCGCTCACCGGGTGCTCCCGGGCTATCCGCGCTTGCTCCATCCGGCCCTTGCGCCAGTCGTCGAACAGGTCCTCGGTGAGGTCCATGCCGCCAACGGTGCTCGCGCTGATCACCGCCGTATCCGGTTGGGCGCTTTCGCCCACCGCCTCACGGGCAGCGAGCATGGCCAGCAACGCCGTGCGTGAGCGCGGACTGTCGGCGCCCAATCCCAGGCGTTGCGCGATCTCGGGGTTGCTCAGCGCAACGGCGCCGACATGCAGTTCCGGGAACCCTCGGATCCGCCGCGGCACGATCCCGCTCCGTCCTTCATCGAGCGCATGCGCGATCTCGGCGGTGCTCGATCCGATGGCACAAACGGCGCCAGCGCCGGTGATCCCGATGGCCGGTAGGTTCACCGCTTGGCCAAGATGTGTTCGGCCATCGTGGTCACGTTCTGGAACACGGTCCGGCCCTCCTGCGGATCGCTGATGCGCACGCCGTACTGGCGGTCCATCAGCACGATCAGTTCCAGCACATCGATGCTGTCGAGCCCCAGCCCTTCGCCGAAGAGCGGGGTGTCATCGGCGATGCTCTCCACGGTGCGGTCCTGCAGGTTCAGGTGCTTGATGATTTGCGCTTTCAGGTCCTGCTTCAGTTCAGTTGTCGGCTCAGTGCTCATCGAACAGGGATTGGAGTTGGTTCAAGCGGGTATCGGCCCAGGTTTCCGCATCAATCGCGGCGAAGGCCGATCGGGCATGGCTGGCGAAGGTATCGGCCCAGCCGCACACGATGCGGCGCATGCCCTGCTGCTTCAGCATGCCGATGGCCGGCGCCAAGGCGGACGCTGAAGGCGCTGGCATCATCAGGCAAACTCCGCTGCCGTGCAATCCATGACGGATGCTGAGCTCGCCGAGGGCGATGCTGGGGAGCGTGGGCACGAAGAGGGCCGGACTGGCCACGCCTTCATCGTGCAGGAGCGCTTGGTAGCGCGCATCGCTCTCCATGCTGCCGGTGCAGGTGCAGAGCAGCATGCCGATGGTTCCGGCATCACATGCCGCCATAGGGCCGTTGGCCTCGAAGAAGGGTGCAGCGCTCAAGAGCAGCAAGCGCGAAAGGCGGTCAGCGCGGTGGAAGCGCGGATAGTCGATCCGTAATTGACCCCATGCGGCGGCCAAACGCTGATCGGCATCGCCTTCCGCAGATTCGAATCGCGCGCCGACCGAGGTGAATGCGCCATCGCGATACGTGGTGCTGGCCAGGATGCTCATGATTCAGCTTCGATGATCACGGCAGCATTGCATCCTCCGAATCCGGAAGAGGTCTTCAGCAGCGTGCGGCCCGGGACCGCAGCATCGGTGCTGATGGCATTCACGCGGCCCGGAACGCCGGGCTCGCTGAGGCCCAAGGTGCGCAGCACGATTCCCTCCCGCAGCGCCTTCACGGCAATGATCGCTTCCAGGAGCCCCGCCGCCCCGAGCGTGTGGCCGAACCAGCCTTTGTAGCCGCTCAGCGGAGCATGAGAGAGCCCGCAGCGCTCGAAGGCGATCGATTCCATGGCGTCGTTGTAAACGGTGCCCGTGCCATGCGCGTTCACCGCAGCGATATCGGATTGGCGCAGGTCGGCTATTCGCAAGGCGCTCTGCACTGCGCGCAAGAGCCCTTCGCCGGTGCGCGATGGGCCCGAGATATGATTGGCATCGTGCGCGATGCTGCCTGCCACCCAGCGGCCGATCACTCCGGGAATGCGGTCCCGATCCCTGGAGACCGCCACGGCAGCGCACGCTTCGCCAAGGGTCGTGCCCGCCCGTTGTGCATCGAAGGGCCTGCAGGGCACCGCATCAAGCGCATATAGCGATGCGAAGCCTTCAAGCACGAATCGGCTGAGCGCATCGGCGCCGATGACGATGGCATGGTCGTACCGGTCCTGCTCGATGGCGCTGCACGCCAGGATCAGCGCGGCCGTTCCTGAGGCGCAGGCGAGCGATACCACTAGCGGCTGGGCGCTGAAGCCGCAACGCTGGCGCGCATGCTCACCCAGCAGGGGCAGCGCGCTGGCTGCGGCATCACCCTGTTCCAGCGCGGCGATGTCGCCTTTGGTGGTAGCGACCACGAGCAGCCAGCGTTCATCCGGCCGGGGCTTCAGGTCGTCCAGCAGGCCGAGCAGGCAGCGGTCCAGCAGGCGTTGGATGCGCCGCGGGCCGGTGGGCAGCAGCTCATCGGGGATCAAGCCCGCGACCATCGGCTTACTGGTGAGGTCGGCGATGGTGCGCAACGCGGTTCCGCCATCGCGCATGCGATTCACATGGGAACGTGGTCCTTCCCCGAGCGCGCTCACGCAATGGGCTGCACCGATCCAGATGGGTGCTGCGCTCATCGGGCCACGAGCTGATGCTCTTCCTGCCAGGCCCGGTAGAAATCAGGCACATCGAGCAGGAGCTTGCGATCACGGTCGAGGAAGACCTGCACGGTCTCTGCGGTGGCCACCACTGCGTGATCGGATTTGCGCGTGAGCTCGTACTGGAATATGATCTTCGCCGCTGGGCTCGGCTTGATCCATGCGCGGACGACCACGGTATCGCCGTAGCTGAGCATGGCCTTGTGGTCGATGGTGGCGCGCACGATGGGGGTGTAGTAGCCTTGATCGTACATCCGTATGGAATCGAGGCCGTGCGCCCGCCCGAAGGCCTCGCGACCGAGCTCCATGAAGCGGATGTAGTTGCCGTGCCATACGATCCCCATCGGGTCCAGGTCTCCGAAGGTGATGGCCCGCTCTGCGCTGCTCTCGATCATGCCGTCGCGTTCTCGTCGATGATGAAGACCTTCAATTCGAGCCGTGCGATGACCTCCTGTCCGCGCTGCACGGTGGCCTCGAGCACGCGTGCGCTCATCACTTCATGGCGCAGTTCAACCACCGTCTCGATCCGCTCACCGACCGAGGGGAGGGCAAGCACCTCGATGCGCGAGAGGGCGCCAATGAAGCCCAATGGAGGCGGTGCGCCTTGGAGCTTGGCGAGATGCCCGACGCCCATTGCGGCGGTCTGCGCAGCATTCTCCATCAAGCCGGCCTCGCTCAGCTCGGAGCCGCGCAGCAGCACATGGCCTGCCGGCACGGTGAATGCGCTGTGGTAACGCGCCGGTGCAGCGCCGATCAAGGTGTCGACGAGCACGAAGGGCGACTTCTGAGGGATCAGCGCCAATGCGTCAGCGCCGCTGGCCAGGGCCTGTGTCATGGCGCCAAAAGTCATAATAATTGAACCACTGGAGCGGATACTTGTTCACCACCTGCTCCAGCGCCTGCACATAGGCATCGATGAGCGTGTCGACGGAAGAGCCTGCTGGCAATGGGGCCGTGGCGTGGAAGGCGTAGCTCAACGGTGCCGTGCTCACCACGAAGGCATAGGTCACGGGAACCTGCAGCGAGCGGGCGAGGGCGAAGGGTCCCACCGGGAAGAGCGCATCGGCGCCGAGGAAGGACCGGGCAACGGTTCGCGCGCCGGGCAGGAACCGATCGCCGTGGAGGCAGAGCAGTCCGCCGGACCGCATGGCCTCGGCCGCAGCGTACACGTGCGAGAAGTCGTCCTTGATGGCGATCACATTGAATGCGCGCCTCTCCTGCCCCTTTTCCTGCGCACGCGCGATGGCCGCTACCTCGGCATCCTGCATCAGCACGTGCACAGGCATTTCGGACTGATGGCCGAGCAGGTTGCCCGCGAGTTCCCAGTTGCCCACATGCGCGCTGATCACCACGCCGGCACCTGCATCCCTCAAGGGCTGCACGGTTCCGAGCTTTAGCCAGGTGTAATCGCCGGCACGTCCGGCGCGCATGGCGGCACGATCGATGAGCGATCTGCCGAAAGTCATGTAGGATCCGATCACGGTGAGGCGCTCGTGATGGCCCATTGCGCGGAGCCGCTGGAAGTAGCTGCGGATGGCCTTGTTGCTGGCACGTGCAGTGAGGGCGTACCAAGGCACCACGAGCCATAGGAAGGCATGCGCCACCCGGGGGCCGAGCGTGCGCAGGACGAGGATGAAGAACCGATAGCCGAGCGGTGTGCCGCGACTTGTTCCCTTCCAGGTTCCGCTTTGCGAGCTCACGCCTGCGCGGGCACGTTCGCTTCGATATGGTCGAAGAAGTCGTTGAAGGTGGTCATCTTCAAGAAGTCCTCTCCCTTCACCTTGAAGCCGAAATTCTCCTCGATCACCACCACAAGGTCCACATAGTCGAGGCTATCGAGCGCCAGGGTCTCCTTCAACGGTGCCTCGGGCGTGATCGTGTCAGGGTCCACCTCGAACTCCTCACTGAGGAATCTCTTGGTCTTCTCGATGATCTCCTGTCGATGAACGGAATGGGCCATGGCGTGAATCAGTCCTGGTAGCGTTGCACGATCAGAGTGGAGTTGGTCCCGCCGAAGCCGAAGGAGTTGGAAAGGAATCGGTTGATGGGTGCCTCGATGGTCTCCCGGACCAGGTTCAGTTTGGAGCTGTCCTCGTCCGGCTGGCGCAAATTAACGTTCGGGGCGATGAACCCGCCGAGCATCATCAGCATCGAGTAAACCACTTCGCTGGCGCCGGCCATCCAGCATTCGTGCCCGGTCATGCTCTTGGTGCTGCTCACGTAAGGCCGGCGCTGTCCGAAAACAGCGTCGATGGCCTGCGCCTCGATGCGGTCGCCAACGGGGGTGCCCGTGGCATGGGCGTTCACGTAATCGATGTCCGCTGCGCTGATGCCGGCCATGCCCAGGGCCATGCGCAGCGCGCGCACTTGCCCGTCGAGGTTCGGGTCGGAGATGTGGTCGCCGTTGGAGGAGAAGCCGTATCCGGTGATCTCGCCAAGGATGGCGGCGCCGCGCTGGCGCGCCGATTCGAGGCTCTCGATGATCAGCGCTGCCGCACCGCCGCTGGGCACGAGCCCATCGCGGTTCGCATCGAAGGGCCGTGATGCTCCGGCAGGATCGTCTTCTTTCGTGCTGAATGCGCTGATCCCATCGAAGCTGCCGAACGCATAGTCGTTCACTTCCTGGGCGCCCCCGCAGATCACCATGCGCTGCAAGCCTTGCTTGATCAGCAGGTACCCGATTCCGATGGCGTGCGAGCCGCTCGCGCAGGCGCCGCTCAGCGTGAAATTGATGCCCTTGAGCTTGAGGATGGTGCTCAGGTTCATGGTCACCGTGCAGTTCATGCCTTGGAAGATGGCGCCAGAGCCCACCAAGGTGGTGTCATTCTTCTTTCGGATGGTGTCCACCGATTCCATCACGGCCAGCGCAGAGCTGTCGTTGCCGAAGATGATCCCGGTCTCATTGGCCTCGAGCCAGGCGCGATCGATGCCGGCCTGCGCCAAGGCCTGCTCCGTGGCGGCGAACGCGTAGTTGGCCTGCTCGGCCATTCCGATGCGCTCGCGGCGAGTGAGCCGGCCCTTCAGATCGGGCGTGGGAACGACCCCCGTAAGGGCGCTGCGGTAGCCCATGTCCTTGCGGCCCTGGGCGAAGCCGATGCCTGAACGGCCCGCGCGCAAAGCGGCTTCCACCTCTTGCAGGCTCTGGCCCAAGCAGCTCCAGAGGCCCATGCCGGTGATGACGACGCGATGCTCCATCACGAATGCAGTCCTCCGTTCACGTGGATCACTTCGCCGGTGATGTAGGCCGCGCCGGGTGATGCCAGGAAGCTCACCACCGATGCGACTTCCTCCGGCGTGCCGAAGCGGCCCATGGGCACGAGCGCTTTCAATTGATCCACCGGAAGGTCCTTGGTCATATCGCTCTCGATGAATCCCGGGGCCACGGCATTCACCGTGATGCCGCGCTTGGCAACCTCTTGCGCGAGAGAGCGGGTGGCGCCGATCACGCCTGCCTTGGCAGCCGAGTAGTTCGCCTGGCCGGGAACACCCTTGGCGCCGCTGAGCGAGACCACGTTGATGATGCGGCCTCCGCGCTGCCGCACGAATCCTTGGAGCACCGCCGTGGTCACATTGAAGAAGCCGTTGAGGTGCGTATCCACCACATCGTGCCAGTCCTCGCGCTTCATGAACACCAGCAGATTGTCCCGCGTGATGCCGGCATTGTTCACCAGCACCTCCAATCGCGCTTGCGGATGCGCCGCGCGCCATTCCGCCAAAGCTGCCGTGACCGCGCCGGCATCGCGCACATCGAATGCGGCCAAGTGGGCTTCGGCCCCCGAAGCACGGACCAGGCCGGCTACTTCGCGCGCTGCGGCTTCGTTCGATGCGTAGTTCACGATGATGCTCAGGCCATGAACGCGCGCCAGGTCGAGGGCGATGGCCCGGCCGATGCCGCGCGATGCGCCGGTGATCAAGGCCCATTTCACGGTGCTCATGATGCGGAGGGACGTATTGCGGTATACAGCGCATCGTGCACGGCGTCGATGGCGGCAGCGGGATCGCTCGTGGATCGTATGGGCGCCGACGCCGAGCGGATGAGCGCGTGCATGGCCCTGCCTGCAGGCGAAAGGCGGTCCTGGAGCCCTGCGATGTCAATGGCTTGCGCCGCAGCGATGGCCAGGATCGATTGAACGCGCTGGGCGTGGCCGATGACACGGGCCGTGGCCAGCGCGGCGTTGGTGCCCATGCTCACGATGTCCTGATTGTCGTTGTTGTTGGAGATGCTGTGCACGTACAGCGAAGTGGATAGGGCCTGGCACTCGGCCGTAGTGCTGGTCGCGGTGAATTGCATGCCCTGCATGCCCAGCGTCAGGCCAGGCGCCTCCAGGTTCAGGAAGGGCGTGAAGCGCTGATTCACCTTGTCGTTGAGGAGGAAGTTGAGCTGCCGTTCGGCCAGCATGCACAGCTTCACGAGGGCCAAGCGCAGCGTATCCATCTCCAGCGATACCTGGTCGCCGTGGAAATTCCCGCCGTGGTGGATGCCGTTGTCCGGGTCGATCAGCGGATTGTCATCGATCGAATGCAGCTCGTCCAACAAGGTGCGCTCGCATTGGCTCGCACGGTCGAGGATGGGGCCTACGACCTGCGGCACGCAGCGGATGCTGTAATGCTCCTGCACCATGTGGTTGAAGGTGCCGCTGCCGTTGGACGAGAGGTGCTCCATGCGATCGCGCACCGATTGCGCTCCGGCAAGGGCTTCGCGCATGCGTCGCGCCGCCTCTTGCTGGCCCCGATGCCGTTTGGCGCCGTTCAGGGGCTCGCCTAGATGATCGGTCCAAGTGCCCAAGGCTTCGGTGATCAGCGCCGAGAGCCCGATGGCGCGATCGATGAGGGTATGCGCGCGCTGCACGTTGAGCAGCCCGATCCCGGTCATGGCCGCCGTGCCATTGAGCATGGCGAGTCCGTCGCGCAGCTGCAGGTTAACAGGCTTAAGCCCGCAACGCCCCAGGATGGCTTCCATGCTGTCGCTGCGCCCATGGAGCGTGCCGCGCCCCTCGCCGATCAGCCCAAGGCAGAGGTGCGCTTGCTGGGTGAGGTCGCCGCTGGCGCCCACTCCGCCCAGCGAAGGCACGCGCGGGCAGATGCCGTGATCGAGGAAGGCGATCAATTGCCGCACCACGGGTTCCGATACGCCCGAGCGACCGTGCAGGAAGGTGATGGCGCGCACCAGCATCATGGCCCGCACCGCTTCATCGGGCAGATCCGTGCCGGTGCCCGAGGCATGGCTCCTGACCAGGTTGTATTGCAGCGCTTGATGATCAGCCGCGCTCACCGCATGCTGGGCCATGGGCCCGAAGCCTGTATTGATGCCGTACACCACCTGCTTGTGCGCCACTTCGGTCAGGTAGGTGAATGAGCGGCGCACACGGTCCCAGCTGGCCTCATCCGCCACGAACCGATTGCCCTGCACAATGCCGATGAACGTGCCCAGGCCCATCGCTTCCAGGCCGGTGGCAGGGGATACGCTCGACTTCATTTTCTTCAAAGGGGCCACGAAAGTAGGCCTTAGCCTATGTTTACCCGCAACGCCATGGGCGGAGCGATTTCAGGGATCTATGAACGTACGCGCCGTAGGCGATGGCTGTGGGCCGTGCTCGCGCTGTTGATTGCAGCCGTTTCGGCTTGGTCTGCAAGCCGGGCGCGCTTCAGCACTGATCTCTTCGACGCGCTCCCGGACGACCCTTCCCTTCGGCATTACCGCGTGCTGCTGGAGCAAGGCGGCGCACAAGGCCCCATCACGGTCGGCTTTTTCGTTGATGGCGCCGACCGCGACGGCCTGATCGCCGCCGCCGATCGATTCGTGGCGCAGGTGCTTGAAGATCCGCAAGGCGCGGTGGATAGTGCATTCTGCCGCCCCGATGCGGCCTTGGCCGAGGAGCTCCTTAACGGGATCACCCACCGCATCCCGCTGCATGCCGATGCTCAGCGGCTTCAGTGGCTGGCCGCGGCCGATGACCGTGCGCTTGACAGTGCGGTGAAGGCCGTGCGCAACGCTCTTGCCGCGCCAGGCGGCGAGTTCGATGCGGAGCGCTTGCTCCACGATCCCTTCGGGCTCACGCAGCCGTTGCGGGATCGACTGTTGGCAGGCGCCTTCGGCGGCAGCGCTGCCCTGATCGATGGCGTGCTCTTCAGCCCGGATAGCAGCATGGCCGTGGCCTTGCTCTGGCCATCGGCGGAAGGCGCTGCGGATCCGGAACGGATGATGGATGTGCTGAACAGGTCCATGGACGCCGTGCGTTCGGGAGGCATCAAGGCCGCCGCGTTCGGAGCTGCGCCCATGGCGGTGGCCAATCGCTCGGCCATCGGCGCCGATTCGATCCGCACATCGGCGGTGGCCCTTGCGCTGGTGCTGCTGCTGCTGCTCTGGTACTATCGAGACCTGCGCCTCATGCCGGTCTTCCTGCTCCCGCCGTTATTCGGCTTCGTGGTTGGGGTGGGCGCGCTGGCCTTCTTGCGCGGCAGCGTCTCCGGACTGGCCATCGGAGCCGGCTCTGCGCTGCTCGGGATCGCGCTCGATTATTCCTTCCATTTCCTCACGCACTTGCGCCATCGCCGGGATGTAGCCGCCACCTTGCGCGAAGTCACGGCGCCCATGCTGCTGGGCTGCATCACCACGGTGCTCGCCTTCGGGGCCCTGTCCTTCGCCAGCAGCAGGGTCCTCGCCGACCTGGGCGTGATCGCTGGCTTCATGCTCGCTGGTGCGCTCTTCATGGTGCTGCTTGTGCTGCCGCATTTCGTGCCGGCGGTGCGCGCGCGCAAGAACATCAGTGACGAAGGAGCGGGGTCGCACGCGGCTGCTCCTCCGCGCGCAGGCCGATGGATCGCGCTGCCCGGCATCGTCATCGTCACGGCGGGCCTGTTGCCATTCGCCGGCCGTGTGCAGCAGGATGCGGACCCGGAACGGCTCAGCCTGATCCCTGCGGACATGCGCCAAGTGCGCGACCGGATGGAAGGGAGCCGTGATCGCGCCGTGCCGGTGTTCATCACGGGCGTGGGCGGCACACAGGAAGAAGCGCGGCAGCGCTTGGAGGTCGCTATTGCGGCAGAGCGCAGCGCAGGTCGAGCGGAAGGAGCGCTGCCTTGTGATCTTGATCCTTCGGAACGGACCAAGCGATCGAAGTTGAAGTCTTGGAGCGATGCGTTCCAGGCTGATGGCGCGGATCGGCTTGTGAAGCGCATTCGCGAAGCAGCCGTGCGCAATGGATTCACGTCCGATGCCTTCAATGGGTTCTTGCAGCAGATCGAAGGGCACGGCCGTCACGGACCCGCTCATGCGGGCCTCCGACTTCCGGGCGAATTCATCGGGTCAGCGGATGGCGAAACGCTCGTGGCTGTTCGCTTGATGGTGCCGCCCGTTGAAGTGGATGCGGTGAGCGACCGCATGACCGCGCTGGATGGTGTCGAAGTGATGCACCGCGGGATGCTCGGCGCGCATGTGGCCCAGGTGATCGATGAGGACCTCTCAGGCATCCTCTGGCGCACCACCGCCATCGTATTCCTCGCACTGCTCATCACGTATGGCCGCATCGAACTCGCGCTGCTCACATTCCTGCCTATGGCCCTTGGTTGGGCCTGGATACTCGGGCTCTGCGGGCTGCTCGACATCCGATTCGACCTGGTGAACATCATGGTGTGCACCTTCATCTTCGGCCTCGGGGACGACTACTGCATCTTCACCACCGAGGGCATGCTCGCCCGGCACCGCACCGGCACCGACCATACGCGCTCGTTCCGGAGCGCCGTTGTGCTCTCAGCGATAACCACGATCATCGGAACAGGAGCGCTCTTCCTGGCGGCGCATCCTGCGCTCCGTTCCATCGCCGCACTGGCCGTCACGGGGATGGCGGCCCTGCTGGCCGTTGCGCTTACCGTGCAGCCCGTGCTCTTCGGCCTGTTCATTGGCGACAGGGCCGATAGGGGAAGGCAGCCCTTCACGCTGCTCTCGCTGCTGTTCTCCCTGTTCGCCTTCAGCTACTTCCTGCTGGGCTGCATCCTGTTGAGCGTGGCTTGGGCGCTCTTCATGTTCGTGCCTGCGCCCAAGCGCATCAAGCAGCATTGGACGCGGAGCATCGTGCGGCTCTTCACCGGATCGCTCGTGTACGTGATGGCCAATGTGCGCAAGGACATCCGGTCCTTCGCACCGCTGCTGAAGGACAGGCCCGCGATCGTGATCGCGAACCATGCCTCCTTCATCGACATCCTCGCCATGCTCATGATCACCCCGAGGGCAGTGATGATGACCAACCGCTGGGTGTGGAACAGCCCCTTCTTCGGCCGGGTGGTGCGTTACGCGGGCTTCCTCCGCAGCGAGGATGGCACGGAGCTGAACGTGGAGCGTGCGCGCGAGCTCATCGCGCAGGGCGTCTCGGTGATCATCTTCCCGGAAGGCACGCGTTCGCGCGATGGCAGCATCGGCCGCTTCCACAAGGGCGCATTCCACATCGCTGAGACCATCGGCGCGCCCATCGTGCCCGTGCTGCTGCATGGATTCGGCGAGGCCATGAGCAAGGGCGACGCGCTGCTGAAGAACGCCACCATCACCATGCGGCCGCTGCCGCCCATCGCCCCCGGCGATCCGCGGTTCGGTGCTGGCGCTCGCGACCGCACCAAGGGCATTGCGGCCTGGTTCAAGTCCGAGTACGAAGCGCTGCGCCGCGACCGGGAGACGCCGCGCTATTTCCATGAGCGGCTGGTGCGCGCATTCACCTACAAGGGCCCGGTGCTTGAATGGCATGCGCGGATCAAGGCCAGGATGGATGAGGGACTGCACGCGCTGCTCAATCAGCGGATCCCGCCTGGAGCGCGCATCACGGACCTGGGCAGCGGGCATGGCATGGTGTCGCTCCTGTTGCATTGGTGCTCCACCGAGCGGCGTATCGTGGCCGTTGAGCGCGATCGCGACAAGGTGGCCATCGCCAGGCACGCGGCCCGCCATTGGCCGGGGATCACCATGCAGGAAGGCGATGCGCTGCATGCGCCGATCAGCGAGTCGGATGCGATCATCCTGAAGGATGTGCTGCACTACCTGCGGCCCGGAGAACAACAGCACCTGCTCCAGCGTTGCTCGCAGGCCTTGGCGCCGGGCGGCGCGATCTATGTTCGCGACGGTTTCCGCAGCGGTGATGAGCGTCATGCGCGCACGCGGTGGACAGAGCGGATCGCTGTTGCGATCGGATTCAACAAGACCAATCAACCGATGCAGTTCATCAGCCGGGAGGAGTTCGAGGGCATGGCCGCGGCAAGCGGCCTGCGCGTGGAATGGGCGCATGCGGCGCGCCGCACCTCGAACGAATTGGCCATACTGACAAGCCTATGAGCGATAGCCAATATGATGCAGTGATCATCGGAGCCGGGTTGGGCGGCCTGCAATGCGCCGTGACGCTGGCGCGCGAAGGCATGAAGGTGCTCGTCCTCGAGCAGAATCACCAGCTCGGCGGCACGCTCCAGGTCTTCAGCCGCGACAAGACCGTGTTCGATACGGGCGTGCATTACATCGGCGGCCTTGAACCGGGCCAGAACCTGCACCGGTACTTCAGCTATTACGGCATCATGGACAAGCTGAAGCTGCGCCGGATGGACATGGACGCCTTCGACCGCATCGAGCTGCCGGATGATCCCGTCAGCTATCCGTACGCGCAAGGCTGGGATAATTTCGTGGCCAGGCTGGCCGAGCATTTCCCCGGTGAGCGGAGCGCCATTGAGCGCTACGCGCGCCTGGTCCAGGAGACCTGCGACCTCTTCCCGCTCTACCGCGTGCGCGACAGCGACTCCAAGGATTGGATGGATGAGCGCCTCTCGTTGAATGCGGAGCAGGTGATCGCCTCGCTCACCCCGAATGAGACGCTCCGGACGGTGCTGGGCGGGAACAACGCGCTCTATGCCGGAGACCATGCTTCACCGTTCTACGTGCATGCCCTGGTTCAGAACACCTATGTGGAGAGCTCATGGCGCTGCGTCGATGGTGGATCGCAGATCGCCAAGCACCTGGCCAGCAACGCGCGCTCGGCGGGAGCGGAGATCCGTTCGCGCACGCGGGTCACCGGATTCGATATGGGGCCCGAGGGCGTCCGCGCCGTTCGCACCGCGACCGGCGAGTCGTTCAGCTGCAAATGGTGCATCGCCAATATCCACCCGGCGATGCTCATGGACGATCGCGCCGGGCCATGTGCGGCCCGCCTACCGCTCGAGGATCAAATCATTGGAGAACACCGTGGCCTCCCATGCCCTTCACCTGGTGATGAAGCCCGGCGCGTTCCCGTACCTGAACTACAACGTGTACCGCATGCTCTACGGCGGTGTCTGGGATGCTGTGGATTACGATCCGGCGCGGTGGCCATCGGGCTACATGCTCTCCACGCCTGCCACGCAGAAGTCAACGACGCATGCCGATGCCATCACCGTGATGACCTACATGCGCTATGGTGAGGTGGAGCAATGGGCCGGCAGCCGAAGCACCGTGGCAGAGCCCGGCGACCGCGATCCCGGCTATATGGAATTCAAGCACGCGCGCGAGGAGAAGCTCATCGGGGTCATCGAGGAGCGCTTCCCCGGCCTGCGCGCGGGGATCAAGTCGGTGCACAGCACCACCCCGCTCACCTTCCGCGATTACATCGGCACGCCCGACGGAACCATGTACGGCATCCGCAAGGACAGCGCCTCGCCGCTGCGCACCTTCATCGCGCCGCGCACCAAGGTGCCCAACCTGCTTCTCACCGGACAGAACCTCAACCTCCACGGACTGCTGGGCGTGACGGTGAGCGCCGTGGCCACCTGCGCGGAGCTTGTGGGCAAGGGCCACCTGCTCTCAAGGATCCACGCGGCGAGCTGATCAGCGCATGCAGCGCAGCAGGCTGTGGCCGAGGCCCACATCGGTCACGCGCTCCACGATGCGCAGCCCGGCACGCTCCACCAAGGGCTCGAAGTGCTCAGCGCGGTACATGCGGCTGTTGCCGTTGGCGATGGCGGTGAAGTAGAGGGAGGTGGCGGCGAGCGAGAACTCTGCCGCCGTGAACCGCTGATGGTCGATGAAGGTCTCCATGATCCATAGCGATGCCTCAGCGCTCAGGGCTGCCTTGGCCTTCTGCAGGATGGCCATCACTTCGTCCTCGCTGAAGCAATCGAGGAACTGGCTCATCCAAATGGCATCGGCTCCCGGAGGCAGGGTGCTCGCGGGATCGAGCATATCAGCGGCGTGGGTGGTCACGCGCGCGCTCATGCCCGCTTGAGCGATGTTGCGCTCGAGGTCGCGCAGCTGGCCGGGCAGGTCCACGGCGATCATGCGCACTTCGGGGTCGTGCCTTAGGCAGGCGAGGCTCCATTTCCCATTGTTGGCGCCCACGTCCATGATCACACGCGGCTCGTCGCGGAACACGATTTTGAGCGCTTCGGGGTAGGACCGGTCGCTGTAGTAGTTGTCGAATTCGAACCAGCTCTTGCGGAATTCCGACGGGAGGTGGGCGAGGCCCTGGTACACCGTGGGCCAGGAACCATGTTCGCGCAGCCCGGCTGGCGTCCCGGTGCGCACGGCTTCTTCGAGATGCGCGAGGCCTTTGTAGCACACGTCGTCCACGAAGTCGAGGTTCACGCGCGTCATCTCGTCCGTGGCGAGCATATGGCCTGTCTTGGTGAGTCCGTAAAGGTCACCGCGCTGCCAGGCCACGTTCGCGGTGAGGGCCATGTCGATGAGCACGCGGAAGCCGTAGGGTGTCAATCCGCAGCCCGCGATCAGGTCGGCCTCCGTTGCTCCGTGGCCCCGGGCCTTCACCATCGCATCAAGCAGGCCGATCCTGCGCATGGCCTGGCACGCCTGGAAGAGCACCGGGCCGAAAGCGATGCGCTGGGCCTCGGAGCGCGCATCGGCGGCGGTGCTCTCCTCCACGGTGCTGGTACTCTGTCCTGCTTCCTTCATGAGCGTGCTGCCATTGTTTGTACGCGCCGAATGTAGGTCCGTGGCTGCCTGTGAACGCCGCTCAGCATCCCGCAAGCGGATCGTCTGCGCAAGTGCCCGCACTGCCTTGCCGTGCTTGCTCACGTAAGGATTGGTGCTGTCCCAAACGTAGCCCGCGAGCACCGAGACGATGCGCTCCTTGTGCGATTGCTGCACATCGTCGGCGAAGAAGACATCTTGGAGGTCGCCGTCGTACCAAGCGTCCACATAGGTGCGGAAAACCTCGGCGCCGCTGCGGATATGGTCCTCGTATTCGTACTTCCAATCGATGGCCTCACCTTTCAACTGGCGGTCGAGCAGCTTGGCTGCCCTCAGCCCGCTCTCGGTGGCGAAGGCCACCCCGCTGCTGAACACCGGATCGAGGAAGCCGGCGCAGTTGCCGGTGAGCACATAGCGCTCTCCGGTGAGGGCTTGGTTGTAGTGCGTGTATTCGCGGATGCACTGGGGGCCATGCACGAATTCGACATTCGCGTAGCGGTCGCCGAAGGCCTTCTGCTTCTCCAGCATCCTGTGCATCGCGGTGGCATCTGAGCCGGATCCCATCGCCTCGGCGAAATGGCTGTTGTCGCCGACGAAGCCGATGGAGGTGCGGCCGTCGGAGAAGGGGATGCTCCAGAACCAGAGGTCGCGCGCCACCACCTCGAAGCTGATCTGCATGGGCTCGAAGCAGCGCGCTCGGTGCTCCTCGGTCTCGTGAACATGGGCGAAAAGGGCCATGCGCCCATTGCCGGCAGGGGCATCGTGAAGCCCGAGGAGCTTCACCAAGGTGCCGCCGTAGCCGCTGCTGTCAATGAGGAATCGCCCGGTGAATCGGTGCTCGGCCCCCTTGTGGCGGGTGATCAATTCGACGCCATCGCGATGGTTGAGGTCAACGCGCAGCGCCTCGTGATCGAAAAGGACCTCTGCCCCCAGCCGGCTTGCCTCATCGGCCAGGACCTTATCGAAGTGGTCGCGCGGCACCTGCCAGGTCCAGGTCCAGCCTTGGGTGTAGTTCTCGCCGAACGCGAGGTTGAACACGCGGTCGCCCCGGAAGAAGCGCGCTCCCCGCTTGATGGCGTAGCCCTGCTCCTTCAGCTTGGGCAGCATGCCCGTTTCGTCCCAATGGCCCATGCTCAAGGGCAACAGGCTCTCGCCGATCACGAAGCGCGGGAAGGTGGCGCGCTCGAGCACCGCGACGCGATGGCCCTGCTGCGCGAGCCAAGCCGCCGCCACAGTTCCCGAAGGGCCAGCACCAATGATCAGGACGTCGAAGCGGCCTTCGCCCGGATCATTGGAACGGCTGTCGTCCATTTGGGAGTGGGTGTTCGCTCGGGGACAATGGACTCGGCCGTTGCAAGTGCATAAGTAGCGCTATGCCTTCGATCGATCGATGACGATCATCGGTTTCCGTTGCCGCGGGTCATGGATCAGCTTGTCGAGCTCCGAACGACTGATGGCTTCCACCGCTGGGCGCACCCGAAGCCGGCCGGCCAGCCGGTCACCGAGGTCTTGCAGCGCGGAGGCGGGGGCTGCGGCCAGCACGCGCAGCGCATCACCGCCGTGCTCATCGCGCTCGCGCACCACGGCGAATCCTTCGATTTCGGATTCGGCATTGAGCGCATCGATCACCTGTTGCGGCCAGAGGGTGGTGCCCTTCACCTTCATGCGATGCTCCTTTCGGCCAAGCACCGGCCCTAGCAGAACGGCTTGGTGGCCTGAGGCATCGGTGCCCATGCGCCATGCGCAGACATCGCCGGTGCGGAAGCGGAGCAGTGGCATGGCTTCCACGCCGAATGGCGTGGCCACTGCTTCACCGGCTTCGCCTTCAGGCACGGGCCTGCCTTCATCATCCACCACTTCGATGTGCATGAGGCCGGGAGGCACCACATGGCCGGCGCAGGGCTCGCGCTCGGTGCAGGCCGTGGCCATCTCGGTGCTGGCGTAAGTGCCGTGCAAGGACCATCCGGAAAGCCCCATGATGCGCTGCGCAAGCAGGTTGGGCGCGCTGAAGCCCGAGGCGATGGGCTCCCCGATGCAAATGGCGCGCGTGATGCCGGTCTGTTCTGCGCGCAGCCCGCGCTTCTCCCATTCGCGCAGCATGCGCAAGAGGAAAGAAGGCACACCGATGAGCGTGGTGGTCCCGCATTCGATCGCCGTCTCCCACTGGCCCTCCGCATTGCCGGGGCCACTGCGCACCGCGCCAGCGCCAATCGCCCGAAGCCCTAGCCAGTATGCCAGCCCGGCCATGAAGCGCTTATCGAGCGTGGTGGTGATCTGCACGGTGTCGGCTGCGGTGATGCCGGCCATGGAAAGCGATAGGCGCTCATTGGCGCCCAAGCGATCCACATCGGCGGCGCTCAGGGCGAAGGGCACTGGCCTGCCCGTGGTCCCGCTGGTGAACACATGCTCGGCGATCTCCGATCGCGGCACGCTGAGGAAGCGCCGATGATGCTCGCTCAATTCCTGTTTGGTGGTGAAAGGGAGGCGCGTGAAGTCGTCGGCGGTGCGCACGCTTCCGGCCGCGGCGAGCCGTTCGCGGTACCATGGCGAGCGCGCGCGCAGGTCCTCCGCATGCGCCAGGAGGCGTTCGAGGGATTGCGCGGCGAAGGAAGGGTGCAGGTCGCTCATGGCTCAGCGGCGGCCAAGGTGCAAGCGCGCAAGCGTTCCTCCAAGCGTTCGCGTTCTTTCTCCGATGCCACGGGCAGGCGCAGCGCAGCGCTGTACCGCTCCGCTGCCAGGGCGTTCTCCTCGCGGGCGCGATGCAGATCGCCCAGTGCCATGTGCGTGATGTAACTGTCGGGCGCTGCCGCTATGAAGCGATCCAATTCCTGGGGCGAGAGGCTGATGGGCGCTCCTGCAAGCGCGCTGCTTGCGATCCGCGTGCGCTGGTGCTGCCACCACTGGTGCTCGGAGAATCGAGTGGTGAAAAGGAACGGGTCGGGACCGATGGTCCGAACGGTATCACGGGTGATGGTGAGCCCTTTTCCCGAAGCGCAACGCGCGAACACATCACGGAGGTCGTAGCAGGCGAAGGCGCCCAGTTGATAGGGCCATGCGCTCACGTAGAGGCGGCGGTCGGCGGGCTGCATGATCACCGCATGGTGCGCGATGAGCTGGTTGATCGCCGCCGGGTTGCCCATGCCCAGTTCAGCGCCGTCAAGCCCCTTGCGCTCGCGCAGGATCGCTGCTGCATTGCCGGGGTCGAGCCTGCCTGCAGAATCCACGAGCTGCTGCATGCGCCTGTAGCGCGCCATGCTGTCGCTCTCGCGGATGTTGGCTTGGTTGGGCGCACTGTCCTTGAATCGATCGCTCTGGTAGTGGTTGGCGCAAATGAGCAGGTCCGTGCCGGGATCGTGCACGTCCATGCCATCCGGTGCCTTCTCGATGATCACGGCGCGGCCGTCGCGCGCGCTGGCCACCAGGATGCTCTCACTCACGAACACTTCATGCTTCGCGGTGATGGCGATGGCCTCATCGATGGTGGCGGCATGCTGCACGATGGCCCGCGCAAGCAGAGCGATGGGCGTGCGTGCGCCATAGGGCAGTTCGCTGCGCGCCGCGTTGATGGTGACGGTGAGGCCCTCAAGGTTCATGGCCGAAGCGGCCCCCATGAAGCCGCCCCAGCTCACCAGTACGTGCGGGATCCCTTCATCGGGCCTGATGAAGAGGATGAGCTTCTCCCGGGCGAAGTCGTCGCCCATCCAGAAGTCGAAGTTGCGGCCGATGATCAGCTGGCCATCTGCCGATCGCTCTCCCTTCGCTGCGAATGAGGTGCAGCCCACCATGGCAAGGTCGGAGAGCGCATGGCCGATGTCGTGCGCCGCGTGGTAGTTGAGGGCGCGCATGTACTTCGGCCCCACGAAGTCGTACGCATCGGCGAAGGATCGGCTCACGCCGTAGATCTCGCGCAGGTACTCATGCGGCACATGCTCGTCGAGGTCGCGGTTGTACCAGGCGGTGAAGTACTTCAGGTAGTCGAGCCGCACGGCTCCCGGCACCATCTCCCGCAAGCGTCCAACGAAGATCCGCTCCTGCCGTTCGATGAGCTCACCGGCCAGCGCGCCCAAAGCGAGGCCGCGCTCCAGGTCCCCGCCTTCGATATAGGCCTCGTACAGGCCAAGGCTATCGCGACCGAGCCAGTTGCGGCCCACGTGCCAGCGCCCATCGGGCCCAAGGCTTCGCGCAGGCACTTGATCCGCCTCGCCGTCGGCCAAAGGGGCCGATACATGCACTTCGATGACGAACCAGATGGCTCCGAGCGCCAGCAGCGCGACCACGACGAGCGCGATGTTGCGGAGGCGGCGGAGCACGCGGTGGGCGGGCATGCTTCAGAATCCGATGCCGATTCCACCACCGAGGATGGGCCCGCGCCAAAGACGGTAACGGCTGTTGGGGTCCTGGAGCACTTCGTAGAGCAGTTGCACGTACAGCGAGCTGCCCCTGCTGATGCGCTGCATGTAGCCGCCACCAACGAGCAGGTGCGGCACCCAGGTGTTCACGAATCCGCGATCGGTGGGGCTCCACACCGGCACGCGCAGGTGCAGGAATTCAGCGTGCAGGAACACCGGCGGGATCACCCGGAAGCGGTTGAAGGCACGGTAACCGAGGCCCGTTTCACGGAACTGGTAGCCCGGCGTATTGTCCCGGAAATGCCAGTAGCTGCCGCCCAATCCGATGGAGTAGCGGCCTTTCTGGTCAACCTTGTAGCCGACCACGGGGTCGATCTGCACCGCCGTGATGGTCCCGAAGCCGACATTCAACCCACCGCCGAACCAGATGCGGTCGCGCCAGCTTTGCGGTGGATCGTCCCAATCACCGAAGTCCTGAGCTGCGGCATTCACGGCGGCCAGGAGCAGCATCGCGAGAATCGGGCTTCGCATGGGACGAAGTTAGGCGGGTCGGTGGTGCTTCTCGAAGTGCAGTGCGAGCAGCAGGCCGCGCACGGCCATCCACAGGAGGAAGGCGGTCCACACCGCGAAGAGCTTGGCGTTGAGCAGGTGCATGCCCCAGGCCACCGGGATGAAGACGCCGAACGCTGAGATCATCAGCACGTTGCGCAGGATCTTGCCGTTGCCGAGGCCCTTGTACACGCCATCGAAGGCGAAGGCCACTGCATTGATCGGCTGCGTGATCACCACCATCCAGAACACGGCGTAGAGCAGGTCGAGCACGCGCACATCCTGCGTGAACAGTTGGCCGATGCTCCGGTAGCCGACGAGGTAGACCAGCGCCAGCACCGCTCCGATCAGCACGCTCATGCGCACCACCTGCCAGCTCACGCGATGCAGCTCACGATGGTTCCTCTCGCCATTGAGCCTGCCGACCAGCACGCTGCCGGCCGCCGCATAGCCGTCGATGAAGAAGGCGCTGAAGAGCCAGATCTGCATGGCGATGCTGTGCGCGCCGATGTATGCCTCGCCGTAGCCCGTTGCATAGCGGTTGCCGAGGTAATAGCAGGTGTTGAGCGCGATCGTCCGTGCGAAGAGATTCGTGCTGAGCAGCCAGAGGCCCTTCAGCTCCGGATGATGCCAGCTCTTGGGAATGATGCTGAACGGCGTGCGGGTCTGCATGATCCACACGGCGATGCCGAACATCACGACCTGCGCGAACAGGCTGGCCCATGCGCTGCCAGCGATCCCCATCCCTGCAATCGGTCCCCATCCGAATATCAGCAGCGGATTCAGCGCGCCGTTCACCGCCGCGCCGATGATGCTGATCCACATGCCCCAGCTCAGGTTCTGGATCCCGCGGAATGCGCCTGTGAGGGCGAAGGTGGCCAGCACGATCGGATGGCCATAGCTGCGGATGCGGTAGTACTCGACCGCCTTCTCAAGGATCTCGCCCTCGGCGTTGTAGAGCCGGAAGATGGGCTCCGCGAAGGCCGTGGTGATGGCGAAGAAGAGGAAGCCCAGCGCGAAGTTCATCCAGATCGCGATGGGCACCAGTCCCGTGATGGCGTCCAAGCGGCCCTCGCCGAAGTAGCGCGCCACCACGGCGAGCACGGCGCTGCGCGTCTGCGCCAGCACCCACACCACCAGCAGGAAGAAGCTGCTCGCGATGCCCACCGCAGCCAGGTCGGCCGTCCCCAATCGCCCCACGAAGGCCGTATCGACCAAGGAGATCACCGGCTCCGCGATGCCGCTGATGATCGCCGGGACCGCCAGCCGATCGATGTCCTTCCGTGAAATGGGGGCGCGCGCGCTCAAGGCGGCGCAAAGATGATCCCGCCCCGCCTGCTGTTCGGCGATGGTGCTGATGGCCTTGTCTTTGCCCCTCGATGGGCCTGCACCCCTCAACTACTTTCGCGCCGTGCGAACCCGTGCCTTCCTCATTCTTGCGTGCGTCCTGGCGGTGCTCTCCTCGGCCGCCCAGCCAACCCCCAACACCACCGATTCCAAAGGCCGCAAACAGGGCGCATGGAGCAAAGCCTGGCCCAATGGTCAGTTGCGCTACAAGGGCCGGTTCATCGACGATAAGCCTACGGGCGAGTTCAAGCACTATGATGAGAAGGGGCGCCTGACCACCACGCAGCACCACGCCGGCGATGCGCGCACGAGCCGTGCAGAGCACTACCATATCAACGGTGCGGTGATGGCCCGCGGCAAGTACATCGGGCAGCAGAAGGACAGCACTTGGAACTACTACGCCGAGGATGGCGGCTTGCGCAAGGTGGAGCGCTACGTGGACAGCAAGCTCCATGGCGAGCAACTCACCTATTACCCCGATGGGCAGGTGGCCGAGCGCGAGGAGCGCGTGAACGGTGAGCTGCACGGTCCGAGCAAGAGCTGGTTCGCCAATGGCAAGCTGAAGAGCGAAGCCACCTACGTGAACAGGGAAGCCGAAGGACGCATGACCTTCTACCATCCGAATGGCAAGAAAGAGATCGAGGGCGATGTCGTGAACGGCGTCCGCGATGGGACCTGGTACTACTTCAATGCTGATGGATCGTTGCAGTTGCAAGCGCTCTATGCCAAAGGCGAGTTGGTGAAGGAGCGCAAGGAGAACGGCACCTTCACCGAGCACTTCGACGATGAACGCCCCAAGAGCGAGCACACCTACAAGAAGGGCAAGCGCGAGGGCAGATTCACCGAGTGGCACGACAACGGGAAGTGGGTGGTGAAGGCCGCCAAGCCCGATGAATCGATGGGGCTGCCGTCCGACCTTGAGCGCGTGCTCGAAGGACAGACCAAGAAGCGAGAGGGCACCTACGTGAATGACCTGCTCGAGGGCGAGGTGACCGAGTATGACGAGAAAGGCAAGCCGGTGCGGAAGGTGATGTACAAGGCAGGAGTGGAGCAGAAGTAAGCTTGAGAAGTGAAGGCCGAAAGCGGCGGCTTCGCTCCGCTCAGGTGACGGAGGAGGCATGAAGAGCGAAAGCTGAAAGAGGCATCTAGGAACGAGCATGAGCAAGCACGGACGTATACTGGTGGCCATGAGCGGCGGAGTGGACAGCTCCGTGGCAGCGCTGATGCTGCATGATGAGGGCTACGAGGTGATCGGCGTCACCATGAAGACCTGGGACTACGCCGATGCCAGCGGCGGCAAGCGGATCACGGGCTGCTGCGACCTCGATAGCATCAACGATGCGCGCAACATGGCGGTGAGCCGCGGCTTCCACCACATGATCATCGACATCCGCGAGGAGTTCGGCGAAGCCATCATCGGCAACTTCACGCGAGAGTACATGGCCGGCCGCACGCCGAATCCCTGCGTGCTCTGCAACACCTTCATCAAATGGGAGGCCCTGCTCAAGCGCGCCGACATGATGGAGTGCGAGCTGATCGCCACCGGGCACTACGCGCGATCGCTCCAGCACGCCGATGGCCGTTGGGCCGTGCGAAAAGGCCTCGATGAGACCAAGGACCAGAGCTACGTGCTATGGGGGCTGGAGCAGAAGAACCTCGCCCGCACGCGCTTCCCCATCGGCCACTTCCGCAAGAGCGCCATCCGCCAGATGGCCATGGACAGCGGATTCCCCGAGTTGGCGCAGAAGAGCGAGAGCTACGAGATCTGCTTCATCCCCGACAACGATTACCGGGGCTTCCTCAAGCGCAAGGAGCCCGAGGCCACCGCCAAACTGGCCCAGGGGAAGCTCGTGAGCACCAGTGGTGAAGCTCTCGGCGAGCACGATGGCTATCCTTTCTTCACCATCGGCCAGCGCAAGGGCTTGGGCATCGCCACCGGCGAACCGATGTACGTTACCGATATCCGGCCAGAGTCCAATACCGTGGTGCTGGGACGCAAGAGCGACCTGGACCGGACCAGCATGTGGGTGCGCAAGCCGAACTTCCAGCGGGCGGAGGCGTTGGTAGGGGAGATGGAGGCCACCGTGAAGATCAGGTACAAGGACAAGGGCACCCCCGCAACGCTGAAGATGGATGGCGATCGGGTCCATGTCGAATTCCATGCACCTGTTGCAGGCATCGCACCCGGGCAGAGCGCCGTCTTCTACATTGGCGATGATGTGCTCGGCGGCGGGTTCATCGATAGGCCATAGACCATGAGACCGACCCGGCTCCTACTCACGATCGTCCTTGGTGCTGGCCTTCTCGCATCCTGCAGGAAGGAGGAGGCCCAAGCGCCTGACCTGGGTCAGGGCTACTTCCCTCGCAAGGTGGGTGCGTGGATCGAGTACCAGGTGGACAGCGCCTGGCGCGATGATCCGGTTCCGAACATCGGCTCGGTGAGCTACCGGTTGAAGGAGAAGGTGGTGGAGGAGTACACCGACCCGGCCGGTCGAACGGCTTGGCGCATCCATCGCATGGTGCTCGATGCCGACAGCAATTGGGTGGTGCGCGATGTGTGGACCAGCACCATGGACAACATCGCGGCCGAAGTGACTGAAGAGAACCTCCGCAGGCAGAAGCTCAGCTTTCCCGTGCGAGATGGCCGGCGTTGGGATGTGAACGTGTACAATGTGGAAGGCGAGCTGGAAGTGGCCTTCAGGGAGGTTGGGCAAGCGTGGTCAGGTGGCGGACTCAGCCACGCCAATACGGTGCTCGTGAAGAACACCGTGCCCGCGAACCTGATCGGCACCAATAACTACGAGGAGCGCTGGGCCAAGGACCTCGGCATGGTGAGCGCCTATCGTGAGTTCAAGAACCAACAAGCCGCGGGCTGTCTCGAATGCTGGCGTCTGGACATGGTCGCCGTGGCTCATGGAATTGAATAGCATGAGGAACCTGATCGCCTTTCTGCTTTCGTCGTTCGTGATCAGCATCTCGGCGCAGACCGGCCCCGATACCTATTGGGTGCAGTTCACCGACAAGGATGCGACTCCGTTCACCGTTGGTGAGCCGCAGGAATTCCTATCCGCGAGATCCATCATGCGCAGGCAGGACCAGGGCATCGCCATCGGCCCGAGTGATCTGCCCGTGGCCCCGGCATACATCAGCGCCGTGCTCGCCACCGGCGAAGTTCAGCTGATCAATCGCAGCAAGTGGTTCAACGCCGTCACGATCCGAACGTCGGATATCGATGCGCTCGATGCCATCGGACAGCTGCCCTTCGTGAGCAGTATCCGGACCACCCGTCGCCTCTTCCTTCCCCCGCAACCTCTGGAGAAATTCACCCTGGAGGCGCCGCCGCCCATGGTTTCGCGCGGCGGACAGCCCGAGGATTACGGCTGGTCGTGGACGCAGATCAGCATGCTCAACGGCCACGAGCTTCATGCTCTCGATGCCAAGGGCCAGGGCATGCTCATCGGCGTGCTCGATTCCGGCTTCGAGGACACCGATTCGCTGGCCGCCTTCGCCGACCTGCGCGCGCGCGAGGGCATCGTCCTCACCCGCGACATGGTGAATCATGACGGCGATGTGTACGACGATCATTGGCACGGCCGCAGCGTGCTCTCGTGCATGACCGGCGTCCTCCCCGGCTACCTGCAAGGCACAGCGCCGCTCGCCGATTACGCTTTGGTGCGCACTGAGGAGGTCGCATTCGAGATGCCCGTTGAAGAGGATAATTGGATCGCTGGCGCGGAACTCCTCGACAGCCTTGGATGCGATGTGCTCAACACCTCACTCGGCTACACCACATACGACGATTCGCTGCTGAGCCACACCTACCCGGAACTCGATGGCGCCACCACGCGCATCAGCATCGCAGCAGGGATGGCCGCGCAGAAGGGCATGATCCCGGTGCAGAGCGCGGGCAACAACGGCTGGAGCGCCTGGCACCATATCAGCGCGCCGGCCGATGCCTTCGACATCCTCGCGGTGGGCGCGGTGGGCGAGAACGAGTTGCATGCGGGGTTCAGCGCATTCGGCCCCAGTGCCGATGGCCGCGTGAAGCCCGATGTGATGGCCATGGGCGCCGGGGCCATCGGGCTCCGGCTGGAGGGCGATAGCGTGGCCGCGATCAATGGCACTTCCTTCAGCTCGCCGATCCTCGCCGGACTCGTGGCCTGCCTCTGGCAATTGCATCCGCAGCGCACCGCGCACGATGTCATGGACGCCGTGAGGCGCAGCGCCCACCTGTACCTCACGCCCAACGACAGCATGGGCTACGGCATCCCGGACTTCATGCAGGCGCATGCATGGCTCACGCTCACCACAACTGTGTCGGAGAGCGAATTCGCATCAGGGTCGTTGGCCTATCCCGTCCCCTTCGAGGACCAGCTCGCACTCGTTGTACCGGGCATGGCCGATGGCATCGCGACGCTGCGCATCCTCGATGCTTCCGGCCGGTCGTCCGTTCAGCGGGGCGCGATGGTGGTCAACGGAACCCTGCATGTTGGATCATTGGAGGCACTGCCGCCCGGCCTTTGGTTCTTCCAGGTCAGCGTGAACGGTGCTACGCGGACGGTCCGCGCTGTGAAGTGATGGTTGATGCTGAATCCAGCCTTCTTCTTTCTGCCGATGTGCTCATGCAGCTGTATCAGCGCAGCCGGTTCCCGATGGTTGAAGATGGTGGGGTGATCCACATCCATCGGCCTTTGCGCAGAGCGGTGTTCGACCTCACGAGCTTGAAGCCCGACCATACGACCGCACGCCACCTGCGCACCGGTCGCTTCACCATCACGTTGAATAGCTGCTTCGAGGAAGTGATGCGCCGCTGCGCCGATCGAGCCGAGACCTGGATCGATGATCGTATGATCGCCGCCTACACCGAACTTCATCGACGAGGCCATGCGCATTCAGTGGAGGCTTGGCGCCAAGGGAGTCTTGTCGGTGGCATCTATGGCGTGGCGCTGGGCGCGTCCTTCTTCGGTGAGAGCCTCTTCGGCACGAACAATGCCGGGAAAGCGGCGTTCTACGCGCTGGCGGAACGGCTCAATTCCGCTGGTTTCATGCTCTTCGATTCGCAGTACATCAATCCCTTCACCCGCTCCTTGGGCGCATTCGAGATCAGCGCTGACGAGTTCGACCGCCGATTGAAGGATGCCCTATCATGCAACGCGCGATTCCCATGCGAACCCTGACCTTCCTCACCGGCCTTCTCATCGCATTCCTCGCACAAGCGCAGGCGTCGCTCACCATCGACATTGCCCTGAGCAGACCCGATGCGGGCGGCAAATTGCTGGTGGCCGTTTGCCCGAGCGAAGAAGCGTACACGACCGAGAAGGGCTGCATGACCAAGGAGGCGTCTGCCAATGGGGCGAAAGCGCGAGTCGTTTACCTGAGCATGCCTCCTGGAATGCATGCCATCAAGGTCTTCCACGATGTGAACGGCAACGGTGCGCTCGACACGAATGCGATCGGCATCCCCAATGAGCCCTATGGCTTCGGCAACGATGCGCGCGGCCGCTTCGGCCCCCCCTCGTTCGAGGAAGCAGCGGTGACCGTCGGGCATGTGCCCGTAGTGACCTCAGTGAAGCTGAAGTAGGGGAGGGCTAGCGTGCATTGCGCACCGCATCAGGCTGCACGGCCTGCCGTTCGCTCAGGTAGCGCTGGTAGGTCCCTGAATATGCCGTGCGATGCTGAATCACTTCCGCGCCGTTGCCCAACAAGGCGATAATGGAGTCGGTGGCCTCGCGCAGACCGTTCGCGCCGCCGCTGTTCGCTGTTACGACGTCCACCTCGCCACGCTTCATGGCCTGCTCTGCGAGCCAGGCCGTCACGGGGCTTCCGATCATCACGCGCAATCCGCAGCGGGCGGCCACGGGCAGGTCCAGCACATCGTCGAAGAAGAAGGCCACCTCATCGGATTCTAGCCCGTGCTTCGCGAGGAAGGCATCGAAGGCCTCGGGCTTGTTGGTGAAGCCCATGTACACGCCGTGCAGCCGCTCGCGCTGGGCGAAGCGCTCCGCATACGGGTTGTGCTGGCCGGTGATCACCGCGGCTTTCGGCAATGAGCCGTTGCGCAGCCACAGGGCGAAGCGCAGCAGGTTCACGCCCATGCTGCCCACCTCGCTGAAGGGGCTGCCGCCCTCGGCATCCTTGAAGCCGTCGTTGAAGACTCCGTCCCAATCGAAGAGCACGGCCTTGGTGCGGGCCAGGCGGCGCAGGAGCTCGGGCTCATCGTGAATGTAGCGTGGCATGATTCACTTCGTTGAGGTGCATTCACCCCCCGATCCGATCAACCTTCAAGCCTCAACCGGCAATGGCCTTCATCAGGTCCTGGATGTCGAGCATGCCGAGCTGCTTGCCGTTCTCGCTCACGCTCAGCGTGTCCACCTTGTGCTCCTTGAAGGCTTTCTGGGCCTCATCGAGCAGGGCTTCCGGGCTGATGGTGAAGGGCGCGTTGAACTTCAGCGTGCTCAGCTTCTTCGCGAGGAACTTGTTGCCCTCCTTCTCGATGCCGCGGCGCAGGCCACCGTCGGTGAAAACGCCTACGTTCTTGCCCTTGCCGTCAACCACCATCACCGCACCGAAGCCGTGCTTGGTCATCTCCACGAGGGCCTCGCTCACGGTGGCGCTGTCCTTCACGATGGGATTGCTGCGCGAGAGCACGTCCTTCACCTTCATGGTGATCAGGCGCGTGTCCACGTAGAACTGCTTGGTGCCGATGGCCGTGAAGTGGTTGTCAGTGAGCTGCTTCATCAGCTTCCAGGGCACGGTGATCGTGTGAACGCCCAGTTCCACGGCGTTGCGCACATGCTCCACGGTACGCACGCTGCTGAACATGATCTTGGTGTCGTAGCCGTAGTAGTTCACGGCGCGCACGCATTGCTCCACGAGTGCGAGGGCATCGTGGCCTTGATCCTGCAAGCGGCCCACGAGCGGGCACACGAAGGTGGCCCCGGCCTGCATGGCCATGTAGGCCTGCTGGATGGTGTACACCAGGTGCACGTTCACCATGATGCCCTTGTTGCGGAGCATCTTGCACGCCCGCAGGCCTTCGAGGCTCACGGGGATCTTGAAGACGGTGGTGTCCTTCTTCAGGCCCATCTTCAACTGGCGCTCCGCTTCCTTCACCACCTCCTCGGCGGTCTCGCCAAGGGCCTCCACCTGCAGGATGGGCACCTTCTTGGCGAGGTCGAGGATCATCTTGTCGATGTTCGTGACACCGCCACGGTGCATGAACGTTGGCGTGGTGGTGAGGCCGGTGAGGAAGCCAAGCTTGAAGGCTTCGTCGATCTCCTTGATGTCGGCGCTGTCGAGGTAAAGTTCCATGTTGGGTTGATTGGCCGCAGAGGCGCAGAGGCGCGGAGAATGCGGTTGGTTGGTTCGTGTTGGCTTTCTCAGCGACTCTGCGTCTCTGCGGCTAACTGCCGGTGCTTCACCTCCACGGCGTGGAGATCGAGCAGGGGCTTGATGAATTCCTCCAGGTCGTACACGCAGAGCTGGCTGGCAGCGTCGCACTTGGCGGTGCTCGGGTCCGGGTGGGTCTCGATGAAGACGCCATCCACCCCTGCGGCCACACCGGCGCGGGCGATCGTGGGCATTACGTCGCGGTTGCCGCCGCGGGGATCGGCGCTGGGGATGCCGTACTTGCGGATGCTGTGCGTGATGTCGAAGACCAGCGGGTAGCCCGTCCTCCGCATGTGGTAGAAGGCGCGCGGGTCCACCACCAGGTCGTTGTAGCCGAAGGTGTAGCCGCGCTCGGTGAGGATGATCCTGCTGTTGCCGACGCTCTCGCACTTCTTCGCCGGGTTGATCATGTTCTCCGGCGCGAGGAACTGCGCGTGCTTCAGATTGATCGCGGCACCGGTCTTCGCGGCTTCGGTCACCAAGGTGGTCTGCATCACCAGATAGGCAGGGATCTGGATCACATCCACCACTTCCGCAGCGGGCTTGGCCTGGCTGGGGTAGTGGATGTCCGTGAGGATCGGGAAGCCGAAGTCCTTCTTGATCCGGGCGAGCACCTTCAAGCCTTCCTCCAGGCCGGGGCCTTGGTAGAAATCGACGCTGCTGCGGTTGTCCTTCGTGAAGCTGCTCTTGAAGATGATGGGCACCTTCAGCCGCTCGCTCACCTCCTTGAGCTTCTCGGCGGTTCGCAGCATCACGTCCTCGGTCTCGATCACGCAAGGACCGCTGATGAGGAAGAGCTGGTCGGAGCCGCAGGCGATGTTGCCGACGTTGACGATCCGGGTCATGGGCGGCAAATGTACCCTTCGCTAGGCACTGACACCCTTAGCGTGAGACCAGCAAGTCAAGTGAGGATGAGGAACGGCCGCTGGCGATACTCTGGTTCACGTCGAGGTAAAGGCTGCATTATTCGGCCAAGGCGAATCATAGCTTCTGGAATTTGATCATCCGCGAGCTTAAATGGTCTGCAATCCTCAATAGATACGTGCCAGGGGCCAAGTGAAGGATATCAATGGGGCTCTGCGGATGCACAGCTCGTACCCATGGGCCCGTGACCATTCGACCCTGGAGATCAAGAATATCGAAACTCAAGAGCGGAATGGTCGAGGTCGGGCCTCTCACCGTGATTACATCGCCGCAGGGGTTGGGATAGACTGACCAGACGGGTGCAGAGTGCTCTTCTGGCACGGAAGTGCATTCTTGCACATAAACTCCGAGCACCGCTGGGGAGCCGAACCCGCAAGAATTCGATGCCATGACAGAGATGGACTGTTGGCCGCTCTGAATCCACGTTACAGGCAGCGAGCTAATCAGCGTTGTGATGGTTGAGAGGTTGGCTCCCGTTATCTGCCATTGATAGACGTAACCAGAGACCGAATTCGTTGAATAGGTTTCAGAGGTGAAGATGCACGGATCCACGTCTCCATTGGGCGCAAGCAAGGTTGGGGGATTCATCGTGCCTACCGAGAGCACCCGTTGCGGACTGTTTCCGCAATCGTTCATAGCAACGACGCGAAGCTGGCCGGACGAACTGCCTACCGTAAGCGTGATGGAGGAGGTGCTTGATGTGCCGGACCATGATGGATGAGGCAGGGTCCAGTTGTACCCTGAAGCCAACGGATCATCCGTCACGGAGAAGACCTGGGTGGACCCGGCGCAAGAGACCGCGTTCCCCGAAATCGCCGATGGTATAGCTGGCGCGCCGCTCGTTGTCGAAACAGGAAGCGATTGTGGGTCACTATTCACGCATCCATCGAATATCCGAACACTAACAGTGCCTCCGCTGCCATTGGTTGTTGCGACAATCGTTTCGGTACCGCTGCTGCCGGACCAAGCTGCCGGAAGGGTCCAGAGGTAGGCGATTGCACCACTAACCGGGGCTACGGAATACGTTGCAGTGCCGACCACAGGGCAGATACTCGCAGGGCCGGATATTGGCCCGGGTGAAAGTGTTGCACTGGCTAGCCCAATCTGAAGTGATGATGTCGGCCCAACACCGCAGGCGGTAATCGCTGCAACCGTGATCATTCCCCCGGTGTTCACGATGCCGACGCCGATTGATGTGGAATCAGAAGCGCCAGACCAATCCGCAGGCAGGGTCCATTGGTAGCTGGAGGCTCCAGGGACGGGGTCGATGGAATATTCGGCCATACCATTCAGGCAGAGCACGGTATCTCCGGTGATCGATCCAGGAGCAAGCGGAGCCGGAAGGACCTCAAAGTCTAGCACCGAGGCAGCGCTCGTGCCGCAGGCGTTACTGGCTGTGACCGTTAGTGTCCCATTGGTGGTGAGCCCGAAGGTTACCGATGTGGTCGCACCTGCCAAGAGGGTGCTTCCATTCAAGGTCCAGGCGTACGAACTGGCATCGGGCACCGCAGCAATCGTGAACGTGGTGGTAGCTCCCGCGCAAAGCAAAGGAGCAGAAGTGATCGGTCCTGGCGTGGCAGGTGTGTCAAGTACAGCGATGGCAAGCGTACGCGGACTGCTACTTCCACAGCTATTATTGGCCACAACGCTCAAGGTGCCGCTGCCGGGAGGTGTGAAGTCGATTGAAGTGCCGCTGCCGGGCAGGCTGCCCAGGCCGGTGAAGGACCATGTATAGCTCGTGGCCCCCGATACTGGAGAAATGCTGTAAGTGCTAGGCTCGGGGCCGCACATTGTAGCAAGGCCCGAGATTGCGCCGGGCTGCGGGATGGAGCCGATTCCAGCCTGCGTTATGGGGAAGCTCTCTACATCTTCCCAGTTCCCGTTCGTGATGCTGATCGTGCAGCTCCGGCTGGAGCACGAGGTATTCGCGGATCGGATGAATGTTACCGTGTTGCCTGTGCCTGGCTGGATCTCGATCCACTGGAAGCAATTGTTCGGGAACACCACGAAGGTGCATCCAGTAGGAACGCTTACCGTGAAAGATCCGCTCCCTGCAGAAGCGGAGTACGAGCCGGAACTAGGAGAGACCGAGTACCCCGAATCGCACTGCCCAAGGACCTGCGCGGCGCCGAGGCTCAAGCCTATGCCGAGCGCCATGCTCCGCACGGTCGGTGGAAGCAGCGCAAGTTGGTAGACCGGGTTCACGATCGCGTTTCGCATCGTTTCGGGGCGTTTTGATTTCGGGAAATCAAAATTAACGGCGGGATCCGGTGTTCACAAGAGCGCATGACCGCATCGGCTCAAGCGCACGAGAGGCAGCTAAAATCTGGATGCAGTCGAATGAACTGCGCGAAGCTACAGATGCCCGGCGAGGGGAATCAGTGAGCAGGCGCTGATACAATGAGGTTCAGGAGCAGTTCCCCTTGCATGTAGCCCTTGAGATGGTCCCCGACCATGAGCGGCCCAACCCCCGCAGGGGTGCCGGTGAAGAGCAGGTCGCCGTCCTCGATGCGCATGTACTTCTCCACGTACGTGATCAGCGTGTTCACATCGAAGATCATCTGGCTGCTGTGGCCGCTCTGAACCACCTGCCCGTTCTTCTTCAGCAGGAACTCGATATGGTGGCCGGCAGGGAACGACTCAACCGCTGTGAAGGAATCCGCTACGTATGCCGAGCCATCGAAAGCCTTCGCTTTCTCCCACGGGAGCCCTTTCGTTTTCAGCTCCTGCTGCAGGTCGCGTGCGGTGAGGTCGAGGCCGATGGTCACACGGTCGGCGACAGCTCTCCCGCCGCGCCGCGTGATGGCGAAGACCAATTCGATCTCGTGATGCACATCGTTGCTGAAGGATGGCAGCCTGATCGGGCCGCCCTGCGGGATCAGCGCGCTCTCCGGCTTGAGGAAGATCACCGGCTCATCGGGCACGGAATTGCCGAGCTCCTTGGCATGCTCACCATAGTTGCGGCCTATGCAGATGAGTTTCATGGGTGGTTGAAGAGGTTGAGGGTTGATGACGTTAGGGGTTGTGGCACAGGTTGGGGCTATCGAACAACCCTCCACCTGCCTCTTGAACAACCTTCAACCTGTCCAACCTGGATCGACTCAGGCATTCAGATCAGCAAGTGCGTTGCGCATCACGGCCAAGGTGCTGCCTGGCAGTTCGGCCTTGGTCATCAGCCATTGAAGGTAACCGGGATCGTTGCGGCCGATGTTCTCCAAGGTCCAGCCGTTGTACTTGCCGAAGGTGAGGCAGATGCTCCCGTTGTCATCGAACTTGAGCTTGCCTGCGGCATCGGGGCTGCGCTTGCGATCGCCGCTGAGCTCACCGAGGAAGTCCGTGGTGCCTTGCAGCTTGTCCGGGTAGCGCTCCAACTGCGCAAGCAGCACATCGGCGGTGGCCTCCACGTCGGCCAACGCATCATGCGCGCCTTCGTGCTCACGGCCGCAGTAGAATTTGAGCGCAGCGCTCAGGTTGCGCGGCTCCATCTGGTGATAGATGCGCTGCACATCCACGATGCGCAGGCTCGCGTGATCCCATTCCGCTCCGACACGGTACAGCTCTTCAGCGAGGAAGGGCACATCGAAGCGGAGGACGTTGAAGCCGGCGAGGTCGCATCCTTCGAGTTCCTTGAGGATCTCCTTCGCTACGGCGTCCAGCGTCGGTGCCAGTGCCACATCGAGGTCGGTGATGCCGTGCACGGCGGTGGCTTCGGCAGGGATCGGCATCTGCGGGTTCACGAGGGTCTGGTAGCTCGTGCGCGCGCCGTCAGGCATCAGGCGCACAATGCCCACCTGGACGATCCGGTCCTTTCCGATGCGTGTACCGGTGGTCTCCAGATCGAAGAAGGCAAGGGGGCGTTCGAGTTGAAGCGGCATGGCACGAAGGTGCAGGAAAGATGAGGCCCCGGGGTCTCCGGGGCCTCACGAGTTCTCCACAAGGCGCAGCGCTAGCGTGCCTTGAGCTTCACGAATTGGAACTTGCCGTATTTCTCCGTGTTCTGGTAATCGCCCTGGTAGCGAGGTCCCTGTACGAGGTGGTTCACGGCTTCGAGCATGAGCTTGTTCGGGTCGCTGCCGCGGGCCTGGACAGCCTCTACCAGTCGCTTGCGGGCATCTTCCATGCGCTGCTTGCTCAGGTTCTCGTTGGTGCCGAAGGTCTTGGTGGGCACTTTCGAGGCACTGCCATCGATCACGATGCGGGCCTCGCCTTTCTCGGCGATCAGCTTCACCACCACATCGATGAACTGCACCCAGCGCGCTTCGCTCTGGTCGATGTCCTTCACGTTGTACGCGTAGTACTTGGCGAATTCATCCGCATAGCTGGCATCGGGCGCCACATGCTTGCCGGTCTTCTCCTTCTCCTTCTCGGCGTCGGTCTTCGGACGTTCCTTGCCGGTTACCGGATCCTTGATCATCTCCGTGCCATCAGCAATGCCCTCTTTCGGCTTGACGGGTTCGCCCTTCTCCTTCTTGCCGGGAGGCGATCCCTTCGGCAGGTCCACGATGCTGGCAGGACCGCCAAGGGAGACCGGAGCGAGGTAGATCTCCTTGTTGATCTCCTGATAGGAGCTCTCGCACTCCACGAAGATGTCCTCCGTGTGCACCGTCTTGTCGTTCACGCGGTAATCGAGGTTGTATTCGCGGCAGGGCGGGAGGATCGCCACGTATACGCCATCGCGCTGGCGCGGCTTATAGGTCTTCACCTCGCCAGTGGTCTTGTCGGTCACGTAGAGGATGGTGCTCGGAGGCAATTCCTCGCCGGGTGCCGGGATGATGTACCCCTTGAGCACGGCCAACCCTTCGGATTCCATCTCGCTAGGCAGGTCCACGAAGTAGATGTCCTTCTCGCCGAATCCGCCGATCTGGTCGCTGCTGAAGTAGCCGCGGCGACCGTCAGCGGTGGTGATGAAGAAGACATCGTCATCGACGGTGTTCAGCGGGTAGCCCAGGTTCACCGGCGGGGTCCAGGTGCCGTCGTCCTGCTGTTCGGTCTGGAAGATGTCGAAGCCCCCCATGCTGTTGTGGCCGATGCTGCTGAAGTACATGGTGCGGCCGTTGGGATGGATGAACACGCCGTCTTCGTCGTAGGCGGTGTTCACCACGTTGCCCACGTTCTGGGCCTTGCTCCATTGGCCATTCGGCAGGCGCACCACGCGATAGATGTCGCGGCCGCCTTGCCCGCCCGGACGATTGCTGATGAAATAGAAGGTGTTGCCATCGGCCGTAAGGGCGCCATGCGTTTCCCAAGAGCGCGTGTTGATGTCGCTGCTCATGAGGACGGGGTCCGTCCACACCTCACCGACCAGCTTGCTCTCGTAGATATTGCCATCACCGCCATCATCGCGGTAGATGTAGAGCGTCTGTCCATCGGCGGCCACGTTCACGCTGGCCAGGTGACCTGCGCCGCTGGGGTTGATGTTGAGGAGTTCCGGGGTCTGCCAGTTGCCTTCGCGGTCCTTGTAGCTCACGTAGATGTTCTCATAGGGCATGCCCGCGATGGGATCCAGCACGCTCTTGTTCGAGCTATCGGGGCGCACCCGCCGAGAGGTGTAGAACAGGGCGTTGCCATCGACGGAAAGCACAGGGCTGAAATCGGGATGGTCGTTGTTGACCACGGGGCCCACATTGCTCACCTGGTACCCCAGCGGATTCTTGCGCAGTTCGCGGGCGTTCGCGGTCTGTTCCTTGCCACGCACGGCCAGCGGGCGGATGGCATGGCGCGCATCGACGCCGTCGAGGAACTTCTGGTAGAAGAGATCAGCCTTGTCGAAGTTCTCATTGAGGTGGTAGGCCCTGCCCAGGTAGTAGTCCACTTCCACTGGAGCGTTGGTCTCGCGAGGGTCGAAGGGGTCGTAGCCAGCGGTGTTGAAGCCGCCATAGTTCCCTCCCTTGCGCAGCGTGGATGCCTTCTCCAGGTATGGAAGCGCCTTCGCCTTCTGGTTGAAGGAGCTGAAATAGCTCAGGCCCAGCCGATAATTCAGGTTGGCATTATCCGGCTGCTCGGTCACAAGCTCCTTCCAGATCTCTGCGGCCTGGTTATAGAGCTTCTCCTCCATCAGCTTCGAGGCCTCCTCGAACTTCCAGTTGAAAGTGGTATTGCCTCCTTGGGCCATTGACACCGTTGAGAGCACGGAGAATGCGGCGGCGAGAAGACTGCGGTAGCGTGGGATCATCGGCTTGGCGCGTTCGGTTCTGGGGAATTGGGGCTAAAGTAGAATTTATCCCTTGGCCGCTATGGTCACCATGGCTGATCGACGGACCAGGCCTCCAGGATGTCCGCAACGCGTCGAACGAAGCGGCCTCCCAAAGCGCCATCCACCACGCGATGGTCATAGCTATGGCTCAGGAACATCTGGTGGCGGATGCCGATCATATCGCCGGTCGGGGTCTCGATCACCGCTGGCTTCTTGCGGATGGCCCCGGTGGCCATGATCGCAACTTGGGGTTGGTTGATGACCGGGGTGCCGAGCACATTCCCGAAGGTGCCCACGTTCGTCACGGTGTAGGTGCCTCCGGCCACCTCATCGGGGAGCAGTTTGCCGGCACGCGCCCGGTTGGCCAGGTCATTCACCCGCTTGGCAAGGCCTACCAGGTTCAGCTGGTCGGCGTTCCTGATCACCGGCACGATCAGGTTGCCCGTTGGGAGTGCCGCCGCCATGCCGATGTTGATGTCCTTCTTGCGGATGATGGTGTATCCGTCGACCTGAACGTTCACCATGGGCATCTCCTTGATGGCCTGCACGATGGCCATGATGAAGACCGGGGTGAAGGTGAGCTTCTCGCCCTCGCGCTGCTCAAAGGCCTTCTTCACCTTCTCGCGCCAGAGCACCAGGTTGGTGACGTCGGCCTCCACGAAGCTGGTGACGTGCGGACTGGTCCGCTTGCTCATCACCATGTGGTCGGCGATCAAGCGGCGCATGCGGTCCATCTCGATGAGTTCATCACCTGCGGCGGCGGTGATTGCAGGGGGGGGCGGAGTTGCTGCGGCAGCGGTTGGGACGGCAGGAGCTTTCGGCGCTGCGGCGATGGGAGCGGGCACGGCTGCTCCGCCACGGGCAGGCAGGTAATCGAGAATGTCCTTCTTCGTGACGCGGCCACCCTCGCCGGATCCAGCGATGGATTCCAGTTCGGCCATGGACACGCCTTCGCTCTGCGCGATGTTGCGGACCAAAGGGCTATAGAACTTGCCGCTCGGACCCGTACGTGCCACCGGGCCAGAACCCTCCACCGGAGCGGGGGCCGCGTGCCCGTTGCTCGCTGCACCTGCCTTGGCCACGGGCGCCGGTTTCGCTGCTGCAGGCGCCGGTGCAGCAGGAGCGGCAGCGGGAACGCTTGCACCCGCTGCCGCGCCGATGCGTGCAATGGGCTGGCCCACCTTCACCACATCGCCTTCCTTCACCAGCTGCTCGCTCAGGATGCCGGCCTCGGGCGCAGGCACTTCGCTGTCCACCTTGTCGGTGGCGATCTCCACGATCGGTTCGTCGGCGGCAACGGCATCGCCGGGCTTCTTCAGCCATTTGGTGATGGTGGCCTCGGCGACGCTCTCGCCCATCTTGGGCAGCAGGATCTCGATCTGGGACATGGCGCTGGTGCCCGCTTGGGGCGCGGCCAAATGTAACCACCTGCCTAACGACCGATCGGGCTATTGATCGCCCAGCTTCCTGAACCCGTTCACCAGCAATTCCAGGTCGTTGATCGGGCTGTAGTCCTTCGCGTATGCGGTGTTGGCCCTTAAGGTCATGGCAGCGGTGGGTGATGCCACGGTGGGCAGCGGGTCGATGATTCCAGCGCGCAGTTGGGGCAATCGCAGGCTTCGTTCAGCACCCGGTCGATAGCCCACCCAGCTGCGCCGGCCCAGGAGCACGTTCCATGCATTGCTCAGCAGGCCGGATCCATCAGCCACGAACCAGGCTGCCACCGGCCATCCGACCAGCAATGCCAGCGCCATCACCACATCGAACAGGCGTTTCGAACGACGGGCGCCATCACCATTCACCGCATGGGGCTCCATGAGGTCCAGGTCGTGCAGGCTCTCCACGCTGTTGGGGCCGATTATGTGCTCGATGCCGGGCTGCGCGATCTTGACCATCACGCCAGCGTGCCGCAATCCCTCGATGAGCGCGATGATGCGCGCCCATGAAAGATCCTTCGCGCAGAACACCACTTCATCGATCCCGTGCTTGCGGATCTTCTTGCGGATGGCCTGGTCGGCATCGTCGGCCAGCACATCCTGCGGATCAAGCTGCTTCTGGCGCCCCAGGCCGAAGTGCGTTTGCCAGAGCAGCGCAAGGGCGTGCTTGCGCTCATCGGGGCTCCCGATGGCCAGCACGCGTTTCCGGTCGAGGGTGCGCAGGCTGTATGGTTTGGTGCGGAGCAGATGCAGCAGGAGCCGCGAGGTGAGGCCAGCCACAAGCGCGGTCCCGGTCCAGAGGCCGATGATCGTCCACTCGAATTCCTGGAAGATATCCTCGAGGAAGTTGCTCGCTCCGAAGGGCCGGAACCAGAGCAGCAGCCCGATGAAGATCGCTGCAGTCGCCTTGAGCACGTTGATCAGGCGCACGGGCAGGTCGTAGCCGCCCACCATGCCGATCACCGCCAAAGAGAGCCCGAAGGGGAGCGCGAGGTCCGTGAGCTGCTGCATGAACAGGCCCTCCTTGCCCACGAAGAGCGACCAGCCGAAGAGGATGGCCAGGCCCATCAGCGCGTCGGTCATGGGCAGCAAGGCACGGCGCAGGAAGCGCATCACGATGGCGCCGGCGGCACTCAGGTAGATGCTGCCGGTGATGAGCATGCCCAGCACGTCGGTGCGGCGGCGCGTGAAGTGCTTCTGGGCGAAGATCGCCATGGCGTTGTAGAACACGAACACGTAGTTCACGCTGCTCTTCTTGGTGCTCTCGCCCTTGTAGTGGATGATCCGCGCCTCCGGATAGTACCAGTTCTCGTAGCCGCCCAAGGTGATGCGGTAGCTGAGGTCGATGTCCTCTCCGTACATGAAGAAGCTCTCATCGAGCAGGCCCACCTCGTCGAGGGTCTTGCGCCGCAGGAACATGCAGGCACCGGAGAGGATCTCGATGCGCGCGGCCTCATGCTCGGGCAGGTGGCCGAGGTGGTAGCGGCCGAAGACGCGGCTTCGAGGGAACAGGCGCGTGAGGCCGATGATCTTGTAGAAGGCCACGGCCGGCGTCGGCAGCCCGCGCTTGCTCTCCGGCAGGAAGTGGCCGGTGCCATCGATCATGCGCACGCCGAGGCCGCCCGCCTTCGGATGCGCATCGAGGAATGCGAGCACTTTGCGGAAGACGTCCTCGCCCACCACCGTGTCGGGGTTGAGCAAGAGGACATGCTCACCGATGCTGGCGCGGATGGCCTGGTTGTTCGCGCGGCTGAAGCCCACGTTCTCCGCATTCGCGATCAGCCTCACCAGCGGGAATTTCTCGCGCACCATCTCCACGCTGCCGTCGGTGCTCTGGTTGTCCACCACGAACACCTCGCCGTTGATGCCCTCCAGCGCCTTGAACACCGTGCGCAGGCATTGCTCCAGGTACGCCCGCACGTTGTAGTTGACGATGATGACGCTGAGCTTCATCGGTGTGCGGCGATCGGTATCCAACGATGGGAAGGCTTGTGCCTGAACTTGTGCATCCCAGGCTGCGGGCTGCGGGCCCCGGGCTGCGCAGCGCTCTCAGCACACGTTGCGCAGCCCGGGGCCCGAGGCCCTTGGCCCGAAGCATTTCCACCAAGCCATGCCAATTCCTCGATCATCGTTTCATCAATTGCTCGTAAGGCTTCCGGTCCACGATGCTCCGGCCGAGGGTGGCTTCATCGGCCTGATCCAGGTTCGATCCCACGCTGATGCCGCGCGCAATGGTGGTGACCAGCACGCCCATCTCGTTCAAGCGGCGGTTCAGGTAGAAGGCCGTGGTATCGCCCTCCAGGGTGCCGCCGAGCGCAAGCACCACCTCTTTCACCCGCGCTTCGTCCGATGCAGCGCTTCCCTGGCGCACGCGATCGAACAGTTCCGTAGCATTCAGTTCGTCGGGGCCGATGCCTTCCATGGGGCTGATCACGCCGCCCAGAACGTGGTACAGGCCATTGAATTGCCGCGTGGCCTCGATCGCGATCACATCGCGGATGTCCTCCACCACGCAGATCAGTCCGCTGTCGCGGCGCGGGTCGCGGCAGATGGCGCATTGCTCCTCATCGCTGATATTGCAGCACACGGTGCAGCGGCGCAGCTCCTCGCGCATGCGGCGGATGGCCTCGGTGAAGCGCGCCACCTCCTGCGGCTCGCGGCGCAGCAGCTCCAAGGCCAGCCGCATGGCCGTGCGCCGGCCGATGCCGGGCAGGGTGGCCAATTGGTCAACGGCGTGGTCGAGCAGGGCGGAGGAGAGAGGCATGGCGCGAGGCGGTCGCGGGCAAAGGAAGCGCAAGGTTCGCGAGTGACCGTGGCCAGGCAAGAAGAGGATGTACCCGGCCCTCACCCTTCCCGCCGCTCCATGTCCACGTGCGGTATCCCATCCTCCAGGTACTCATCGCTCACGGCGCAGTAGCCATGCTTCGCGTAGAAGGCCTGCAGGTGCGATTGCGCAGAGAGCTTCGAGCGCTTCGATCCGTAGCGCTGCTCAATCTCCTCCAAGGCGAATCGCATCAGCGCATGCGCGATGCCCTTGGCCCGATGCGCTTCATGCACCGCCACGCGGCCTATCCGGGGCAATCCGTCGTCAGCTGGCGGAAGGATGCGAGCGCAGGCGATCAAGGCGCCATCGGCGGTGCGGCCGAGCAGGTGCAGCGCCTCCAGGTCGAGGCCATCGAGCTCGGGGTATGGGCAATGCTGCTCCACCACGAACACATCGATGCGCAGCTTCAGCAGGTCATGCAGCTCGCGTGTGCTGAGCCGATCGAAGGACTTAATGCAGAAGGTGGTGCTCATCGCGGATGCACGGTTTCAACCTGGCCATTGCGGGTGTACAGGAGGGCGCCTTCCACCTGGGCGAAGCCGAGCGCGCCCAAGAGCTCCATGTAGCCGCGCACTTGGTCGTGGTGGCTCTGCGACGGCGCTCCGGTCTTGATATCGAGCACACGCGCGGCCTTCCCGTCGATCACGATGCGGTCAGGGCGCAGCGCATGGCCGTCGGCTGTGATGATGGTGGCCTCATTGCGGATGGTGAGGCCGGGCTTGAACCATGGCGCAAGCGCGGCCGATCGCAGCAAGGGCTCGAGCCGCTCGCGCAGCACAGCGGCTTCTTCATCTTCCACGGCGTCTTCGCGCAGCATGGCCTGCAGCGCGGCAGGGAGGTCCGTCGCGACGCTGACGCGGCTGAGCGCATCATGCACCAGGTTGCCGAAGCGGCGCAAGGGATCGGGATCGGCGGGGTCCCAGTCGGCCGGCGCCTCGAAGCGCAGCGGGAGATCCTGCGCAGCGTTCCCGACGGATGGACGCAGCATTTCCGGCATCGTGTCCTCTGCCTGATGCCAAGGCGCCGATCGCCCCCCGCTCATGAATCGGTCCGCGCTCTGCTGCGGGGCCAGCCATGCGATGAGCTGCTTGGTAACCGGGTCGGCGCGATCGGATTTGGCCAATGCGTAAAGGCGCTGCTTGGGCCGCGTGAAGGCGACGTAGAGCAAGTTGAGTTCATCCAGGAGCTTCAGGCCATCTTCCTCCACGAGTTCCGGAAGGCCGAGCTCGCTCATCGGTTTGCCTGTTTCGATCAGCGCATAGGGCAGCTCGGTGATCTCAGAACTTACGTCGATCCACTGGCGCTCTTTGTTGTTGCCCCCGCTGTGCATCTGCGTGGTGGGCACGATCACCACCGGGAACTCCAGGCCCTTCGCCTTGTGGATGGTCATGACCTGGATGGAGTCGCGCGAAGCGGAGGCCGCCGCTGCACGTTCACCGCCCTTGCGCTCCCAATGCTCCAGGAAGGCGGTGATGTCCTGCCCGTGCTGCAAGCCGAAGTCGTGCGCTTCATCGAGCAAGGCGAGCAGCTGGCCATCGAGCGCGGGATCGAGGCCGAGTGCGCTCGCGAGGGCTTCCATCAATGCGGTGAGCGTGGTGCGCAGCCTTGGGCCGCCATGTTCACGGAGCCATAGATCGATGCGCTCGAGCGCGATGCCCTTGCGCGACTCCGGGAAGGGATCCACGGTGGCCGCACCCGCAGGCGCGTTGATCCGGGCCATGCGCTGCAAGGCACGCGCGGCAGCGCTCTCATCGCGCCGATGAAGCACATGCAGGAGGTCGATGATCAGCTGCGCCGATTCGCTGCCCGCCAATTTGCCGCCATCGGGGGAGCTCACTTGGTAGCCCTGCACCTTCAAGGCTTCCACGCAGCGCGCACCGACGCTCTTGCTGCGCACCAGCACGGCGATGTCGCCCGGCAGGAAGCCATCGTCGAGGGCTTCTTTCACGGAGTCCACGAGGTGTTTGGCCACTGCTTCCTCGGCCTCTTCGCCCTTCACTTCCGGTGGGAGCACCTGCACATTCACCAGGCCTTCCTCGGTGCGGAAGGGAGCTTGTTCCTGGGCCACGTATGCGTTGCGCAACGATTCGGGCAGGATCGCTGGCAAGGCATCGAAGAGCGCGTTGTTGAAGTTGACGATGGTGGCGGAGGAACGCCGATTGGCCACGAGCCGGTCGCCTTCGACGTAGTTGCGGCGGATCGCTTCCTCCCGCTCTGCCGCCAGCGGTCCATCGTCGCGCCCGTGCAGCGCGGGGAATCGGGTGAGCAATTGCGCCTCTCCATTGCGCCAACGGTAGATGGCCTGTTTGGCATCGCCCACGATGAAGGCGCTGCCGCCCTTGCCCAAGGCGTTGTCGATGAGCGGCAGCAGGCATTCCCATTGCAGCAGGCTCGTATCCTGGAATTCGTCGATGAGGAAGTGCAGGTAACGCTCGCCCACGCGCTCGAGGATCCATGGCGCAGGCTCGTCGCGCACCACTTCGGCCACGCGGCGGGTGAGGTCGCTGAAGAAGGCCACGCCATCATCGTGCTTGAGCTGTTCCAGATGACGGCTCAGCTCATGAAGGGCGAAGGCCGTTGGCAGCTCACGCCGGATCGCGCGCAGCAGGAAGCAGCGCCGCTGGCCGGAATCCAAGGTGGCTTGTGCATGCGCGAAGGCGCTCTTCAACCCATCAGCAACGCTGCCGATGCGGCTCCTGTCACCAGCATCGGCCTTCCCGCTGTGCAAGGCATCCTTGCCGATGGCCTTCGTGGCGCTTTTGCCCTCATTGATCCATTCGGAATCGAAGCCGGCGATCTTGCGCAGGTAATTCGGAATGCCTTTGGTGCCTTCGGCCCAGGCATCATCCGGAACGCCTGCGCTCTCCATCACCGCCAATGCCGCCTTACCGGCCGCGCGGATGCGCTCACGCTCTGCACGCATCCCGTCAAGCAATTCCTTCGCTATGCGCATCGCGCTGTGCGCATCGAGCCGGCTCAGCGCCTCAAGCGGCTTGATGGATCGCTCCTTCTCGAGTTCGTGGATCAGCGCGCGCAGGCGGTCCGCGGGGTCCCAGCGCGCATTATCCTCGAGCAACTGCTCACAAGCCTGCACCAGCAGGCGCGTCACTTCCTCATTGGTCCCTGCTTCCGCGATCAGCGCGTCCACGGCGCGGTCGTGGTACCAGCCGGTATCGGTGGTCATGCGCAGTGATTGATCCAATCGCAGGTCGCGCGCGAAGGGCCGGGCCACGCGCCGCGTGAAGGCATCGATGGTGCTGATGGCCACATCGCCATAATGGTGCAGCATGTGCCGCAGCACGGCATCGGCCCGGCGCGCGACCTCCTCGCGCGTGGCACCGCTCGTTGCTTCGAGCGCCTGCATCACATCGGCCATGTGGCCTTCCGCCAGGTCCAGCGCGCTCAGCTTGCGCAGGTATTCCACGGCGCGTTCGCGCATCTCGCTGGCGGCCTTGTTGGTGAAGGTGAGCGCGAGCACTTGCCGATAGGCGGTGGTGCTGGCGGTGCCGAGGCAGAGCCCGAGGTAATGCTTCACGAGGGCGTGCGTCTTGCCCGCGCCGGCGCTGCTGCGGATCACCTTGAACATGGCGGGGAAGATAGCCGTGGGCCTTTGCGCGCTATCCTCGATGGATGAAGAACATGCTGAGACTGGAGGAGCTGGCGCAGTTCCTCGCGTGCGCTTACTATCTGATAGCCACGGACGCAACCTGGTGGGCTTACGCGTTGTTGCTGGTTGGGCCTGATATCGGTATGCTGGGCTACCTGTTGAACTCCAGTATCGGAGCGTTCACATACAACCTGCTGCATCATAAGGGCGTCGGCGTCGTGGTCTTGGCCACTGGCCTATTGCTTATGTCTGGCTGGGTCACCGCAGCCGGTGTCATCCTCTTCGGCCACGCCAGCATGGACCGCATCTTCGGATACGGCCTCAAGTTCAACGACGATTTCCACCACACGCATCTGGGGTGGATCGGGAAGGGGCGTGGACCTTCAGCGTGAACGCTCCTCTTCTGCTGCGGCCAGGCTATCGCAGCCGAGCGAGGCATCCATGAAGCGCAGCAAGGCGCGCATCTGCTCTCGTGCCTGATGCTTGCCCACTTGGGCCAACAGCCACAGGACCAGTCCGGCGGTCACCAGGATGGCCGCGCCGTAGAGGCCCCACGGCGATTCGTTCAGCCGCAATTGCGGATAGCCGATGGCCAGGCCGAAGGTGGCCAGCAGGCCCAGTGCGATATAGCCGCCCATGAACATCATCCACACGGTGGGCGCCGGTCCGATCATGCACCGCACCACGGTGAAGGTCTCCTGCCCGGGCTCCTGTTCCATCTCCAGGTCGATGTCCATCTGCGGTGTCCACAGCCGCTGGTGTTCGGGCGGGTATTGCAGGATCATGTGGGGGAGGTTGCCCTTGAGCCGGTAAGCAGCCGGATTCGCATCGCGCACCTGTGCGCGCAAGCGGTCGCGGATGGCATCGGGGTGCAGGGGCGTGCGGAACCGGAAGCGCGGTCGGAATCGGAGCTCGCTCATGGCCGGAAGATGCTCTCACGACTGAATCCCGGAGCTGATCGGCATCATCCGGGCTCTACCTTCGCGCCGGAACCGAGTCCTTGAGCATGAGCACGGCCCTCATCACCATCCTGCTAGGCGTCAGTCTTCTTGCTCTGGCCTTCGCGGGCATCGCTGTGAAGATCTGGGCGAAGAAGGGAGGTGAGTTCGCCGGCACGTGCGCCAGCAACAATCCGCTGGTTCAGGCCGAAGGCGGCAGTTGCGGCTTCTGCGGTGCACGGCCGGAGGAGAAGTGCAAGCGCGAGGAGGTTGGGGGGTGAAGCTTCAAGCTTCAAGCTTTAAGCTTTAAGCTTCAATCTTCAAGCTGCCATGTTCACTTCGGCCACTCCTCCGTCATCCACACGGCATACCCGCCTTTCCCATCATCGCTGATCAGGTAGGCCTCTGCCTCGCGGTGCGCCATGAGCCATTCCTGCGCGGCGTCCGTGCCCATCACCATCAGTGCGGTGCCGAGCGCATCGGCGGTGGCGCAATCGTCGGCGATCACGCTGGCGCTGAGCAGATCGTTCATCGCGGGCCTTCCGGAGCGCGGGTCGATGGTGTGGCCGTAGCGCTTGCCGTTCAGCTCGACGTACTTGCGGTAGTTGCCGCTGGTGGCCAGGCTGCGGTCATTCAAGCGCACCACGGTCTGTTGCACGTGCGCATCGCCATCGATGGGCTTGTCGATCTGGATGGACCACGCTTCACCGCGATCATTCAGCCCGGAGGCGCGCACCTCGCCGCCTACTTCCACCATGAACCGCTCGATGCCCCGCTGGCGAAGCAGCAGCGCGAGCATGTCGACGGTGTAGCCTTGCGCGATGCCGTTGGGGTCGAACTGCACGCACGGGGAGCTCTTGCGGAAGGTGAGCGCCGTTGATCCCGCTGTCCGTTCCCAGCTATCGGGGATGTAGATGCGCGGCATGCCCACGCATGGCATGAGGCTATCGACCGCAGCGGTGTCGAGGGCAGCACGGCCTTCCTTGCCCAGGCCCCATGCCCTCACCAGCGGCAGCACGGTAGGGTCGAAGGCGCCTTGCGTTCCGTTCCATTGCTGCTTCGAGAGCGCGAGCACCACTTGGAAATGGCGATCATCGGTGATGAAGCTATCCGCAGCAGCGTTGAATCGCGTCACCGTGCTGGTGCTGTCCCACAGGCTCAGGCTGCGATCGATCACGCGGAAGAGGCTATCCACGGGCATGGTGAGGTCGCGGCTCAGCGAGTCGAGGTAGGTGATGGTGAAGGTGGTGCCTTGCGCTTTGCCTTCGAGCCGGGTCCATCCGGGCTTCTTGGGGCCGCATGAACCTAGCGCGATTGCGAGTGCGATGCCGGCGATGGGGAAGGAGCGGATCATCGGGGATTCGTCGTTTGGCAAATCAAAGGGTCGGGATCCTCACAATTTCACGCTGAACGAGGCGAAGGGGATGCCGATGGAAACCACGCTGGAGATGTTCTCGCTGTTGAGCAGGCCGAAGTCGGCGCAGATGCGTGTGCCCATGACGCGCAGGCCGTAGGAGAGGAGGTAGGGCGATCGTGATCCCGGGATGGGCAGCACCCAGTTCTCGGAGATCAGGCCGATGCGTTTGCCGAAGCGCCATTGGCCGCCCACGGTGACCAGCGGATAGCGGGTGATCCATTGGAAGTCGAGCACCGACCAGCTGAGGCCTACGGTGAGGTTGCGGTCGGCATCGCCGAGCGTGGCCAAGCCGCCTAGGAAGCCGAGGTTCAAGCGCCGATCATTGGTGAACACCCAACCGCCGTAAGGCACGCTGAGGATATTGGCGCTCGCGGCCACATGGATGCCCTCGGCGATCGCTCCGCCGTACTTCGCCGAGCCGAAGTAGATGCCGCCGACCGACGACTGGCTGAGCAAGGAGGTCTTCTCGAGGCCCGCGCTCACGGAGAGCCGCTTGGTGAGGCCCGCGCTGAGCGCATCGAATAGCAGGTACGTAGTGGTGAATCGGATCTCGCGCGCTTTCATCGGGATCGCCGTTGGTCCGATGAGGTTGCGCGATGGGGCCGGCGCCTCGAACCAGTTCTTGCCGAAGCGGTTGTTGCCTTCGTTGTAACGCGTGGCCCGGGCGATGTCGCTGCGCGCGATGTCGTGCCGGCTGTAGGAGCCGCTGGCCACGTGGATGGAGTCGGCATCGGCGGCCACGATGCGGCCGATCACGAGCGCTCCCTCCTTCAACTCGAAGCGGTACACGATGCTGCTGTCCTGAGCGAGCTGATCCACCGGCACGCTCTGGCATGCGGCGCTGAGCGCTAGGCACAGGGCGGTGAAGAGGAGTGCGCAGCGCAGCATCCGGCGGATGTTGTCTCGGAGGCGTGAAAGTAGGCGCAGGAAGCAGAGCAGCCGGACCATCCGGCCCGGCTGCTGCATGCATTGCGGATATGCGTTATCCGCCGAAGTCGTCGAAGCTCACGTTCTCCTTGGGCACGCCCCAGTCGTCCACCATCTTCAGCACTGCGGCGTTCATCATGGGCGGTCCGCAGAAGTAGAACTCGATGTCCTCGGGCGCTTCGTGCTTCTTCAGGTACTGGTCGATCACGGCCTGGTGCACGAAGCCTGTGAAGCCATCGCCCTCGGGGTCGTTCACATCCTTCTTCACTTTCCAATTGTCGTCGGGATGCGGCTCGCTGAGCACCACGAAGAACTTGAAGTTCGGGAACTCGCGCGCGATGCTGTTGAAGTGCTCCAGATAGAAGAGCTCACGCTTGCTCCGGCCGCCGTACCAGTACGTCACCTTGCGGCCGCTCTTCAGCGTGTGGAAGAGGTGGAAGAGGTGCGAGCGCATGGGGGCCATGCCGGCGCCGCCGCCGATGTAGAGCATCTCAGCACCGGTCTCCTTGATGAAGAACTCGCCGTAGGGGCCGCTGATGGTGACCTTGTCGCCGGGCTTGCAATTGAACACGTAGCTCGAGCAGATACCTGGATTCACGTCCATCCAGCCATTCTTCGCGCGGTCCCAGGGCGGCGTGGCGATGCGGATGTTGAGCATCACGATGTTGCCTTCGGCCGGGTGGTTGGCCATGGAGTAGGCGCGGAAGATGGGCTCGGGGTTCTTCATCTTCAGGTCCCAGAGCTTGTACTTGTCCCACTCGGGCTTGAAGTCCTGCGGATCGCGGCCCAGCGCCACCAGTTCGGGGTGGGCGGTGATATCCATGTCCTTGAAGTCCACTTCGCAGGGCGGCACATCGATCTGGATGTATCCGCCGGCCTCGAAGTGCAGGTGCTCGCCGGGCGGCAGCTTCACCACGAATTCCTTGATGAAGCTGGCCACGTTGTAGTTGCTCACCACCTCGCACTCCCACTTCTTGATGCCGAAGATCTCCTCGGGCACCTTGATGTCCATGTCCTGCTTCACCTTCACCTGGCAGCCCAGGCGCCATTTCTCGGCGATGGCCTTGCGGCTGAAGTAGGGCGCCTCGGTGGGCAGGATCTCGCCGCCGCCTTCCAGCACCTGGCACTTGCACATGGCGCAGGTGCCGCCGCCGCCGCAGGCGCTGGGCAGGAAGATCTTCTGCTCGCTTAGGGTGCTCAGCAGGGTGCTGCCGGCCGCGACCTCTACGGTCTTCTCGCCGTTGATGCGGATCTTGACCAGGCCGCTCGCCGTCAGCTTGGTCTTCGCGTAGAGCAGGATGCCCGTGAGCGCGAGCGTGACGATGAGGAAGACCGCGAGGGTGATGAGGATGGTGCTGCCCATTGGTCAGATCTTGATGCCCATGAAGGCCATGAAGGCAATGCCCATGAGGCCGGTGAGGATGAAGGTGATGCCCAGTCCGCGGAGCGGCTTGGGGATGTCGCTGTAGCGGAGCTTCTCACGGATGGCGGCGATGGCGACGATGGCCAGGAACCAGCCGACCCCGCTTCCAACGGCGAAGCTGCTCGCCTCGGCGATGGTGCTGTACTGGCGCTCCTGCATGAAGAGCGCGCCACCGAGGATGGAGCAGTTCACCGCGATCAGCGGCAGGAAGATGCCGAGCGCGCCGTAGAGCGCGGGCGCGAACTTCTCCACGATCATCTCCACGAGCTGCACGATGGCGGCCACCACGGCGATGAACATGATGAAGGCGAGGAAGCTGAGGTCCACATCGGCGAAGCCAGCGCCCAGCCAGCTCAGCGCCCCTTGCTTGAGCACGTAGTTCTCGAGCAGGTAGTTCACGGGCACGGTGACGCCCAGCACGAAGATCACCGCGGCTCCCAGGCCCACGGCCGTCTTCACGGTCTTGCTCACCGCCAGGTACGAGCACATGCCCAGGAAGTAGGCGAAGATCATGTTGTCGATGAAGATCGCCTTGACGAAGATGTTGACCAGGTTCATGGCGGTACGGTGTTACTGCTCGATGAGCTTGGTGTTACGCGAGCGCTGTATCCAGATGATGATCCCGACCAGCACGAGCGCCATGGGCGGCAGGATCATCATGTTGTTATTGAAATAGCCGCCCCCGTTCGCGGCGTACACGCTCTCGGGGATCAAACGGATGCCCATCCACGACCCGTTGCCGGTGATCTCGCGCACCGTGGCCACAGCCACCAGGATCCACGCATAGCCCAAGGAGTTGCCCAGTCCGTCGAGCGCGCTGGGCCACACCTTGTTGCCCATGGCGAAGGCCTCGTACCGGCCCATGAGGATGCAATTGGTGATGATCAGGCCCACGTACACGCCCACCTGCTTGCTCACATCATACACGTATGCCTTCAGCACGATGTCCACGAGCGTGACCAGGCCGGCGGCGATCACCAGCTGGGCGATGATGCGGATCCGGCCGGGGATCAGGTTGCGCAGGGCGCTGATCACCATGTTGCCCACCACCACCACGGCCAGCACGCTCAGGCTCATCACCACGGCGTTCTGCACCTTCACGGTGATGGCCAGCGCGCTGCAGATGCCCAGCACCTGCACGGTGATGGGGTTGTTATCGTTCAGCGGGTCCGTGATGAGCTTGCGGTTCTTCTTGCTGAAGAGGCCTTCGGCAGGCTTTGCTGCAGGAGCTGCGGTGGCGGTGCTCATGGGTTCACAAGGCTGGTAGAAGTGGAATCGGTCGCGAGGCTGTCGGTCGGCACGGCTTCGGTAACGGGCGGTGCAGGAGGCGCCACCACGGATTTGAGGTACTTGTCATACACGGCGAGGGTGCGCATCAGCATCTCATTCACGCCATCGCTGGTGATGGTGCCGCCGCTGATGCCATCGACCCCGTGCGGGTCAGTGGTCCCTGAGCCTCCCTTGTAGACCTTGATGCCCGTGTAGCTGCCATCCTCTTCGGTGATGGTCTTGCCCGGGAACTGGTCAATGAACACCGGCGTGGCGATCTCGGCGCCCAGTCCCGGGGTCTCGCCCTTGTGGTCGAAAGTGCTGCCGTAGATGGTGCGACCATCTTTCTCCACGCTGACGTAGCCCCAGACCGGGCCCCACAGCCCGGTGCCTACCATGGGCAGCACGAAGAGCTCCTTTCCATCCGTATTGGCCTTGTACACCGGGTACATCATATCCTCGGCTTTGCCCACTCCGGCTTTCCAGTCCTTGTACTGCTTCAGCACATCGAGGCTGAACGCATCGCCTTCTGCAGGCGCTCCGTTCGCATCCACGAGAAAGGTCTCCTTCACGAGCTCATCGTACTTGGCCGGGGCCGCATCGCGGTCAACCTTCACCTTGATGCTGGCGAGGATGTTCTGCATCTTCTCGCGGCGGATGTTCTCATCGTAGGCGGGCTTCAGCGCAAGGAAGGTCACCGCCAGCAGGGTGCCCACCACCACCACCATCACGGTGGCGAAGATGAAGGTGAACGAATTGCTGTTCTTGTCGAAGGCCATGGCGTTCGGTTAGGCGGTTTGCAGCGCAGCACGCTTCAGGCGGCGCTTGATGTTGGCCTGCACAACATAGTGGTCGATCAGCGGGGCCATCACGTTCATGAAGAGGATGGCCAGCATCATGCCCTCGGGGTAGGCGGGGTTCACCACGCGGATGAGGATGGCCATGGCACCGATGAGGAAGCCATAGATCCATTTCCCGGTATCGGTCTGAGCCGCAGTGACCGGATCGGTGGCCATGAAGACCGTCCCGAACATGAAGCTGCCGAGCATGAGCTGATGGAGAATGGGGATCTGCATGTACGCGTTGCCGATCTGCGGGCCCACCCAATTGAAGAGTGCTGCCATGGCCGAGCCGCCCAGCACGGTGGCCAGCATGATGCGCCAGCTGCCGATGCCGGTGATGATGAGGATGGCCGCGCCGATCAGGCAGGCGAATGCGCTGGTCTCGCCGATGCTGCCGGCCTCGAAGCCCCAGAACGACTGCATCATGGGCGTCACCTTATCGATGGCGCCGCTGGCTGCATGGCCCAATGAAGTAGCGCCGCTGAAACCGTCGACCACCTTCTGGCCTTCTTCCACGCTGGTGCTCACCCACACCTTGTCGCCGCTCATCATGGTGGGGTAGGCGAAGAAGAGGAAGGCCCGCGCGGTGAGGGCCACGTTCACGACGTTCATGCCGGTGCCGCCGAACACCTCCTTGCCTATCACCACCGCGAAGGCAGCGCCCACGGCCACCATCCACAGCGGGGTGTCCACAGGCATCACCAAAGGGATGAGCATGCCGCTCACGAGATAGCCTTCTTGGATGGGATGCCCCTTGATGCTGGTGAAGAGGAACTCGATGCCAAGGCCCACGCCGTAGCTCACCACCACGATGGGCAGCACCTTGATCGCGCCGAAGAGGAACTTGTCCCAGAAGCCATCGCCGAGCTCCATGAACTGCCCGAGCGCCAGGTAATGCTGATGGCCCACGTTCCACATGCCGAAGAGCAGGCAGGGGATCATGGCCGTGATCACGATGCTCATGGTCCGCTTCAGGTCGATGCCGTCGCGGATGTGCGCCCCGCGCTCGGTGGCGTGACCGGGGGTGAAGAGGAAGGTCTCCAGGCCGTCGAAGACCCAGTGCAGCTTCTCGAGCTTGCCGCCCTTTGCGAAGGTGGGCTTTACCTTATCGACGAGGTTCCGCAGCGCTTTCATGCCGATCGCTCAGGTGGTTTCCTTCTTCAGGGCATCGAGTCCGGCGCGGACGATGCTCTGCGAATTGATCTTGCTGGTGCAAACGAACTCGCACAGGGCGAAGTCCTCCGGCGCCACTTCATAAAGCCCCAGCTTCTCCATTTGTTCGATGTCGTTCGCCAGGATCGCCTTCAGCAGCTGAACAGGATAGATGTCGAAGGGGAAGACCTGCTCGTACTGTCCGCTCATCACGAAGGCGCGCTCCTCGCCGTTCTGATTGGTGTCCGGCGCGAACTTCTTGCCGGGCATGAGCCAGGTGGGGAAGCTGCGGTTGGCGCTGAAGGTGTTGAAGCCCGGAGTGGCCCAACCGTCGGTGATGAAGAACTTGGGCGTGTCGCCTTCCGGCAGCAGGGTCACCTGGCCGTGGTAGAATCCGAGGAAGCCATCGGCGCCCACCGTGCTGCCGGTGAGGCAGTTGCCGCTCACCACGCGCACCTTGCCTTCAACACCGCCGATGAGGTCCTTCAGGGGTGCGCCGATCACGGTGCGCACGTACTTCGGATTGCGCGCCATGCTGCCGGTGATGGCGATGGTGCGCGAAGCATCGAAGCGGCCCTGGCGGAAGAGGCGGCCGATGAGGATCACATCCTGCACGCTCACGGTCCACACCAGATCGCCCTTGTTGATGGGGCTGATGGCATGGATCTGCACGCCCACATTGCCCGCCGGGTGCGGTCCGCTGAAGCTGTGGCGCGTCACGCCCTTGGCATCGAGGAATTCGCGCGCGGCGGTCTTATCGCTCACGCCCAGATGCACCTTGCCTTTGGTGAGCTTGGCCAGCGCATCGAGGCCGGTCTGGAAATCGGCGCCGTGGTTGCGCACGACCAGATCAAGGTCAGGCGCCAGCGGAGCGCTATCGAAGGCGCTCACGAAGATGGCTTTGGGCTCCTGGGCCGGGTTGGCCACGATGTCGTACGGGCGCTGCGTGATCACCGGCCAGGCACCGCTCTTGAGCAGCTTCTGGATGATGGTCTCCCGGTTCATGGAGCCGGGCTCTCCGGTGCCGAAGTCCTCGTACTCGGTCTGGGCATCGGCCAGGATCCGCACCTCGAGCACCTTGCGCTTCTCGCCGCGCAGCACATCGGCCACCTCGCCGCTCACAGGGCTGGTATAGAGCACGCGCTCGTTGTACTTGTCGGCGAAGAGGGCAGTGCCCGCTTTCACCTTGTCGCCGGGCTTCACCAGCACCTTGGGCACGAGGCCGTGGAAATCGGTCGGTTTTATCGCGATGACCTTCGCGGGATCAGCCTGCACAAGGACCTTCTCTGCTTCGCCCTTCAGGCGGATGTCGAGTCCTTTGCGGATCCGGATCGTGTTGGACATGCTGCGGGTACCCCGTCCGGCAGGGCGGCGGCAAATGTAGTCGCGCACCTTTCGCCTCCAAGTCGTGCGGAGAGCTGCTTCAACCTCGGTTTTCAACAAGCTGAAGATGGCCTCGCTGACCAACGGGAACCTTGCGGGCCATGGTGGATGTTCCGGGACCCTGTGGCTTCTACTTTCGTGGCCCGCGATCAGCAGCGGTGGTGTGAGCATGCGCGTGGCCATCTTCTCTTCGATCCTGCTTCTGGCCTGTGCGAGTGCGGCTCCTGCGAGCGGTGGCAACGAGGCTGTCGAGCATGCGAAGCCTGTCAGCGCGCTCACCCCCGACCGCGTGTACAGCCCCACCATCCGCACGGTGCAATGCTTCAAGGCCGGCTTCGAGCTGGCAGCGCCCATCATCGAGCTGGGCAGCACTGAGCAAGTGGTGCTGCGCTTCGACGACCTCGCGCCCGACATTGAGGACCTGTCCTATACCCTGGTGCACTGCGATCACGCGTGGCAGCCATCGGATCTCCCGGTAGGCCTCTTTATCGAAGGTGCCAGCAACGCCTACCTGCCGCCCGGCCAGCTCAGCTACAACACCTTGCAGCCGTTCATCCACTACGAGGTCGTGGTGCCCAATGAACAGATGAGGCCCATGCGCAGCGGCAATTACCTGATCAAGGTGTACCGCGGCGGCGATGAAGAGGACCTGGTGCTCACGCGCCGCATGCTGGTGGTGGAGCCGGTGTCCAGCATCAATGCCCGCGTGGCTCCTGCACGCCAAGTGGATCTGCGCGATGCGGCCCAGCAGGTCGATCTCACCATCAACACCAACAACCTGCCCGTGCAGGACCCCTTCGGGGAATTGCACGTCACCATCCTGCAGAACTTCCGGTGGGACGATGCCCGCACCGGCGCCCAGCCCCGCTTCGTTCGCGGCACCGAGCTGGTGTATGATTTCCCGGACCAGGCCCTCTTCATGGGCGGCAATGAGTTCCGCAACTTCGACCTGAAGGACCAGCGCTTCATCACCAACCGCATCGAGCGCATCGTGCCCGGCCTGGGCCAGCGCGTGTACGAGGCCTGGCTGCAGCCCGAGGCGCCGCGCACCATCCGCCGCTACAACAGCCAGCAGGACATCAACGGGAAATACCTCGTGCGCAACGACATGGTGGATGGCGACCCGCTCGGCGCCGATTACTTCAACGTGCATTTCTTGCTGCCCATGGAAGCGCCGCTGATGCAAGAGCCCTACGTGTACGGCCAGCTCAGCGATTGGCAATGCCAGCCGGCCTTCCGCATGCAATGGGATGCGGAGCGCAAGGCCTATCACGCGGCGATCCTGATCAAGCAGGGCTTCTACGACTTCAGCTATGTGACGCTGGCGCGCGAGACCGGCGCCGCCGATATCACCACCATCGAGGGCAGCCACTTCGAGACGGAGAACGATTACACCGTGCTGCTCTACTTCACCGACCGCATGCAGCGCCTCGACCGGCTGGTAGGGGTGAGGTGGGTGAACAGCCGGCGGTAGGCGGTGCGGCTGGGCGCCAAGCTGTCCGCATCCGCTGCGCGTTGTCCGAGGGTCGGACCCACCATCACCGTCATCTTTAGCGCATGAATCCGATCCGGTTCCTGCGCCTGCTGTTCAAAGGTCCCACCCCGCAGCAGATGGCCGCGCAATTGCGGAAACCGCATGGCTTCATGGCGCGCAAGGTGGGCGAGCGCATGAACGCGGCCAATCGATCGCTGTACGAGGGTGCATGGGAAGCGCTTGACCTGCGCGATGGCATGAGCGTGCTCGAGATCGGATTCGGCAATGGGCTCTTCTTCGGCGACCTCGCGCGCCGAGCAAAGGCCTTGCGATTGCACGGCCTCGACTTCAGCAAGGACATGGTGGAGCAAGCCACCGAGCGGAACGCCGAACTCATCGCCTCCGGCGTTCTATCGCTTGCTCATGGTCCCAGCGACCGCATGCCTTTCGCCGACGCATCGTTCGACCGGGTCTTCTGCATCAACGTGGTCTACTTCTGGGACGATCCGGGCGTCCATTTGCGTGAAGTGCGCCGCGTCCTGAAACCAGGCGGGACATTCACCGCCGTGCTGCGCACGCGAGCATCCATGGAGAGCATGCCCTTCACGGCATTCGGCTTCACGAAGTACGAGCAGGACGATTGGGAGCGCGTGCTGCGCGCCAACGGGTTCACGACGACCGGCACCGCAGTGCTGCGAGAACCGGAGATCGAATTCGCTGGAGCGCGCTTCACGCCGGAGAGCCTGGTGATGACGAGCGTGTGAGGAATCGGCCGTCGCGGGTGCCGGCTGCCCGTCGGCTGGCCTACATTCGCCGCCCGCATGAAAAACATGCAACCCAACACCAAACGATGATGACCGCAAGACACCTCCTTCTTGGAATCGCCCTCGCCAGCACCACCTTCCTCTCCGCGCAGAAGAAGACCGTGGCCGTAGTGACCTGCTACGTGGATAAGTACATCGACACATCGGACTTGAACGGCGATGCATCGCTGGCGGCAGGCGTGGCCACGCTGGCCAAGGACGACCGCTTCGACCTCACCTCCGTGCTGGCCAAATTCCACGATGATTTCTTCGGCCTTTACGCCAAGGAATTCACCTTCGACTTCATGCCGGAAGCGGACGTGATCGGCAATGAGCAGTACAAGGCCTTCGTGAGCAAGTTCGGCGAGAGCGACCAGGACGGCAGCCGCCTCATGGACGGCTCCCTGCCTTACCCGGGCTACAAGGTGCTGATCCCGAATGCGCTGAAGAAGGAGAACAGCAACAAGATGAAGATGCTCGAGATCTTCAAGGGCAAGGCCGATGGCGTCATGTTCATCAACCTCGGCTTCAAGTTCCAGCCCAAGGTGGCCGTGGGCGGCATGGGCACCGCCGGCGTGGCCGCAGTGATGAACATCATGCTCTTCAACAGCGAAGGGGAGAAGGTCTTCAACTTCGTGGAGTACGCCCCGGCGAAGAAGTCCGTGGCCATGGTGAAGGGGATCCCTGTGATGGACCTCGACAAGCTCAAGCCCCTCTGCGAGGAGGCCGCTGAGAACCTGATGAAGGACATGCAGGAGAAGATGCCCAAGCTGATCAAGAAGATCGACAAGAAGTTCTGAGCGATCGGATCTTACGTGCGAAGGCTGTCCATGGGGCAGCCTTCCGCTTTTCATGGGGCTTGAACCGCAGGCATTGGCCTGCCCACCACCCGCACCAACGCCCAACCGTCCGTGTCCAGTGAAGCAACGCGGAGCCGCGTGATTCGCATCTTCAGAGCGTGAGGCGTTCACAGCTCCTACCCGCAGCCCTGCTGCTGATGCAGGCGCAAGGGCAGAATCTCGTTCCGAACGGGGACTTCGAGGCCTTTTCGCAATGCCCCGATTACGTGAGCCAGATCGATCGCGCGACCGGTTGGTCACGCCCCACCGATGGCACCAGCGACTACTTCAACGCTTGCCTCGGCGTTCCCTTCAGCATGAATGTGCCGGACAACCAATCCGGGTATGAGCCGGCCCGAAGCGGCAATGGATACGCGGGCTTCTATTGCTTCTATTCCACCACGGCCGTCACCACCGCCACGGACAACGACCACGAGTACGTGACGCGTGCGCTGGCCGCGCCGCTGATCCCCGGGGCCACCTATGCCGTGGAGTTCTTCGTGAGCCTCGCCGATGTCTCCAAGTACGCGGTGAACGACATCGGCGCGCTGCTGAGCACGCAGGCTCCGTACCGCGCCGATGAATTCGCGATCACGGCCGCCCCTCAGGTCACGAACAGCTCGCTGGTGATGCTCGATCAGAAGAACGGTTGGACGCGCATCCACGGCTGCTTCGTGGCCGATTCGGCATTCGCGTACATCACCATCGGGAACTTCCGCAACGGCGCGGCAACGGTATTCGAGGAGGTGCCCACGGACTTCCCGCTCACCTACTACAGCTACTACTTCGTGGACGATGTGAGCGTGCACGCGATCGCGCCGCCGCAGCTCGGTCCGGACATCAACGCGTGCGCTGCGGTGGCGCTGGCCGTGCAGGATCCTGTGGATGGCGCCACCTACACATGGTCAACGGGCGAGGAAGGAGTCACCATCGTGGCCGACAGTGCTGGTGCATACAGCGTGAGCACGGACCTCTATGGCTGCATCATGTCCGATACGATCCACGTGCATCTCACAGAACCGATTCAACTGCATCTGCCCAACGATACGGTGGCCGATTTCTGCGCGCACCCTTTGCTCGTGCTCGACCCCGGCCCCTTGCCGGCGAATGCATCGGTGAGCTGGTCCACCGGCGAGAGCACGGCGGTGATCGCGGTGCAGCAAGCGGGGACCTACACCGTGCAGGTGTCTGCGCCCGATCATTGCCCGGCAACGGCTTCCATCCTTGTGGTGGATGATTGCGGCTCGCCGGTGTTCGCCCCGAATGCGTTCACCCCGAACAACGACGGGATCAACGATCGCTGGCAACCGCTGTGGATGGCCAACCCGGATGCCGCCTTGGAGTTCACCATCTATGATCGATGGGGGAGGGTGCTCTTCACATCGGCAATGGACCAGTCGGCTTGGGATGGGACCGCCCATGGATCGCCCGTGCCCGATGGGGTTTACGCCTGGCGCGGACGAGCACGCGATCGTTCCGCTTCCATGGATCTTCGGATCAGCGGGCACGTGTGCCTGATCCGTTGATAGCGCAGTGCATTTCGGGCATCCAGGTCGTGGGTCATCGCCATCATGGCCCCTTACCTCCGCGATCACCAAATTCGTCCCATGCGAGCCGCGTTGCTGGTCATTCAAGGCTTCCTTGCGCTGAACGCCACCATCGGTGGACTGCTCCTGATGCTCGCGCCTGATGGATCCCTGCTCCAGCTGCCGCGCGATTTCATGCACAGCACGCTCTTCGCCGACTTCTTCTGGCCCGGGGCGATCCTCTTCGGCGTGCTCGGGCTGGGCCATGCTGTTGGCCTCGTGCTCACCCTGCGCCGTTCCGCAGCCGCATCGCGCGCTGCGCTCATCCTCGGTGCCGGCACCTTGATCTGGATCGGGGTGCAGGTGCTGATGACCGAACTTTTCTGGCTGCAAGGGCTCATCGCCGTGCTCGGTGCGGTGGAAGCGGTGGCGGGCCGCCGGATGTCCTGAACGGCGCAGCCATCCGCAACGGTGAAGGCCAGCGGCCCATCAAGCGGCCCCTGCGCTCCGCTCCACGAAGTACATCTCCATCTCCCCCTTCCCCTTGGCCTGCACTTTTCCGGGCGGGGTGAACGTGAGTCCCGGGTCATCCTTTATCAGCGCATAAGTGCTCTCGCTGATGTTCCCCTGCCCTACCTCACAGCTGCTCTCCACGGTCATATCATCATGTTGAATCGTGCTCACTTGCCAATAGCAGTGATGATCGCCCCCATCAACTCCTCACGCTTGAAGGGCTTGGGCACGTAGCCGTTCATTCCGGCTTCCTTGCAGCGCTCCACCTCCTCCTTCATCACGTTGGCCGTCATCGCCACGATGGGGATGCGTGACTTGTCACCTTTCAATGCACGGATCGCCCTCGTCGCGTCGTAGCCGTTCATTTCCGGCATCTGCACATCCATCAGGATCACGTCGTAGTCATTGGCCTGGACCATCTCCCAAGCGATCCGTCCGTTCACGGCCACATCCACACGCACGCCGGGGATCGCATCGGCCAGCTCGTCCTGTGCCACCATGGCGTTGAACGCGTTGTCTTCCGCGAGCAGGATGCGCAGGTCGCGGAGTTCCGTGATCGGCGCGCGGCGGATGGGGGCTGCGGCAGTGGTATCCGAAGGCGCCACGGCGTAGGGGATCCTCACCGTGAACGTGCTGCCCTCGCCGATCTCGCTTTCCACGGTGATGCCGCCACCTTGCATTTCCGCCAGCCGCTTGCTGATGGACAGCCCAAGGCCGGTACCGCCGTACTTGAAGGCCGTGGCACCCTGTCCCTGATCGAACTCATCGAAGATGCGCTCCCGGCGGTCGGGCGCGATGCCGATGCCGGTGTCCTTGATCACGAACATCAGTTCGATACGACCATCACCCGATCCGTTGGAGCTCATCCTGCCGGTGATGCTCCCCTGCTCCGTGAACTTGATGGCGTTGCCCACGAGGTTCACCAGGACCTGCTGCAAGCGCGTTGGATCACCCATCAAACGCTGCGGAACGGAACCCTCCACCTCCATCGTCAAGGCCAGCTTCTTCTCCTCGGCCTTGAAACGGAGCAGGTCGTACACGCTGTCCACCACCTTGCGCGGCTCGAACGGCACGTGGTCCAACACGATCTTCCCGGCCTCCATCTTGCTCAGATCGAGGATGTCGTTGATGATCACAAGCAGATTCTCGCTGCTCTGCGCGATCGCGTTGAGGTACTTGTCCTGTTCCGGTGGATGCGGATCGCGCTTCAGGATGCCACTCATGCCCATGATGGCGTTCATCGGCGTGCGGATCTCGTGGCTCATATTGGCCAGGAACTGTTGCTTCACCTGCTCGCTGCGCTCCGCGCGTTCCTTGGCCGACACCAGGTCACGGGTCCGTTGCTCCACGGTGCGCTCCAGGTTCACGTTCCGCATGTTCAGCATGCGGATGTACAGCAATGCGCCGCCACCGATGGCCATCATGCAGGCGGCGTAGAACCACCACGTGCGCCACCACGGCGGGGTCACCGTAAGGGTGAACGATGTTCCCTTCGTGTCCCAGATGCCATCCCTGTTGCGCGTGCGAACGTGGAACACGTAGGTGCCGGGGTCGAGGTTGGTGTAGATGGCGCTGTTGTCGGTGCCCGCGTCGATCCAATCCGCATCGAAGCCATCGAGCTTGTAGCGGTACTGATGTGTGCGCGGCGCGCTGAACTCCATGGCTGCGAACTCGAAGATGACCATGTTCGCACTGTACGGAATGGTGATGCCTTCGCTCAGATACGCAGGTGCCTTCAGCGGTGAACCTTCCTGGCGATGGTCCACCGCACGGTTGATGAGCTTGATGCCCGTGATGCGGATGAGGCTGGCCGTGCTATCGTCCGCGAGCTCGGCCGGCTTGAAGTGGTTGAAGCCCATCACGCCACCGAAGAAGAGCGTACCGTCCGCTTGCCTGCATTGCGCGTAGCGGTTGAACTCGTCGCTCTGCAGCCCGTCGTTCGCATCGTAGTTGCGGAAGGTCCCCGTACCGGGCGTGAAACGCGAGATGCCCTTATTGGTGCTCATCCACAGGTTGCCGGCTTCATCGGGAAGGATGCCGTACACCACATCGTTGGGCAGACCTTGTTTGGTGCCGTAGCGAACACACCTGCCCGTGCGCTTGTCCATTCGGTTGAGGCCACCGCCGTTGGTGCCGACCCAGAGCACATCCGGATCGACGGGGTCGTTCAACAGTGAATAGATGATGTCCGTGGAAAGGGAGGCCGGATCCGCAGGAACGTGTGTGTACACCTGCCAGGCGGCCATGCCGCTCATGCGACGATCGTAGCGGTACAATCCCGTCGCTGTGCCCAGCCAAAGCAGCCCGCTGTCATCGCGGATGATCGCGTGCAGGAACCGATCGACCTCACCGACCCGTGATCGCGGATAGGGCACATAGTGGAACTGTCCGGTCCGGCGATCGAAGCGACAGAGCGTGTGGGCCGAGCCCGACCAGATGAGCGAATCACCTTCCAACAGGAAGGTCTCGTTGTAGGTCTCCTCCGGGAAGGCGCGGATGGCGGCCGTGTCGCGTGGGATGCGGGTGATCCTGTCCTGCACGGGCTCATAGGTCAGGAGGCCCTCATGGTTGAACCAGTACATCCCTCGTTCGTCCCTGACCAGTACGCGGTTCGCTCGGCTCAAGATGTTGAGCGCCGGGTCGTTCACCTTCTCGAACCAGGGGATCCACGTTGGCCACGAGTTGGTCCGAGGATCGAACTCGTTCAGAAATCCATTGTGGAAGGCAACCGACACGCGCCCGTCAGGCAAGGCCTGCATGGGACCACAGCTCCCGGACTTCACCGTGTTGAACCGGGCACTGCGTGGATCGTAGGCGAGCAGGCCATAGCCCGAGGTGCCGACCCAGACGAGACCATTGCGGTCGCGATAGGCGCATTTGGCGCCTTGGGCTTGGAGCAGGAGGTTCTGGTCGCGCGGCAGCACGCGCGAGAAGCCTCCAGCGGCGGGATCGAAGAGGTAGATGCCGGAGTACACGGCGATCCACAACCGGCCCTTGCCGTCCACGGTGGCGTTCATGCCGCGCATCTGGCCCAGTTCGGAACCCGCTTCGTACAGCGTCTTCGCCTGGTCGGAGCGTGCATCGAGCTGCGCGATGCCGAACAGGTGCAGGCCATAGATGTGCTGTTCGATCGTGTCTTCCGCTGCGACCAGTCCCGTGAGCGCTCGCAAGGTCCTGCCGGTGCTGGTATTGCCCACCGGTCGATCGAGCAGCAGGGTGTCCATCCGGTCCTTACCCGCATGATTCGGTACCACGCGGAAGCTGTTCCGGTCATGCTGGCTGGCCCAGATCGTTCCCGTACGGTCCGCGCTCACGAGGCAACTGTTGCCGAGGTATTGATTGATCGTACACAGCGGCATACCATCGTCATGGGATCCCCCCGCGAACGTCAGTTTGAACAGCCCGTTGTTGCACGCCAGCCAGAGGTCGTTGTGGGCGTCCTGTGCGATGCCCTGCACGATGTCCAGGATGGGTGTCGGCCCGGCATGCGCATGTATGAACCGCTCGTTGGCGCGGTCGAACAGCTCCAGGCCCTCGCCCGTCCCCACCCACAGGCGGCCCTGCCTGTCCTCGAAGAGCGCATGGATGTAGTTGTTCCGCAGGGTCGTGCTGTCCTCCGGATCCTGCCGGAACACGGTGAAGGTGTAACCGTCGTAGCGGTTCAGTCCGTCCTTGGTGCCGAACCACATGAAACCGTACCGGTCCTGCAGGATGGTGTTCACCATGCCCTGCGACAGGCCGTCCTCGATGCTGAGGTGCTGGAAAGGCAGGTAAAGCGTGTCGGTCCGTTGCGGCTGGGCACGCAGCGTGGCCCCGGCCATGAGGACCAGCATCAAGGTGGTTGCTGTGCGGTGCTCCATCAGGTCTGCGATGTGTGCAGTGCCGCTTGCAAGGCCCCGATCAGTTCCTCCCGCTTGAACGGCTTGGGCACGTAGCCGTCCATGCCCGCTTCCTTGCAGCGCTCCACCTCTTCCTTCATCACGTTCGCCGTCATGGCCACGATCGGTATGCGAGACTTGTTCCCTTTCAAAGCGCGGATGGCTCTCGTGGCATCGTAGCCGTTCATCTCCGGCATCTGCACGTCCATCAGGATCACGTCGTAGTCATTCGCTCGCACCATCTCCAGCGCGATGCTACCATTCACAGCGACGTCCACCCGCACGCCGGGGATCGCATCGGCCAGCTCATCCTGCGCCACCATCGCGTTGAAGTCGTTGTCCTCGGCCAGAAGGATCCTCACGTTCCGGAGCTCCTTCCCTTCAACGCCAGGGTCCGGTGCCGTTGTCGCTGGCGTTGCGCTGGCGATGCTATACGGGATGGTCAACGTGAAGGTGCTTCCCCTGCCTTGTTCGCTCTTCACCGTGATGCTTCCACCCTGCATCTCGGCCAGCCGCTTGCTGATGGTGAGGCCAAGACCGGTGCCGCCATACTTGCGCGCCGTATCGCTGTAGGCCTGCGTGAACTCCTCGAAGATGGTGTACAACCGGTCTTGCGGGATCCCGATACCGGTATCGATCACATCGATGCGGAGTTCACCGTTCACCCATCGTGCGCGCAGCGTAACGGAGCCGCGCTCGGTGAACTTGATCGCGTTGCCGGCCAGGTTCAGTACGATCTGGTTCAGCCGGGTGGGATCGCCGAGTAGCATCCCCGGCAGATCGCCATCCACTTCAACGACCAGCGCAAGGCCCTTCTCCTCGGCCTTGTAGCGCAGGATGTCGCGCACGTTGCCGATGACCTGTCGCGGATCGAAGGCCACCTGCTCCAATTCGGTCCTCCCGGCTTCCAGCTTGCTCAGGTCCAGGATGTCGTTGAGGATCACCAAGAGGTTCTCGCTGCTCTGCGAAACGGCATTGAGGTACTTCTCCTGCTCTGGCAAGTGTTCGTTGCGCTTGAGGATCCCGGTCATGCCCATGATGGCGTTCATCGGCGTGCGGATCTCGTGGCTCATGTTGGCCAGGAACTGTTGCTTGACCACTTCGCTCCGCTCCGCGCGATCCTTGGCCTGGCTCAGCTCCGCCGTGCGCTCGGCCACCGTGCGTTCCAACAGTTCCTTCTGCTTCTTCAATCCACCGGTGCGGATGCGGATGAAGAGCAGCACGGCCCCTGCGAGGATCAACACGGCCGCCACCTTTGCCCAGATGGTGAGGTACCACGGCGGAAGGATCGTGATGCGCAGGGCGATCGGCTCCGCGTTCCACACGCCATCGCGGTTGCGGCCCCAGACCTTGAACGTGTAGTCGCCCGGATCGAGGTTGGTGTAGTTCGCCGAATGCGCCTGGCCGGCATCGATCCGCTGCCGGTCGTAGCCTTCCAGTTGGTACTGATAGGTGCGGTTGCCCAGCGCGATGTATTCCATGCTGGCGAAGTCGATGCTGAGCATGCTCGCCTCCGCATACGGGATCACCAGTTCCTCCGCGAGGTGGGTGGGCACCTTCAGCAGGGCCTCCGGCGCACCAAGCGCAATGGAGCGGTTCGACAGTTTGATGTCGGTGATGGCCACTTGCACCGGACGCTCATCGATGCGCAGGTCGCGCGGGTGGAAATGGTTGAGGCCGTTGACACCGCCGAAGAAGAGCGTGCCGTCCTGTGTCTTGCAGAAGGCGTAGCGGTTGAACTCGTCGTTCTGCAGCCCATGCCGTCCATCGAAGTTGCGCACAGCATAGGTCTCCGGGTCGAAGCAGCAGAGCCCCTTGTTGGTGCTCATCCACAGTTGCCCGTCGTCGTCGCTGAGCAGTCCGTAGATCACGTTGTTCGGCAAGCCGTCCCGTGTGGAAAAACGTCTGCAACGACCGGTGCGTTTGTCCAGGCGTGCCAGCCCTCCGCCACTGGTGCCCACCCACAGGATGTCGGCGTCCTTCGGATCACCGAGCAGGCAGAAGATCACATCCGCGGCCAGCGAGGTGGTGTCGGACGGGATGTTCTGGTAGTGCTGCCATGCGTTCGTTCGCGGATCCAGGCGCAGGAGACCTTTCATGGTGCCCAACCAGAAGATCCCGGCCGCATCACGTTGAGTGGCTTGCACGAACCGGTATTCACCTCCGGATGCCTCCATGGGATAGGGCACGCTGGTGAAGCGCTCACTGCGCGTATCGAACAGCCCGTGGGAGGATGCACTGCCGAACGCGACGAGCGTATCGCCACTGGCATATAGGGGGAATTCGACGGGGATCGCAGGGTCTCGGAAGAACCGGAAGTCCCTGTCATCTGTTGCGCTCCGGGCGAGGATCCCGTTGGCGTTCGACCAGACCGTACCGTTGGGCGATACCACGAACGATCCCGTCCGGTCGTAGTAGAACTGCCGCTCACTGCCCTCCACCAAACCGGGTGGCGCCGGAGTCGTGATCGAGCGATGCGGATCACAGACCTTCACGTTCAGGCCGGAGACCAGCAGAACGCGGCCGTCGCTCAGGGGTGCCATCCATCCGACGGAGCGCATCAGTTGTGTATGGAACCGTTCGATGCGCGGGTCGTAGATGAAGATGCCGTAGCCTGGGGTGCCGATCCAGATCACGCCACTGCGGTCCTGATGGATGCAGGCCACGTCCAGGGTCGTCATGCCTAGAGGGCCATCTATCGGTCGCATGGCGCTGGATCGACCGGTCGAGGGATCGCAACGCCAGAGACCCTGGTCCGTGGCCAGCCAAATGCGGCCGTCCACATCCGCCATACCGTGCTTCGGCCACCCCCAGGCAGGCTGCCCCGCAGGGATCACGCGTTCATGGCCCGTGGCATCGTCGATCTCCGTAACGGTTCCGGTGCCCGCCACCTGATAGGTGATCCGGCGGTGGGCATCCCGCACGGCCAATTCGACGATCCGTTCGTTCCGAAGTCCCAGGACCGGATGCACGGTGCGGTCGGCCACGTCGCGGACCAACGATGCGATGAATGGCTCATCCCGCGTGTCGATGTGCAGGTAGGGCCGGTCGGGGTAGGTGCGGTCCAGCACGTTCGGCCCGTGCGAACGCAGGATACCGGCATGGTCGACGAACAATCCACAATTGTGGATATCGGCGATGCGTTGTGCGTGTGTGCCGGGCCCCAAGGGCGCAGCTGCGGTAGTGCCCGGTCGGACGCGATAGAGGTTGAAAGCCGTATTGAACCAGATGTTCCCGGACGGATCCTCGGCGATGGAGCGCACATCGCACACCAGATCGCCGCCGTCTTGTGAGGTGCCTTCCATGCGGGGAAGGTGGTGGAAGACCTCCGTGGCCGGGTCGAACACATCCAACCCGCTGTTGGTGCCGATCCAGAGCAGGCCTTTGCTGTCCTCGAAGATCTTCAGGATGTGGTTGTCACGCACCGACGAGCTGTCCTGCGGGTCGTGCCGGAACACCTTGAAGGAGTAGCCGTCGTAGCGGTTCAACCCATCCTTGGTGGCGAACCACATGAAGCCGGCGCGGTCCTGGAGGATGCTGCCCACCATGCCCTGCGAAAGGCCGTCCTCTATGCTGAGATGGCGCAGTGGGATGAGGAGGGTATCGACCTGCGCACGCGATGCCGCTGCCGCCAGAAGGCATGCCACAATGGCGATGCAAGCGCGCGCTCCGGTGCTCATGGCCTGAAGATCCCCTTGCTCATCGCATACACCACCAGGCCCGCTGTGTTGCGCGCGCCGGTCTTCAGCAGGATGTTGTTGCGGTGGCCCTCCACGGTGCGTGGGCTGAGGAAGAGCTTGCCGGCGATCTCCGTGGTGGTGAGCTCCTGGCAGATCAGGCGCAGCACTTCCAGCTCACGTTCGCTGAGCGGGTCCACATCGTCGAAGGTGGGCTTGATCTTGTCCTTCTTCACCAATCCGTGCAGCATCACGCGGCTCACCATCTCGCTGAAGTGGTAGCCCGTGCTGGCCACGGCGCGGATGGCGTTCTCGATCTCGTCCGGCTCGGCGGTCTTCAGCACGTAACCGTTCGCGCCCAGTTCCATCAGGTGTACGATGAACTTCTCCTCGCCATGCATGCTCAGCACGATCACCTTCACCTGCGGGTGTTCGGCCCGGATGCGCTCCATGGCCTTCATGCCATCGAGCACGGGCATCTCCAGGTCGAGCAACACGATGTCCACGGCGTTGTCGCGCAGCGCGGTGAGCAGTTCCTCCCCGTTCGAGCATTCGAAGGTCACCTGCACATCCGGCATGTCGCGCAGCAGCATGGCCAGTCCGCGGCGGAACATCACCTGATCGTCCGCGAGGGCGAGTTTGATCATGGCCCGAAGGTCGTTCAGGTGGAAATACCGGACACCCGTATTTCCACCTGTTCTTCATTTCCCGTGTATCCGCGCTGGCGGAGGGCCTCGTTACAAGGGCACTTTTGTCCCGCCGGTCAGCGATCCAATGCCCACCGGCCCGAATGATGAAGAACCTGATCCTCCTCACCGCCATGAACACGATGCTCGCCACTGCGCTCAACGCACAGACCCCGATGATCCCGACGAACAACTGGCTTGCCGCGAACCGGGCGGTTCTGGGCACCAATACCCCCGCCAACTGGCTGCTCGACCTCGATGCCGACGACATGGAGGTGTACGTCACAGCCAACCACGCGCTGGTGCTGGTGGACCGCATGCCAATCATGAACACGGATGGCGCCGCCTTCCTGCGCAAGAGCGTCACCGGGCTCGGCGGCTCGCATCTCTCCCTGGTGGGCGAGGTGGAGAGCGTGAACGACAGCGTGATGCGCGGCACCTACAGTGGCCTGCTGGGTGGTACCGCGGTGCTGATGGATCAGTATGTCCAACTGCGGAACGGTGTTCCGGTCACCATCATTCGCGTCATCAACCGGGTGAACGGTTCCGCGCCGAACACGCTGACCGACTCGGAGGACCTGGCCCTCGGCTTGCTCCGCGCAACGGATGAAAGTGGTCTCGATCCTGCGCTCACCAGGAATTGAGCATCACCTCCTCAGCCGCCATGGCCGGACCGCCCACGCAGTTCGGCCATGACCTTTTCGTTCAGGTCCATCGCTTCTTTCACCAGCGCATGGCAGGTTGAAGCACCATCGGCACGCGCCTGCTGCTCCAAGGTGGTGAGCAGGTCGAACAGCTTCTGCGCACCCATGTAGTTCACCTGCGGGCGGGCGCTGTGCGCGGCCACGGCGAGCGACTCTCCATCCTGCGCGGCCAACGCCGAATGCATCTTCTCGAAGAGATCGGGCGCACCGCTCAGGTACATCCGTATGTACTTCTCCATGCGCGACCGGTCGCCCTTGCAGAAGCGTTCGAGGTAGGCCAGATCGGTAAGTGGCGCGTCCATGCGGCCAAGGTAGCCATTGACTTCGCGGCCCCTATCTTCGCTCCGCGACGAATGACCATGGCCAAGAAGATCTTCATCGTGGACGACGATGTGATGCTCGCCACCATGCTGGCCGACCACCTGCGCAGCAGCTTTCCCCACGCGGTGGAGGTCTTCCATACCGGCGAGGATTGCCTGGCGCACCTGAGCGACCATCCCGACCTGGTGATCCTGGACCACCACCTGAACAACGTGGTGAAGGACGCCGCCGATGGACTGCAGATCCTTCAGCGGATCAAGAAGCTCGATCGGCAGGTGCATGTGATCATGCTCAGCAGCCAAACCCACTATGGTGTCGCCTTGCAGACCGTGCAGAAGGGTGCGGAGCAGTACGTCATCAAAGGCAAGGACCAGTTCGACGAGATCGATCGGATCGTGCGGGAAGTGCTGGGCTGAGGCCGGCGTCTTTCTAGCAGGGCAGCAGGCACTCTGCTCACACGCTCCATTCTACGAAGTACATCTCCATCTCCCCCTTGCCCTTCGCCTGCACTTTGCCGCGCGGCGTGAACGTGAGACCGGGTTCATCCTTCACTAGTGCATAGGTCGCCTCGCTGATGTTCACCTGCCCCACCTCGCCGCTGCTCTCCATGCGGCTGGCCGTGTTCACCGTATCGCCCCAGATGTCGTAGCTGAACTTCTTCACACCTACGATGCCGGCCACCACCGGGCCGGTGTGGATACCGATGCGGATCTCGAAGTAGGGAAGGCCTGCCGCAACTTTCCGCGCCTTGCCCTCAGCGATGAAGTCGCGCATCTCCAATGCCGCCTTCATCACGTCAGTGACGTGCGTGGTGTTCGGTGTTGGAAGGCCACCGGCCGCCATGTAGGCATCGCCGATGGTCTTGATCTTCTCGATGCCGTGCTTCTCCGTGATGCGGTCGAATGCGCTGAAGCACTCATTGAGGTCGCGTACCAGGTCCTTCGGGCTCATGTGCTCGCTCATCGCTGTGAACCCCTTGAAGTCCGTGAAGAGCACGGTGACCAGATCGATCTGCACGGCTTCGGCCTCGCCTTTCGCCTTCAGCTCCTCGGCCACCTCCGAGGGCAGGATGTTCAGCAGGAGCGCTTCGCTGCGTGCCCGCTCACGGCCGATCCGCACGCGCTGGAACAGGAACACCCCGGCGAACGCGACCATGAGCGCCAGACCGAAGAGCGAACCGTTGCGCAACAGCTTCTGTCGGCGCAGCTCGGCGGCGCTCAGGGCGTCCTTCTTTTCCTGTTCGGCCCGATCGAGTTCCTCCTTGCGGTCGAAATCGAACTGCATCTTCTGGCGCATCAGGTCCTGCGCGCTGGAGGCGTTGTACAGGCTGTCCTTCGCGGCCACGGTGCGCTTGAACCAGGCAAGGGCTGCGGCATGGTCGCCGCGCGCGCTGTCCACCCGGCTCAATTCAAGGTAGGCGTTCAGGAGAAGGTCCCAGCTGTCACTCGCGCTGGCATCGGTCACCCCCTGGCGCAGTTCGCGCCCCGCGTCATCGTAGCGCTTGGCCAGGAGATGTGCCCGCCCCAACGTGATGTGGGCCTGGGCTGTCCCGCTCGGGTCGCCGAGTTCTCCGGCCATGCGGAGGGCCTCCTGCGCATCGTGCAACGCACCGGCCCCATCACCCATGCGCAGGCGGATGTCCGCCATGTTGCCCAAGGCGCGCATCTCCCCGTTCGCATACCCGATGGTGCGGAAGCCTTCCAGGGCTTGCCCGGTCAGCCGCAGCGCCTCGGGGAACTGTCCCTGCTCATAAAGCACCGTGGCGATGTTCGAACGCGCGGATGCGACTCCCGCGACATCACCCGACTCCAGGGACAGCTTTTCGGATTCCCTCAGGTAACGCAGCCCTTCATCCAACCGTCCCAGGTTCTTCTGCACGTTGCCGATGTTGGAGAGGTTGTTCGCCTCCCAGTCCTTCCGGCCCAGCGCATGGTTCAGCTTGCGCGCCGCGATGAAACGCTCCAGCGCCTTGGGCATGTCGCCCATCCGGGCCAGCACGCTGCCGCTGTTCCCCAGCGTCTGGGCGATACCGATGCTATCGCCGATGGCCACGCTCTTGTCATGGGACAATTCGTAGTGCTCCAAGGCCAGCGGCAGCTGGCCCTTGTCCTCCGCCACCGCCGCCAGCATCACATGGCCCTTGGCCACGCCAAGTCCGTAGCCGATGCGCTCCGAAAGGGCGATCGACCGGTCGGCGAACTCCTTGGCCCGGTCACCATCCCGCCCGAGGTGCTCGATGGACAGCTCATACAGGGCATCGGCGGTGACCGTGTCGGCCGCGTTCGCGGCCACGATCCGTAGCAAGGAATCCGCCACGCGTCCGTCCTGTGCGCTAGTGGCCAACGTACGGACCGCGATCGACAGCAGGAGCAGCCCGCAGGCCCGGAGCCGCGGGATGGAGGACCTTGGAGTTACTCGCCATGCGCATGAGGTTGATGTTCCATGCCCTGGTCAGGCTTGTCACATTCCGGAAACGAAATACATCTCCATCTCCCCCTTGCCCTTCGCCTGCACCTTCCCGCGAGGGGTGAAGGTGAGACCCGGCTCGCTCTTCACAAACGCGTAAGTCGCCTCGCTGATATTGACCTGTCCCGCCTCGCCGCTGCTCTCCATGCGGCTCGCCGTGTTTACGGTGTCGCCCCAGATGTCGTACTGGAACTTCTTCACGCCTACGATGCCCGCGACCACCGGGCCAGTGTGCACTCCGATGCGGATCTCGAAATACGGCAACCCCGCCGCGATCTTCCGGGCCTTGCCTTCGGCGATGAAGTCGCGCATTTCGAAAGCGGCTTTGATCACATCTGTGGCGTGCGTTGTATTCGGCGTGGGTAATCCTCCAGCGGCCATGTACGCATCCCCGATGGTCTTGATCTTCTCGATGCCGTGCTTGGCGGTGATGTGATCGAAGGCGCTGAAGCACTCGTTCAGGTCGCGGACCAGTTCCTGCGGGCTCAGTGTTTCGCTCATCGCCGTGAAGCCCTTGAAGTCGGTGAAGAGCACGGTGACCTGGTCGATGTGCACAGCCTCAGCCGAACCCTTGGCCTTCAATTCCTCAGCGACTTCTTCCGGCAGGATGTTCAGCAGAAGCTCTTCACTGCGCGCCTTTTCCTTGCTGATGCGGTTGCGCTGGCGCCATACCACGCCCAGGAAAAGCAGTGCTCCAGCGAGTCCACCGGCGATCCCATTCCTCACCAACCGCTGGCGCAGGTCTTTCCGCTCCTGCTCGACCCGGGTGGCAGCTTCCTTCTTGTCGAAGTCGTACTGCATCTGTACCTGGACCGCCTTTCGGGTGTTCGCCTCGTTGGTGATGCTGTCCTGGTAGGCGATGTGGAGTTTGAACTGTTCCAGTGCCTCGGGGGCATCGCCCAGTGCATTGGCGATGTCGTACAGGCCCGCGTGCGCGTTGGAGAGCCACTGCTTCGCACCCACCGACCGCGCATATTCGATGCCCCTGTTGAGGTACTCCTCCGCTTCGTCGTAGCGCTTCATCCGTGTGAGGATCTCGCCCGTGTTGATGGAGGCCGCTGCGAGCCTGAACGGGTCGCCGATCCGCTCGAGGAGGGCCAGGATGCGTTCGTTGTATACCAGTGCCGTATCGAACTGCTGCAGGCGCTGATAGTGGTTGGCCAGGGAACCGAGGGTGATGACCTCTCCCATTGGATGTCTCAAGGCGCGCGCCATGTCCACCGCCCTGTTCAGGTAGATCCGCGCCTCGTCGGAGCGGCCTTCGTCGTCCAGCACATTGCCCAGGTTGTTGCATGTCCTGGCAATGCCCAAGCTGTCCCCTGTGCGCTCATAGGCCTGCAGCACCTGCTCAAGCAAGGCGGTCGCCTTCGCATGCTCGCCCATATGGCCATACACCACGCCGATGTCCATGCGCATGTCCACCACCGCCGCGCTGTCCCCGAGTTGCTCAGCGAGCTTCAGGCTGATGAGGTGCTGCTTGAGCGCTTCGGGGAAGTCGCTCTGTTGCTCTGCGATATGAGCGAGTGCGAAGTGGATCTTCTTCTGCTTGTCGGCATCGCCCAATTTGGCCCAGAGCGCCAAGGCACGCTGAAGATGGCTGCTGGCAATGCCGTACTCCTGCCGACGCATGTAGCCGGTCCCGACAATGCGCAAAGCCTCGCCAAGTCCGGGTTCAAAAGCGAGTTCCTCGGCAAGCCGTTGCGCCTGCGATGCGTAACTGATCGCGCTGTCCGGTTCCACGTCCATGTACGCCTGCGCCAATGTGTTCAGCGCGTTCACGCGGGTGGTGTCCGGTGCGGACGCGGCCAGGACCCTTCGCAGGGAGTCCGTGTCGTCCTGTGCCCGGATCACCGACGCACAGCAAGACAGGAACAGGACGGTCAGCACGCCTCCGGTGCGCAGAAGTTGAGTGGCTTGCACGGACCCAAGAAGGGGAACTTTCTTGGAATGGGCAATAGCCGGAGGGTGAAAGTTCCTACGCACGACCGAAGCACCTTTCGCGATCGACGCACGCTCTCAAGTCTGCGCGAACTCCCCGGTGCGGCGCACGAAGTACATCTCCATCTCCCCCTTGCCCTTCGCCTGCACTTTTCCCCGCTGGGTGAAGTTGAAACTTGTCTCGTTCTTCACCAGCAAATAGGTCGCCTCACTGATGTTCACCTGCCCCACCTCGCCACTGCTCTCCATGCGGCTGGCCGTGTTCACCGTATCGCCCCAGATGTCGTAGGCGAACTTCTTCACGCCCACGATGCCGGCGACCATGGGGCTTCCTCGGAGCCCGGTTCGAGGGCGGTGGAAGACCTGGCCAGCTTGGGGTCTAGGACCGGTCTTGAGGTGGAGAGTACTTCACGACATCGATGCCGATACCGTTCGGGTCTTCTATGGCGAAGTGCCTGTCACCCCAGGGTTCGTCCCGGATATCGATCTTAATCGGCACACCGCGCTGCTTGAGGTCGTTGTAGATCCCATCCACATCCTCGACCTCAATGGTCAGGTACATTCCCTGTCCAAGGAATGGCTGATGGAAGATGGGTTGCTGGCTGGGGTGGTTCGGCAGTAGGAAGCTGAGTTCCGCCTGGTTGTTGGGGGTATGCAACAGGAGGTAGAACTCGTTCTCGAAGGAAACCCCGAAGCCTAGGATGCTGGTGTAGAAAGCCTTGCTTTCCGCCAACTTCGATGTGATGATGCCTGCGTTCAGTTTCATCTTGTGATCGTTATGACCGCAAAGCTCCAACAGGCCGCGACCGGATCATAGTACAGAACGAACAAGATCACCGGCCGAACGCCTTGCTGGGTGTTACACCATAGAAGGCCTTGAACTCCTTGATGAAGTGGGACTGGTCGTAATAACCTTCACCGAAGAACAGTTCGTTGTGCTTCAGGCTCTGGGATGAAGGCTTGGCACGCAGTACGTTCTGGAAGCGGACCACTTTCGCGAAGGTCTTGGCCGTGTCGCCGATGTAGTACTCGAACAGCCGTCGGAGCTGGCGCGGACTGATGCCCGTGTCCAGGTCCCTTTCGATGTTCACCACCCCGGACTTCTTCAGGATCACCTCGATGGCCCTGTACAGCCTGCCATCATCGTCGAACGGGGTGCGCTCTACCAAGCCCGTGAAGTATGCGTCCAGGACGCTTCGCAACTCTTCGGTCGTTGTGCCCGCATTGAACCGTTCGGCGATGAAAGCCGAGAGGTGCGGCACCACGTTGACGAGTGGCTCGAAGCGATCGCTCAGCTCGGCTGCGTTGACCCTGAACAGCTGAGGGAACACGGTGGGGAGGAACCGCACGCCGATGTAGTTGAAGGACGTGCCCAGCGGGAATTGCGTGTACCGCTTGCAAAATCCCATCACGTAATTGTCCTGAGGGGCGTTCAGCTCAACGAAGATGTCGATGCAGCCATCGGCGACCACGCGATACACGAACGGCTCTGAAAGCGCGACGCTCGTATTGAGCTGCCAATAACAATGAATGAAGTCCTCGAGTTGCGAGGCCGGCTTGAATTCCGCATACGCCACGTTACCGGTAGACCCTTGAACGGTCGGTTGCACAGGCATGTACAGTTGGCGGATGGCGGGATGCATGTTCAAGGATCACGATGGATCCAACGATCCAGCCTGGCTTTGCAACGGGCTTGACGGGTTGCCACACCGTTTGCCAACCGGTTGTAACCGCATGTGTTCATCTGCATCGCGTTGAAGCTGTCGGTGTAACGGCAGGTGGATGCTCGAGCATGAGCGGAGGTCATGGAGCGACGGCGGAGCAGCGTGCACGTGACAATCTTCCCGGACATGGACATCATGGGAGAAGTGGCGGATGAAATTACGATCGCTCCACGAAGTACATCTCCATTTCACCTTTCCCCTTCGCCTGCACCTTTCCACGCGGGGTGAATACGAACGCGGGTGAATGGTTAATGGGAGTTGGTGAATAGCTGGCCCCATCCTCACCATTCACCATTCGCTCTTCACCATTCACCGATCGGTACGTCGCCTCGCTGATATTCACCTGGCCCACTTCGCCGCTGCTCTCCATGCGTGCCGCCGTGTTCACGGTGTCGCCCCAGATGTCGTATTGGAACTTCTTCACGCCAACGATGCCGGCGACGACCGGCCCGGTGTGGATGCCCACGCGCATCTCGAAGTAGGGTTTGCCTGCGGCTTCGCGTTCCGCTTTGTGCCGCTTCATGAAGTCCTGCATCTCCAGTGCCGCACGGATCACATCGGCCGGTGGACCGTGTTGCGGGTCGGGCAATCCGCCGGCGGCCATGTAAGCGTCTCCGATGGTCTTGATCTTTTCGATGCGGTACTTCGCCATGATGCCGTCGAAGGCCTTGAAGCAGGTGTTGAGCTCCGCGACGAGTTCGGCGGGCGTCACTTGTTCGCTCAATTGCGTGAAGCCTTTGAAATCCGTGAACAGGATCGTGGCCGTGTCGAAGTGTTTCGCTTCCGCAGCGCCCGTTGCCTTCAGTTCTTCCGCGACTTCCTCGGGCAGGATGTTCAGCAGGAGTTCATCGCTGCGTTGAAGGGCTTTTTGCGTGCGGCGTCGCTGTTGGAACACCACCACCCCGAAGACGAGCAGACCGAGCCCGGCGAACAGGACGATGTTGCGGCGGGTGCGCTCTTGGGCAACGCGCGCTTCCCCGCGTTGGATCTCCTGCGCCATGCGCATGGCGTTGGAGAGGCTGTCCGCCCTCATCTCCGCCTCGAACTCCAATTGGGCCGTCTCCCTTACGGCTTGCATCCCGTCCACACTGTCCTTCAAGACGACCCAATTTTCCGTGATGTGCAGGGCGTCGGCAAGGCGTCCCTCACGGACGTAGAGGTCTTTCAGGGCCTTCGTTGCCGCCATCTCGAAGCGCACCTGTCCGGTGGCTTTCAATTCCTCGATGGCCTGTAACAAGGCCTGCTCCGCATCGCGCAGCCGTTCATCGCGGATCAGCAACTCGCCCAACAAGGTGCGCTCGCGTCCCAGCCATGCATCAACCTTGGCGACTTTCGTTAACTCGATGGCCCGCTCGATGGTGGCGATGCCCTGCCGGACGCTGTCCATCCTGTCGTAATGCTCCGCCAACGTCCAGTGCATGAGCGCGAAGGGCAGGTCCACCGGGTCGTCACCATGTGCGGCGATGGAGTTCCTCAACCAACGCATCGCTTCATCCTGGTCGCCCCGTGCTCTGAGCAGGTAGGCGATGTTCCAATTGAAGATGCCGCGATCGTGCGCTGTCTTGGTGAAGCGATCGCCCAGAACAATCAAGCTGTCGATGGGCACATGGTCCGGCTCCTTGATGGCGATGGCCAGCTGCGCGAGCAGCACGGAGGCGGTGTCCTTGAGCGCATGGGCGAAAGGGAGCATCTGCCGCGCGAACTCCACCATGCGGGTGGTGTCTCCCATCAGTTCGTAGAAACGCTGCAGGCGTGCGTAATGGTCCAACGTTTCCCGGTCCGTAGGGTTCTCCGTGATGCGCCAGGCTTCCATGTAGGCTTTCAGTGCCCCGCTGAAATCGGAGGTGTAGGTCTGCTGTGATCCGAAGGCGCACAGGTAACGGGCGCGTACACGGGCCGCCTTGCGCACCACCGCGGGTTCGGAGGACCGCTCGAGCTCAACGAACACGTTGAACAGGCGGTCGCGGTATTGTTCGGCCATGGCGCCTTGGTGCGCGGTCCATTCGTACAGCGTCACAAGCAGGTCCGCTCGAGTGGTATCGTGTGCGGCACGGTTGATCTCCTGCTCCACGGAGTCGAGCATGGCCGGGCTCTGGGCACTCGTTGCCAAGGCGGCGAGGCCGAATAACCACAACAGATGGGGCCTCATTCGGATGTTACAAAGTACATGTTCATCTCGCCCTTGCCCTTGGCCTGCACTTTTCCGCGCGGAGCGAAGGCGAGCCAGGGCGCGTCCTTGACCAAGGCATAGGTGGCTTCGCTGATATTGACCTGCCCCACTTCCCCGCTGCTCTCCATGCGGCTGGCCGTGTTCACGGTATCGCCCCAGATGTCGTACTGGAACTTCTTCACGCCCACGATGCCTGCTACGACCGGGCCGGTGTGAATGCCCACGCGCATCTCAAAGAAGGGTTTGCCTGCGGCTTCGCGTTCCGCTTTGTGCCGCTTCATGAAGTCCTGCATCTCCAGTGCCGCACGGATCACATCGGCCGGTGGACCGTGTTGCGGGTCGGGCAATCCGCCGGCGGCCATGTAAGCGTCTCCGATGGTCTTGATCTTTTCGATGCGGTACTTCGCCATGATGCCGTCGAAGGCCTTGAAGCAGGTGTTCAGTTCCGCGACCAGTTCCGCCGGTGTCACCTGCTCGCTCAGTTGCGTGAAACCCTTGAAATCGGTGAAAAGGATGGTGGCCGTGTCGAAGTGTTTCGCTTCCGCAGCGCCCGTTGCCTTCAGTTCATCCGCCACCTCTTCGGGCAGGATGTTCAGCAACAGTTCGTCGCTGCGCTTGCGCGCCGCGTTGATCTTGTTGCGTTGCCGCCATACGACCCCAAGGAACAACAACGAGAAGGCGAGACCGCCCGCGATGGAATTGCGTACCAGCCGCTGGCGCTGGTCCTTCTTCTCCTGCTCGGCCTTCGCGGCGGCCTGCTTCTTCTCGAATTCATAGGTCATGGCCGTTTCCGTGAGCTTCTTGTCGCGCTCGGCGTTGAAGAGCGTATCGCTCCATGCTTTGAAGAGCTTGTGGTGCTCCAAGGCGCTGCGATGATCACCCTGCGCGCGCTCCACCTCGCTGAGCGCGCTGTAGGCGCTCATCAGATTGGGCGTGTCCTCGTTGACCAGGAAGGTGGTGATGGCACTATCGAGCAGGGCATGGGCTTCGGCGAGGGCCGGCTTGGTGGCTCCGTGGAAGAAGCGCTCCAGGTAGGCGCGGTCGAGGCTGTCCACCGCTTCGCGATCGAGCGAGGCAAGGCGTTCCTGAACGATGGCCACGTCGATCGCATGGTCCTCCGCCGCGTAGCCGAGCCGGGCCCGTTCGAAATGCGCGCGAGCGCCGATGCGGTCCCCGGCCAGCCGTGCCACGTTGCCCAAACCGAGTTCGGCGGTGGACAACGCTGCGATCATGCGCCCGGCCTCGGCCAATTCCTTCAGCTCGGTGAAGGTGATCCGCGCAGCGTCCGGCTGGCCCATGTCCAACTGGACCTGCCCGAAGTTGGCGAGCGCGATGCTTCGGTCCACCGGAGTGATCTCTGACTTGAAATCGACGAGCAAGCGGCGGTAGTAGCTGGCGGCATCCTCCAGTTTGCCCTGTAGGGCATACACCATGGCGATGTTGGAGTAGCAGGAAGACTGGAACGAACGGTCACCGTTGCGCTCCGCCCAAGCCAGCACCTCGAAGAACGCGCGCAGTCCCTGCTCGAGATCGTCCATGCTCACCATGCCGTTCGCCATGTTGATGCGCAGCGCGTAGATTCCGATGGAATCGGCAAGGTCCAAGCGTATGGCCATGCTTTGCTCCCAAAAGTCCATGGCGGCGGGTGCACGGCCCAGGTAGTAGTTCGCCGTGCCCAACTGCTCAAGGCCGAGGCCCTGTGCACGGGTGTTGCCCAACTTGCGCGCGAGCTCCGTGAGCTCGGTGTACAGCGCGATGGCCCTGTCGAGATCGCCGCGCTCCATGAAGATGGCGCCAGCGCGGTTCAGTGAGCGCAGGCGGTTGCTGTCCGGCGGCGCGGTCTCCAATACGTGCAGGATCGAATCGACATTGCGCTGGGCAGCTGCCGAGAAGGCAAGGCAGGTGAGCAGGGCAGGCACGAGCAGGGTGCGTGCGGTGGAGGATAGCATGGTGCCAAACTGCACAAAGCCGCGCGAACTATCAATACTTACGAATGCAGGTGAATGGGAGTTGGTGAATGGTGAATAGGATATGGTGAATGGGGGTTGGTGAATGGGGAGATCCTTGCGATCGGCCCCCTCAGTGGTTGCCCATCGGCGCCTAGACGGGTCCATCGCTCCGCGTTGTACTGATGGTGGCCGGGCATTGGACGAATTTCACCTACGCGACTTCGCTGCTACGGTGAACGAAGTACATCTCCATTTCGCCCTTGCCCTTCGCCTGCACTCTGCCGCGGGGGGTGAAGGTGAATGCCGGGTTGCCGCGCGATGCCGAGGCATCCTTCACCAGCGCATACGTCGCCTCGCTGATGTTGACCTGTCCGACCTCGCCGGATGATTCCATCCGGCTGGCCGTGTTCACCGTATCGCCCCAGATGTCATACTGGAACTTCTTCACGCCCACGATGCCTGCCACCACAGGGCCGGTGTGGATGCCCACGCGCATCTCGAAGTAGGGCTTCCCCAGGGCCTCGCGCTCGGCCTTGTGCCGCTTCATGAAGGCCTGCATGTCCAAGGCCGCCAGCACCGTGTTCGTGGCCGAGTTGTCCGTTGGCACCGGTAGCCCGCCAGCGGCCATGTACGCATCGCCGATGGTCTTGATCTTCTCGATGCCGTATTTGCCCACGATGTCGTCGAAGGCCTCGAAGCATGTATTGATCTCACTGACCAGCTCCTGGGCGCTCAGCTTCTCTGATGCAGCGGTAAAGCCTTTGAAATCGGTGAAGAGGATGCTGACCTGATCGAAGTCACGCGCATCGGCCCTGCCCTTCTCCTTCAGCTCGGCCGCAATGTCGGCCGGCAGGATGTTGAGCAGGAGGTTCTCGGAGCGGTCCTTCTCCACTTGCAGTGCAGCCTTCGATCGGCGCACGTACCGCAAGCGGGTGTAGATGCCACCGGCCAACAGCAGCACCGCTAAGCCACCACCGATGGCGATGTTCCGTGTACGCTCCTCGCCGCGCATCTGCGCTTCATGCGCTTGCTGCACCAGACGGGCTTCTTCGGCCTTGGCGATGCTATCCTGCAGCATCACCTTGGCGAACTCCATCTGCTCTAATTTCTTGGAGGTCTCTTGGGCGTTGAGGCTGTCGGTGATCACGTTCATCTTCTCCAGATACACCAGCGCTTCGTTGCCTTTGCCCATGGCCTTGTAGGCATCATAATGGCATTGACACGCATCCTTCTGGAGGTCCCATGCACCGATCTCTTCCGCCAGGGCCAGGCTCTTTCGGCAATAGCCGATCGCAAGGCTGGCCTTGCCCTGTCCGCGATAGACCAGCCCGATGTTGTTCAGGCTTATGGCGAGCCCGCTCTTGTCCCCGAGCTCTTCCCGCATCGCCAGCGCCTTTTGGTGGTATTCCAACGCACGGGGGTAGTTGCCTTGGCCACCGTAGATGACACCGATGTTGTTCAGGCTGACCGCGATGCCGCTCTTATCCCCGATCTCTTCCTGGATCGCCAGGCTCTTTGGTTGTATTCCAACGCGCGGGCCGTATCACCTTGTTCGGCGTACACCGCACTGAGATTACTTAGGCTGCTCGCCATGTTCTTCATATCCCCGCTCGCTTCCCGGATCGCCAGGCTCTTTTCGAGGTACTCCAACGCGCGGGTGAAATTGCCTTGATCGAGGTAGATGGTGCCGATGTTGTTGAGGTTGTTCGCGAGGCCGGTCTTCTCCCCGATCCCTTCGAAGATCGCGAGGGACCTCTGGTAGTATGCCAACGCGCGCGGGTTGTTGCCTTGCTGCCAGTAAATGAGGCCGATGTTGTTCAGGCTGCCTGCGATGCCTTTCTTGTCCCCGATCCGTTCATTGATCGCCAAGCCTTGTTGGTAGTAGGCCAAGGCGCGGGGGTAGTCGCCCAAGTTCTTGCTCGCACCACCTTGCAGGTTGTACCCTTTTGCTGAGGCCCTGGGGTATTGGCGCGCTTGGGCGAAGGTGTGCAGGGCTTCGGCCAGGATCGCGGCCGTGTCGGGCTGCGTGTACAGGTAGCCGTCCCACACATAGTCAACGTAGGCGGCAACACGGATGGAATCGGATCGGGACGGGTCTTGCCAGATGGCGTAGAGCGAATCGAGGTACTGTGCTTGCGCGCTTGTCGATAGCCCCAGGACGATCGCGAAGATCAGGTTGCGGTATGTGCTCATGATCTGCGCTCCACTGTATCGGGATGGTCATCCCCCTTGCCTCGTTCGCAATGACCTGCCCAGGAAAGTCGGACGTGAATGTAGGTGGATCATGTTGAGCCAACCTTACGAGGACCGTGATCCGATCATCGTTCTGAACCGCGCGAACACTGCACGCTTGCTCTCGAACGTACTGGATCGATCAGCTGGAAGGCATCGCTGCACAGCCCTTCACGGCAACCGGAAAGGTCTTGTACGCATCTCCTGCATATTCCCACCCATCAGCACAATGCGGTAGGTGCCGGGCATAAGCTCTTTCGTGGCCGTGGGTGAATTGGCGCCTACCCACCCGCTAACGCTTCGCAAGGGGTGCAGCATCACCAGCTGGTCCTCCCAGTCTCCCCACGGCATGCCGCAGTCCATCTGCACGCGATGCGGGAGCCGCATCACCCATCCCGTGTCGGCGAGCAGCTCGACGCCGAACAGGGGCATCCTGCTCGCGCACCCGCCGTCCAGCATCACACGACCGGTGATGCGCAGCCAGACCGTGTCGGCGCTGATGCGCTCCACCTCCACGTTCTTCAACGGCGGCTGCTTGGCCCAGAACGCTTCCGGATCCTCGGGCGTGGCAGGTCGCTTCGGCTCAGGTGCGGCGATGGGCTCAATAGGTCGTCGCGGCTCCGGCGGACGGATGCCCGGCGGTGGGATGTTCGCGGGTGGATCCACCCAGTTCGCTTCCTTCTTCAAGCGCTTCAGAATGAACTGGTGCGTGGCCACACCGGCCTGGTATTCGTTGATGCAGGTGTTCACGTCCCATGTGCGTCCGGGCTTGAAGCGCATCACCTCCGGAGAAGGCTCGGGCCAGCGCGCCCAGGCCCGATCGATCAGCGGCTGCATATCATCGGGCAGATCGATGCGCATGGTGTCGGTGCCGGCGATCACCAGGATGCGGCTCTCGGACACACCAACCATCGGCGTGAACACGCGCCAGCCATCGTTCTTCTCCTTGAACAGGTCGCGGCTATGCAATGCGATGCTCGTGTCCCGCTTGAGCCAGTATTGATCCGAGTCGTAGTAACGCACGCGCTCGCGGTACTGCTGCTTCACCACGTAGGCACGCGACAGCGGCTTGTCGGCATCGCCGGGTTCGGAGATCACGAAGCAGAAGTCGGGCGGTTGGGGCTGCGCGCTCAGTGGTGCGCCCATGATCACCAGCGCACCGATCAGCAAGTCATGTGCGGCCAACCACTTCATCGTACCGTAAGGTAGTGTCCATCCAACGCGGCATAACGTGGCGTAGGGAAGGACGGATCCTCCTTGTACTTCACCTGCAACCGCACACGCCCGGCAGGCAAGGGCGGCACCTGCACGGTGACCTCGCGTTCCTGCGCGTGATCATCGGTTATCCCCACCGGGGACCGATCGACCGTGAACTCCAGGATGTGCTCACCTTCAAGGTCCGGGACCGTGCGATGCGTGATGCGCACATGCTCACTGCCACCCAACCACCAGAAGCGGAACACCAAGGTATCGCGTTTGGTGGGCTGCGCGTGCGAGAGGTGCACCACATAGCTGGGCGGTGGCACGCCCACATGTCGATCGTACCCTGCATGGTCCCAGCCGAACACAGTGTCGCGCACCACGGCGGTATCCAATTCAACGCGATGCCAGCCCGTTGCACGGAACTGTGTGGGGGCGAAGCGTACCGTGTCCAGCGGCCACTCAGGTCCGAGGGCCGTACCACGGATACGCATGCTGATGTCCGGGTGGTAGGGACTTTCGGCAAATAGGTGCACTACCGCTTCGGGCAGGCTGCCGGTACGGGTCGTGCGGCAGCGTACGCCGAAGTCGAAGGTCGGTCGCAAACGGTCAATGGCGTGATGGACCGTGTCGCACCCACAGCTCGCGGCCATGATCGTGCCTGGGAAGAACTCCATCAAGGGGTCCAGTCCGACCAAGGTGCCGGTGACGCGCAGGAACTTGGGCAGGTCGGTCACGCTGGTGCGGCCGGGGGCGAAGGCCACGATCATGTGGTCCGTGGCATACGGGTGGTTCGTGCGCAAGCCCGCGCGTGGCGGGAAGGCGATCTCCATCACCCCTTCATCGCGATGCCGGATGCGCAGCCAGAGCGTGTCGCGATGCCGGGTGATGTCGCTCCGTTCTGCCGGGAACTCGACCATGCTGAGGGGGGTGTTGTTGACGGGGAACGGCCGGGTGCGTTCACCGTCCACCTCGAAGATGAATTCGTTGCCTTTCTGCAACCGTTCAGCGGGCACAGCCAACCCTTGGTGCTCCAGCATGAAGGAGAATTCCAGCTCACGCCAACCGGGTTGAGCCTGTATCAAATGCGCAGCGATCAAGAGGACAGCGGCGCAGGCCGTGCGCATGCCATGCGGAGCCGTTCTGCCCATCACCATCCGAACGTCAAGAAGAACAAGCTCTCATGCCCACGCCATCGCAGGTAGGTGGTGTACCGACCATACGGCAGCTCGGTGATGTCCACCCACTTGCTGGTCTCCCCATCCGGCGGCATGTCCACACTCAGGCTGGCAGTGGTGCTCGCCACGCCCGTGCTATCCTGCATGTAAAGCTCGAAGCGCGTCCCAGGTCCACTCGCCGGGAACTCAAGCAAGTGGTGCGCATAGTTCGGGTCGCGATCGATATTGATGGACAAGGGCCCGGTACGCAACCCGTCCGACTCGAGCGTGAACGAATGGCGGGCTGTTTCATAGAGCGCGAGCACCTCGGAGCGCCGTTCCGCCCAAAGCGCGTCGAAGCGTTCCGTAAGCGCCATGATGCCCGGCTCGTGCACCAGTTCGATGTTGGTGAACCATCCCTTGCGGAACGGCAGCAGCACGGGCGGACGCGGCGGTGCACCCAGCTTCGCGGTGCGCTCCAGCATACGTGTTTCCATGCGCCCGTCCAGGTTCAGGTCCACGATCATGGTGTCGGATCCGCGGATCGCGATCAGCTTGTTATCCGGGTAGCCGAAGATCCCGCGCATTTCCACCACCATCAAGGGAGCGCCGTTCACCTTGATGCACGGGGTCAAGCTGCGTGGTTGGCCCGGGAAGTGGACCGGCCAGCGCGGATCCTCATAGCTCCAGTATTGCCCGCGCCCGATGTACTCCACGCGATAGGCACCTTTCAACGGAGCGAGCGCGGGACCATCCTCGATGAAGGCGAAGTTGAAGCGGAAGGAGAACTCATTGAACTGCGCTCCTGCTTGGGCACAGTGGGTCAGGAGCAGGGCTGTGAGGAGGTGGCGCATCGAGGGATGGTGCACGCAAGGCGAGGTCACGGTTCGATCCTGTCGGGGTGGACTTCTGGTTCGTGATACTACAGGTTGAACTCCCGCGTCGCCTTCCGCTTCCCGCTGGCGCCCATGAACACCAAGCGGTAGATGCCTGGTGCCAGCACACGGTCCTTGCGACGCCTCAGGCCCCATTCAACTTCAAACTTCAGGTCCAGCAGCACATCGCGCTTGCGCCAGTACCATGAGCCCGCGCCACAGAGCATTTGCGAGCCCGCAAAGGGAATGTGCTGCACCCATCCGGTATCTGTGCGCATTTCCAACGCGAACAGCGGACGATCCCCGGAACAACCGCCATCCAGCATCACGGTTCCGGTGAGGCTTACGCGGACGGAGTCCATGCTGGCGCTCACCAGCTCCGCCTTGCGTATGTTACGGGTATGCGTGCAGGCGCAACAAGCCAGCACCGGGAGCACAAGGAGGAGCGCGCGCATCGGCAGGCTGTACACGTTACCGGTCGTTCAGTTCACCGCCCCTCCAACACGCCCTGCACATACCCGATCCACTCCATCTCCGGAATGCCCTCATCCAGGTAGTGGTCCGGCTGGATGCCCATCACATCCACCGGCATGTGCGGCAGGCGGTGGCTCAGGCTCATGGTATAGGCCAGCATGAAGCAACCATCGGGTGATGCGATCTCCCGCAGGTTCGATGCATCGATCGAACCTTGCGTGGGGCGTCCGAAGAGCTTCACCTTGGCACTGGTGCGCGCATCCAACAGGAACTGCTCATCGGTGCTGCCGTTGCCGGCGTTGTGCAGGATCCCCACCCGCTGCGGGAAGGGCAGCACGGTGTGCGCGCTGTCCACTGACCACGGCTGTTCGTCCATCTCCAACCACGTCCCGAGCGCAGCACGCATGCGGGTGGCCACATCCAGGCACCAGCGCCCATCCTCTGTGTCCCGACCGAACATGTCGGCATAGGCCTCGTAGCCCGCAGCGTTCAGCTCGGTGGCGCGCAGCTTCACGCCTACGCTGCGTATCGGTCCCGTGTAGAGGTAGGGGATCAACCCTGCGTAGCTCGCATCGCTGCCACCGGTCCCGTTGCGGATGTCGATGATGAAATTCTCCGTGTTGCGGATCAGCGCATCGTTGGCGGAGAGCACGCTGTCGATCATCGCCTTCTGCGCGTATTCGAAGGAAGGGATGCGCATGTAGAGCGTGCGGTCGCTGAGCCGCTCCAGGAAGGGCGCTTCGGCGTCCATCGCCCGTTGGTGCATGCGTTCGGCCGGGGAGAACTGTGGCGCGGGCACCTGACGCATCCAAACACCGCGCATCTGCAGCATGCTGCCGCTGCTGCCCTTTAAGGTGGCCGCCACTGGTTCGGGTGAATGGTCGCCCATATAGAAGGTGCCCGCGTAGCGCCCGTCCGCCTGGCGTTGAAGTTCAACTTTCACCTCGCCGGTTCTCCAATTCTTGTTCTCCGAGGCCAGGATCACCGCATCGAAGCGCGTGCTGTCCTTCGGTTGCCGCACGATGCCCACGCGGTAGGGTCCCATGGTCCACACGCCTTCCAAGGGGTGCCGTTTCGCACCGGCTTGATTCAATCGCTTCACCAGATCCCCTTCCGTGAGCTTCATCGTGCGGCTCGGTGGAACGGTCGTGGGCTGCGCGGCCGTGTTCGCTGCGTGCACTTGCGCTGCTTGTTGCGCCTGTTCCGTGGGACCGATGCCGATATGCCCCTTGCGGAACCAGTGCAGCCATTCGTCGAGCACTTGCGTGCAGGCGACCGGATCCTTAGCGCTGTCGGCTTTGGCGCGCAGGGCTTGTGTGTGCTCTTCGTAGGCGGCCTGGCCTTTGCGGTCCACCACAAGCTGGAAACCGGCGTCGTTTTGCTCGAAGGTGGTCACCATCCAACTGAAGGCGGCTGGGCAGGCGCAGGGTTGGGCCATAGCGCGATGGAACGCGAGCGCAGCAAGGACCAGCAGCAAGGACCTGGTGTTCATACGAGGGATCGGTTGCGCGTAAAGTACGCGAACGGAAGGCGCTGTGCTGGTCGCGCCCTAATCGCACCATCAACGCATTCCACCGACCAGCTTCACTGATGTTCAGCTTCCTGATATCAGCAGATATTTGACGCTGCCTACCCAACCACCATGCGCAACACAGTCACCGCCATTCTCCTGCTCGTCGGCCTTTCCACCAGTACAACGATTCATGCCCAAGGCACATGGAGCCAACTCACGGATATCGAGGGGGGCGACCGATACTGGGCAACCGGTTTTGCTATAGGCGATCGTGTGTACATCGGTTGCGGGTACAACCTCAATACCTTCCTCCATGACTTCTGGTCGTACAACACCCAAACAGGCAATTGGGTGCCACGCGCGTCCTATCCCGGTGATGGCAGCCTGTACGTGACCGCCTTTACGATCGGCGACAAAGGATACTTCTTCGGTGGCTGGGACATCGGCTACCGGAATGACCTGTGGGAGTACGATCCCGCGAACAACACCTGGACCGAGAAGGCGCCGTTGCCCGCGACCGGGCGATGGGGCGCGGCTGGTTTCTCCATCGGCAACAAGGGCTACATCGGCACCGGAGACAATGCCGGCAACGGTGAGGGTTGCCAGAGCGACTTCTGGGAATGGGACCAGGCGACGAATACCTGGACGCAGAAACCGTCCTTCCCCGGCACGCCTGTGTATGGCAGTGTGGGCTTCGCCATCAATGGGAAGGGCTACATCGGCACCGGATACGATGGCGTGAACGAGCATGACGAGTTCTACGAGTGGGACCCGGTCACGGAGACCTGGACGCAGAAGGCCGATGTAGGCGGTGCGCCGCGCTATCAGGCCTTCGGGTTCAGCATCGGCAACCGCGGCTTCATCGGCGCCGGCAGCCCTGGCTTAAATGACCTTTGGGCATGGGACCAGGCGACCGATACCTGGACACCCGCAGCGGGCTTCCCGGGCGTAGCGTCCAATGTGAGCACCGGTGTCGCCCTGAACGGCATAGGATACGTGGGCGGTGGCCAGACACTTACCGACGAGTTCTGGGAGTTCGTTCCAGGATGCCCCTTGGCAGCGCTGCCGATCGACCCTGCCGGCACGATCGCCCTATGCAGCGGCGATAGCGTCGTGCTCACGGCGCCGACGGCGGTAACGTATGCCTGGAGCACGGGCGAGGCCACACCAAGCATCACCGTTACCGATGCCGGCAGCTACCTCGTAACGGTGACCGATGGATCGGGCTGCGAACTGGACACCGATCCCGTGGAGGTGACCGTGGCACAGCCACCGGCCGTGCCCACCATCACCGTTGGCGATGCCTCGCTATTCTGCGATGCCACCGCCGATGCGTATCAATGGATCGATTGCGACAACGACTCGCTGCCCATCGCTGGAGCGACGGACCAGATCTACACGCCGGGCGGTAACGGGTCCTTTGCCGTGACGATTACCGTGGATGGCTGCAGCAGCACCTCGGATTGCGTGGACCCGATCTCGACGGGAGTTGCGTCACTGCGCGCTGCGGAAGTGTCCGTTCATCCGAACCCGTTCATGGATGTGCTCCTGATCGACCTGCCCGAAGCAGCCCATCGATACACCGTCACCGTGCACGATGCGCTGGGACGCGAAGTGCCAGCGCGTGCACAAGTGAACGATCAACGCATGATGCTCCGCGTGGACTGCGGTGATGGCCTACTGATCGTGCGCATCGCGAACGATCAGCGCACGATCGGCAGCTGGCGGGTGGTGAAGCTCTGACACCGTCAGCTGACGTTAGTGTCTCAGTTTGCCGAAGTGCTACCGACTTAGAGGGCACTTCGGCAAACTGAGACACAAGCTAAGGCGGCACACCTTCTACTTTCGCATTGTCATGCGCCTTCCTTGCACCATCGCCCTGCTCACGTTCGCTCTGGCCGCTCGTTCCCAGGTGCTCCCCGAACTCCCGCAGGAGTACCTCGATGTCTGTTACCCAACCACCGCGGCCACCATCACCGTGTGCAGCAGCGGCTGCGATTACCTGAACGGGCAGTTGCAACAGGCCATCAACGCCGCGCAGCCCGGCACTACCATCCTGCTGCAGCCCGGTCACACCTACGCGGCGGCGATCACGCTGCCCGCCAAGACCGGCGATGACTGGATCGTGATCCGCACCAATTTGCCCGATGTGCAATTGCCGCCGGCCGATCAGCGCATCGACCCCTCGTACGCCGGCACCCTGGCGCGCTTCCAAGCGCCGGCCAACCAGAGCGCGATCACCTTCCTCAGCGGCGCGCATCATTACTACCTCATGGGTTTGGAGGTGGCGGCCACCAGCTACGTCAGCGACATCATCCGCATCGGTGATGGCACGCAGAACAATGTGGGCGCGCTGCCCCACGACATCGTGCTCGATCGCATGTACATCCATGGTGATGCAACGCTCGGCAGCAAGCGCGGCGTGATGCTCAACAGCGCGCGCACCGCCATCATCAACTGCCACATCAGCGACTGCAAGAGCACCAGCCAGGATGCGCAGGCCATCTGCGGATGGAACGGCCCCGGCCCGTTCAAGGTCGTGAACAATTACCTCGAGGGCAGCGGCGAGAACGTGATGTTCGGTGGCGCCAACCCGAACATCCCCGACCTCGTGCCCTCCGACATCGAAGTGCGCAACAACCACTTCTTCAAGCCGATGAGCTGGAAGGAGGGGCACCCTGATTTCGGCGGGACGGCCTGGTGCGTGAAGAACATCTTCGAGTTGAAGAGCGCGCAGCGGGTGCTGGTGGAAGGCAACATCCTGGAGAACAACTGGGCCGATTGCCAGAGCGGCTTCGCGATCGTGATCACCCCGCGCACGCAAAGCGGCGCCAGCATGTGGGCGCGCACCACGGACATCACCATGCGCTACAACATCCTCAAAGGCAGCGATGGCGGCTACAACATCAGCGGGCACGATGACCAGCTGGACAATCCCGTGAGCACGCGCATCCTCATCGAGCACAACCTCGCGTACGCCATCAGCAACGTGAACAAGATGTACCAGTTCCTGAACGGAACGGAGCACTTGACCATCCGCCACAACACCAGCCTCAACGCGGGCACCACCACCAGCGCGGGCGGCGACCCCACGCTCTTCCTCACCTTCCAGGACAACATCGTGGGCTTCGGCAGCTATGGGGTGTGCGGCACGGGATCAGGCTGCGGGAACCCCACCATCAATACCTACTTCCCGGGCTCCACCTTCTCGCACAACGTGCTCATCGGCACACCCGGCGGACCCAACGGCAACCCCGCGAGCTACCCGCCCAACCACTGGTTCCCGGCGGGCACCGGTCCCGTGGGCTTCGTGGACGCTGCCAACGACAACTACGCGCTGCTGCCCACCAGTCCGTATTACGGCGCAGCCTCCGATGGCAGCGACATCGGCGCGGACATCGACAGCCTGAACAGCTACACCGCGAACGTGCTGAGCGGGGTGTGGTCGAGTTGCGCGGACGTCGCCACGGCACTGCCCGGATCGCGATTGCCCCAACTGCTGCTGTACCCGGTACCGGCGAACGACGCGGTGTTCCTGCGCCTGCCCGCATCGCCGGGTGCGGCGCGCGCCATGCTGATCGACCCTTCGGGCCGCGTGCTCCGCGCCGTCCGCTTCACGGGCCCGGAGGCTATTCTGCCCGTGGCCGACCTGGCCGCGCAGCCTTACCTGGTGCGCGTGGTGGGCGAGGAGGGGCAACTCCTGGCGCAGGAACGCCTGATCGTCGTGCATTGACGCGACCCCGTCTGGTGGGGTACGCTGTTGCGCTCACGAAGGCGCGCGCTCACCACCGGTATCGCCGGACTTGCGAAGGCGCTGGTTGGCCCTAGCGATAACGCGAACCGATCAGGCAGCTCATTGCGCTTGCTCCCCTCGGACATCCCATGATGCTTGTCCTCCTGCAGGGCCCGTTGTTCGCGGTCGCGCAACGTGGAGCAGCGCATGGCGCATAGCGAGATCCGCGAACACGTACTTTCGATTCGCGCCACCGTACCATCATGCCTTCCACTTCCTTGCTCCGCTTGCTGCGCTGGGCCGCGCTCACCGCCGGCACAGTCATGCTCCTCTTCCTGCTCTGGATGCTCATCGGGCACCTCACCGGCGATGCGAACGGACCCAACGGCATGCGCTTCAACGGCACCAAGGAGGTGATCGCCTTCGCCTTCTTCCCCTGCTGCACCAGCGTGGGACTTGCACTCGCCTATTGGCGCCCGCTCGCTGGCGGGCTCATCGCCTTCGGGAGCATCGTCGCGCTGCTCGCCCTGCGGCCCGACCTATTGGCCTCGCCCTTCATCGTGGTGGCGGTGCCCGGTCTGCTCTATGCCGCGTACGGCTGGTCGGCGCGACGAGCGAACAGCTGAACCAGGTCAACGCGCGCGCCCATCCGGCTTGAATACGATCACGGTCGGTTCCCTTCCGCGCTCCACGCCTTCATCCTTCGCTTCGGGCAGGTCGATGCGCATGCTCTCCGGGCCGCGCCGCACGAGCAGGAACTTCCGCTCGCACCAGCAATCGATCACCTGGAACCGCGGATGGCGGCGACCATGGAAGCGTACCGTGTCCGGTGCGAGCGCCCACCATTGATGCGTGCCGACCTGATGCGGGTCGTACGGGTAATCGGCGCTCACGTTGAAATGCAGCTCCACCGTCCACGCCGGCCATCGCCGGGTGCCGAGCCCTTGCTGCTCAGCGAAGCTCGGCGCATACGTACCGCGCATGCTGTGTCCGTTCTCGTCGCGCACGATGATGACCGATTGATCGGGTTGCGCATGAAGGCCGGTGGACACGGTGAGCGCCACGAGCGCGAGAAGCTTGCGGGCGCACTGATTCATCGCGCCAATCGCTAGGGACCGCATTGGATCCGCAGCCCGCCGCTGCGCTTCACGGTGGCGCGCAGCACCAGCCGGTGCTCCTCGCCTGCCGCCTGCAACACGAGCCCCGCGGTGTTCGGCGGCTCGCTCCCCTCGTTCTCGGCCTGCATCACCAGGTAATTGGTGCCAGGCCTCAGCCGGATGGGGATGGCGCGCGGCGTGAAGCGATGCGGCACCGCGATGCGCCGCGCGATGCAATCGCCATTGACGAAGATGGTCACCGTATCGCCGTCCATGCGGCGGTCGTCGTAGAGCAAGAGCAGCGTGCCGTCCGCCGCGAGCGTCACCGAGGCCTCCCAGTCCACCGGCCTTCCTTCCACGCGCCGGGGCAGCACCGGTGGCGGCGGCTCGTGCACTGACCGCTGCTTCGTGGCCGTGCGCAGCAGCATGATCCGGCCGGGCGCGCAGCCGGGCGGATGCCATTCGCCATACAGCCGCCATGCGGTTCCGTTGGTATCGAGCCGCAGCGCGCCGCCCTGCAGCACCCAGCGGTACTCGGTCAGGCTCTGCTCCACGATGCCTGATTCGCGCAAGCGGCACACGCCACCGCGCGACTCGCCTTCGATGGCCATGCGCGCGTAATGCGCCTGCTGCCAAGGGAAGGTGATGTGGCTGGTGCCCGTGATGCGGCCCGCATCGGCCATCAGCTCCATATCGATCACGAAGCGCTCGTTCATGCCGCGGACCAGCTCGCCGCGCCAAGTGCCACTGAGATCCTAGGCGAAGACAAGCGGCAGGGGCGCCCATGCGGAGAACAGGAGTGCGAGGGCAAGTCGGAAGAGCGGAGGAGATTGCAGGATCATCGCACGGTCCGTACACCCGGAAGGGCTGTCCGTTCATCGCGCCGGCGTCTGGAGGGCATCACGCATCAGCCGGCCGCAGCTCCGGATGGACGGGCTGTTGTCAGCTCATCAGGCCTGCGGCTTCCGCAGGAAGGGTCAGCTGCTTGCCTTCGTAGGCTTGGAAGTGCTGGGCTATGATTGTCTTGGCGAAGTGGTCCTTGAGCGCCTTTGAGCAGACCAGCCGTAACTCGGTATTGAAGGTGATGAGGCCGCACCGGCTACCTTGCTCGGCATACATCAAATGAGTTCCGCTTTGTTCCCGGTCATTGAGTCAATGGATGCTGGCTGGGCCGGTTCGTTCCCGGTCTTGCGAGGCACTTCTACGAGCGAAATGGTGAATGCGCTGGTCACATTCGTTAAGGAATCTACACCTGAGCAGATCAGGGCTTGGAACAGCTCGTTGCCTTTGATCCAAGTGGAAGCAGGGAAAGTGCTGGATATACAGCCCTTGGCGCAGGACTATTCGGCGATTTTCGAATATGGTCTGCCACAGTCACAAAAGCGGGCAGATGTTGTCCTGCTGATATCTGGCGCTGTTTTGGTCGTGGAACTGAAGGGCGATGGCCAGACCGGCCAAGCCTATCTGGAGCAAGTGGCCGACTATGCTCGCCGGATCTACACCAACCACGTTCTTTGCGGAGAGGATGGTGTTCCGGTTCACGCGCTGGTGGTCAACTACGGCATGCCCGGCGTTCAGCGCAGGGAGGAATGGCTCACCCTCACCAACATCGACAGCTTGCACGCGGAGGTCCTAAGGTTTGATTCTCCGGGGAAGGCACCGATCGCATTGGAGCGATTCCTCGATCAGCACAATCACCAACCCCCTCCTTCGCTCGTACAGGCTGTCCGCGCCTACTTCAGCAGCCAAGCCCTCCCTCGCATCAAGCGCATCGACGAGGTGACCCGTGAAGCACTGAAAGCGGTTGTGGATGAGATACACGAGACCCACCAACGGCAACGGAGGAAGTTGGTGCTCGTGAGCGGCGTACCCGGTGCCGGCAAGACCTATGTGGGACTTCAGATCGCCCACGAGCATTTTCTCGATGATCTGGCCGAGCCAATGGCCAATGGTCAGAAGCCGAGCGCACCAGCGGTATTCCTCTCCGGCAATAAGCCATTGGTGGATGTGCTGCAGTACGAGATGCGCCGCGCCGGTGGCGAAGGCAAGGTGTTCGTCCAGAATGTGAAGGACTTTGTGAAGCGTTACTCCAACAAGAAGTCCATCGCCCCGCCTCACCATGTCCTCATCTTCGACGAAGCCCAACGTGCTTGGGATGCTCATCGTGTGCAACAGAAGCACAAAGACACGAAAGCCATCTCCGAGCCAGCTTCTTTTGTCCAGTTCGCAGGCCGCATCCCATCTTGGTCCGTTGTGATCGGCCTCATCGGCGAGGGACAACAGATCTATACGGGTGAAGAAGGTGGCATGGAGCTATGGGCCGAGGCGGTGCAACTAGGCGGGGAAATGTGGGATGTGAGCGGCCCGTCACAGTTCGCGTCGATCTTCGAGTCTCGCGGCATACCCTACAAGTCCATCGAGTCCTTGCACTTGGCCCGTTCCGTGCGCTTCCACTTCGCGCACGGACTGAGTGAATGGGCCAGTGCCTTGATGGATGGGACACACTCATCGGAGCAACTGAGGGCGCTGGTCGACCGACTTTGGTCCCAAGGTTATCAGATACGCATCTCGAGAGACCTTCATCAAGCAAAGGCCTTTCTGTGGGAGAAGTACCGCGACCAGCCGGAAGCACGCTACGGACTGTTGACGGGTGGGCGTGACAAAGGCCTCGATGAGCTGGACTTCCAGAAGGTGAAGACCTTGACCTTCCGTGCAGGGCCTTGGTACGCCGACCCTGAAAGTTCACCCAGTTCTTGCCGACGGTTGAACGATGCGATCAGTGAGTTCTCAGCACAAGGTTTGGAATTGGACCACAGCCTCTTGGTCTGGGGTACCGACCTTATCCGGAAAGAGGGACAGTGGGACGATGCCTTGGCCATGCGTTACCAGAAGCCCAGCGATGTTGATGATCCGCTCGGTCTGCGATTGAACGCGTACCGCGTTCTATTAACGCGTGGCCGCGAGGGTGTCCTGATCTGCGTTCCAAGTGCAATCCACGAATTGGACGAGACTTATGACCATTTGATCGCTGCTGGCTGTCGCGTGCTGGAGTAATCCCTGGCTCTTATGTCGGGGAGTGCCTAACCTGGCCCCATGGCCCACGACAAGGAATACGTCATCCGCCTCAACGGTCTCGACCTCGGCCAGCTGATCGACGGACTGGAGGCTCGAGCAACGGCTTGGCGCCTCACTGCCACCTACCTCGGAACCGGCGAAGCACCCGACGGCTTCGTGATCGAGGAATGCGACGATGCCGGGGAGGCCTGGCGGATCGCGGAACACTACAAGAGCATCATTCATCAGTTGGTCATGCAGAAGGCAGTGCAGGATGCCGCGTGAGCGATTGAAGCGGGTACCCCGCAGCGACGAAGAAGCGAGGAGTACGAGCGGAAAGCGCGTCGGCGAGTCTTCGAGCCGGCACGCCCCCCCCTACTTCCACACCAACACCACCAAGCCGCACAGGATGAGGGTGGCGCCCAGGGCCACGCGCCAGGTGAAGGGCTCGCGCAGCACGAGGAAGCTGAGCACCAGCGTGACCACAATGCTCGCCTTGTCGATGGTGGCCACCACCGATACGCTGCCCTCCTTCATCGCCCGGTAGTAGAACAGCCAGGAGAAGAAGGTGGTGGCGCCGCTGAGGCACAGAAAGAGCGCATCACGCATGGTGAGCAGGGCCAGCTCCTTGAGCTGCCGGAAGGCGAAGGCGTTGCCCCACACCAGCCCGAAGATGAGGCAGGTGCGCACCAGCAGGGCCACATCGCCGCTCACGTGGCGCATGCCCGCCTTGGCCAGCACGGTCGTTACCCCGGCGAAGACCATGGAGAGGAGGGCGAAGGCGATGGAGCGGTCCATGGGGAATGGAACTACCTGAAAGCAGGGCGGCTATTGCGCGTTGCGAGTTCCTCCGGTACTGCCCCCCACCTCGAACATCGCCTGCGTCAACTGCCCGAGCAAGCACTGCGGCTCGGGGCCGGGACCGGCTCCCCGCTTCCACCAGGTCGGCGGGTTCTTCGATGATGGCTGCACAAGCGGGTTCTCATTCCTGGCCAGGCCGTGCTCCTTCTGAATTGCCATAGAATCGACATTCCGCAAGCTCTGCGCAGAGCGAAGACCTGATGAGGACCAGGAGCCGGTGCTCAGTGCTGCACTTGGAACCTGCCGCTCGCCACCTCCATACCGCTGCGGGTGATGCGATACACGTAGAGGCCATCGGCCAATCCGGAGGTGGTGATCATGGCACGCCCCTGGTCCAGGTTCTGGCTTGCCACGGTGCGGCCGATCCCGTCCAGCACATCGATGCGCAGCGTTGTTCCTGCGCCGATGCCCGCCAGATCGAAGATGACCTCGCTATCGCTGGGGTTGGGAAACACGCGCAGCTGTGCGGAATGCGTGCCTTCGCCCACCGAGGTGGTGTTGTTCACGAGTTCAATGCAGTAGTCCTCGGTCTCGCCGATGTTGTAATAGTCGCAACTCGTGGTCGCTGGGTCACCTTCCACCATGACCACGCGCATACGGGTGGGACCTGTCAACGCATTCGCGGGAATGTTGAGCGTGCCGCTGATGGAGCCTTGCGCAAAGACGCTGGCACTATAGGCCAATTCCCCCGGGCCGGTGAAGTTGCCGTTCTGGTTAAGGTCCACATACACTCTCAAGTACATGGGGTAGACATCGAATAGAACAAAGACCGGTTCAAGGGTGATGGGGTGGCCCTGACCGATCTGCAGCGCGGTGCCTAACCCGGTGAAATCGCCATAGCCATCGTTGGCGCCGGACTGGTTGTCCAAGGTGCCCACCGCAACACGAGCGATGTACTCATCTCCGGTGAGAATGCTGTAGCTGGGGCAATAGGTCAGTTCGATGCACGCGCCGCAGCCCAAGGTGGTGCGGATGAAGCTTGCCGAATAGCCGGTCGATACGCCATCGCACAAGCCTTCCACCTGGAACTCATACTCGGTGCAACCGGAAAGGCCCGCCAAGGTGAAGTTGGTCGCGGCGATCGAGTCGATCACCGACCAGGTAGCCGCACCCGTTGGCCGGTACCGCAGGTTGAAGGTGTCGGTGGTGGTCGATTGCCACGTGAGGTTCACCGTATTGGAGTCCACGTTGGTCACGGACAGGCCTAAGGGGATGGCGCATTGGGTCTCCCCTGCAAGCATCCCCGTAGCAGCCACGCTGCTGTATGCATAGTCCTTCAGGGTGAAGCTCGTTCCATTTGAGGGGATGCTCAATCGGGCCCAACCATAGTAGGTGCTTCCAGCGCTTTCGAACCGCAGGCCGAGGAACTTAGGTGAAGCTACGGACGCGCTATCCAACCAGGCTCCCGTGTAGAGCCCTGCCCGGCAATACCACTGTGGCGGATTCACCAGCCCAAAGGGGATGCACGCTGGCGCGCCCTGGGTGATCAATACCTGGTGGCTCGTATTGTTCCATGCCGAAGCAGGGCTGATCAGCTGCCCCTCTGGAAGCTGAGAGGCGAAGGTGGCCGCGGTCACCACGGCATTGGTCCCTTGCGGCGTGATCCTCACCCAACTTTGCGGCCGTGTATTTGTCGCGGCGCAATTAGCCGGGCCGCCCGGGCACGGGGCGTTCACCGTGCGCTGCACGATCAGGAAGTCGATGTTCCCATCGTTGTCCACATCGAGGGAACAGGTGTCGTTGGTGCCCGTGTAGGTGGCATCAGGGATCACATCCGTGTAGATGATCTGGGCCTGTGCCTGGGTGGCGATCAAGGTCAAGATGAGTAGAGCGTGTTTCATGGTCGGAACGTGTTGTATGGGTGGAGCGAAGGTCCAACGACCGGTTCATCCCGCACCTCGTAGAAATACCAGTTCTGCAAGCCGATCAGAAAATGATCGCTTCGCTTTGCTCGCGAGATCAGATGATCAGAATATGGAATGCCCGGCGCACTTGGTGGCTCATGCCCCAGTGTCCTTGCCGAGAGATCCTACGGTGGCTGGAACCTCTTCTGGACAGGTCAACGTGAAGGTGCGTTGTGCGCATTCGAAGCGTCAATCCATGACGCAACGCAGGCAGCCCCCGAGGATCTTGCCCATGAACCGCCTCTCGATGCCTAGCGTGGTATCGTTCGGGTTCGGGCCAACGAAGCTGAGGCCGCGGATCAGCGCGCCGCCCGAACTGTACTCGGTGGCAGTCCACCAATAGCCGATGCGGCCAAGTAGGTAAAAGCCGTTATGGTTGCGGTAGGAGGCCGGAAGACCTGAGAACCCGGTCTCGTTGGTGGCGCCGGTATTGGGAGCATCCCACAAGGTGGTGGCCTTCATTTTGCCGCCTACGTTCTGTAAACGCCCCCTATAAAGCTCGCCGTTCAACTCGTCGGTCGGCATACCCAAGGCCAGTTCCATTTGCTGCCATTCGGCATCCGTGGGCATGTGCCACCCTTGGGGGCAGATGTTGGGGTTGGCGGCAGCGTACCAGTTATAAAGCTTGCCGTAGGTGGCGTCGTTGGAAGCATCGTTGCTGTAGCTGCACCAGGCAGCGGTGGTCAACTGGCCCCAAGCTGGGCTGCTCGTAACGTTGGGTATGTCGTCGCCGTTCCTGTAGCGGCTGGTACTCAAGTTGGCGGCCATCCAGCATTGGTCGCCGATCTGCACCACGGGGTAGGTGTTACCGTCGATGTCCGTAACCGTTGGGGATGCCGGACAAACCGCTCCTGCGGCCATCACGAAGGTGCGCGTGGCCGTGGCGACCGGCACTTCATCGATCGCGGCACTGTGCAACACCACGCCGCTCGTGGCGTAGCCGATGTAGCGCAGCTCGTCACCCGGGGTCCAGGTGAACAAGGAACGGTCGGACTTGGGTGCTCCCCGGTCCGAACCACCCATGAGCGAGAGACACGCCACACCAGCGCCCTCCGTGGCCATCAAGCGCAAAGAGCTCCGGACACCGCCCTGCACCACCGTGAGCAGGTGTACCCCCGGCCGTTCGCAACTCACCCGGAAACGATGTGTGCCTGCCTCCAAGTTCGCAGCTTGCGACAATAGCTCGCGCCCGGCAACATCGTGCAAGGTGATCAGCGCCATACCACCCATGGCATCGAACACCACCTCCGTACTGCCAGCGAACGGATTGGGCATGCCCTGCATGGCAGGACCAGGGTTCCCTGCATCATTGATCCCTGTGGTGCCCAACACCAGCACGTTATCGGGGAAGTAGATGGTGGTGTCCCCTCCTTGCGTCAGGTTCATCACAAGGATGCTGTCCAAGGGTGTCGGGGCTCCGTTCACCGTGCCTTCGAAGGTGATAACGATGATCTGGGCCTGTGCCTGCGTGGCGATCACCGCCAAAAGGAGTAGAAGGTGTTTCATGCGTTGGTCGCCGAAGCCCGGCGAAGGCGTTGGTTGAGGGGTTGCTAGGCAGGACCAAAGGTGCGGGGCCTGTTCGGCCCCGCACCTCGTAGAAATACCGGTTTTGCGATCCGGCTCACGGCATCACCAACCGTGTCGTCATCTGCTGGCCGTTCAGGAGCATGCGCACGGTATAAAGTCCGGGCCTGAGCGCCGACACGGCAAGCGTATGGCTGCTTGCTCCCGCGCCAAGGCCCAACCGATCCTGTGCGACAATTCGTCCGGCCGCATCGATCACATCGATCGTGACAGCTCCGCCTGCGTTCAGCGATAGATCCAGGCGAACGAGGCCATCGCCTTGCGCAACAGCAACGAGCGTATTCGCGGACGCGACGGCTCCCTGTATCCCAGCAAAGGGATCGCTGAGCCAGCGAACGCCCGTGGTCACTATGGGTTCGCCACCTTCCTCCCCGGAGCTATTAGTGAACACTTCCACCAGCGGGTAGTGCGTGCCGGGGTGCAGGTAGTAGTAGATCGTGTCCACGTAGAATCCATCCTCCGGCCAAGGGGTTTCGAGGGTGTAGCTCCTGGTGAGATGCAGGCGAAGCACATTGGTGAAGGTGCCATAGGGCAGGATCAATGTCCCATAGCCATCGGCCTCGGCGTTGATCGAACCAGCATAAAACCAGGAAGGGCCGGGGAGGTAATCCGCGAAGAGGTCATCGACCCATTGCGTGCCATACGTGCACGGGAATTGGAATGTCATTTCCGGATCCTGGTAGTCGACCACCGCGTCTTGGTCCATGTGGTATCCGAGGTAGTAACCACCGGTGGCGTCGAAGGAGCGGTAGGCGTAGCCAGCATTCTCGGCATGCGCCAGTGTGGCGGTGGGGAAGCTATCGGTCATCGGTGTCGAGGCCGGATCCACGTACGCATAGGTAAAGGCGCTATCGATCACCAGGCCACTGAAGTCCCAGGTGACATTGGCGCCGCTGGCGCCGGGATCCATCCAGGCGCTGGCGTTCAGCACGAACGACTCGCCCGGGCTTGCAGCGAAGTTGCTTTGGTCGATGATGGGTTGCGCTGCCGCGGTGCCAGCGAACAGATGCGCTGATAGCAGAACAGGGTAGATGTGTTTCATGGTGTGAAGAGTGCGGTGTTCCGAGTTGTGTGTATTCCGATCTTCCGTTACTCCTTCACCACCTTCCGCACCATCCGCTCGCCGCCGGTCTGCAGTTCCAGCAGGTAGGTGCCGGGTGCCAGCGATGCCAGATCGAGGGTGATGGCGGAAGGCCCGCTGGTGGCTGCCACCGTGCGCGTGAGAAGCTCTTGGCCGGTCAAGGAGAGCACCCTGCAGAGCACGGCACCCGTTGTTCCGCTGGGGAGTGAGATGCTCAACACTGAGGAGAACGGATTGGGCGATAGCTGCATGCCCCGGAGCGCGGTGCTCGTGATGCCTGTGGTGATCGATCCCACATCACCGGCCAGGATCGCTTCACCAGGCACGCTGTTGTAGGCATAGTCCTTCAGGGTGAAGCTCGTACCGTTAGTAGGAATGCTCAAGCGGGCCCAACCATAGAACGTGATTCCAGCGATATCGAACTGCAAACCGAGGAACATGGGGGAATCCACGGATGCACCGCCCAACCATGACCCAGTGAACGATCCCAGATTGCAGACCCATTGGCCAAGCCCCACTGGGGCATAGACGCAGGTTGGTGAGCCCTGGGTCATCAGGACCTGCGCACCCGCATTGTTCCAGCTCAACGCAGGGGCGATCGCCTGCCACGCTGGAAGTTGTGAAGCAAAGGAGGCCGCATTTACCACCGCATTGGTCCCTTGGGGTGTGATCTTCACCCAACTACGCGGCCTTGTATTGGTCGCTACGCAGTTCAGGCCAGGGCCGTTAGGGCAGGGGGCATTTATCGTGCTTTGCACGATCAGGAAGTCGATGTTCCCATCGTTGTTCAGGTCGAGGGAGCAAGTATCGTTGGTGCCCGTGTAGGTGGCATCCGGGACCACATCCGTGTAAATGATCTGGGCCTGTGCCTGGGTGGCGAGCAAGGCCAAAAGGAGTAGTGCGTGTTTCATGGTCGGAACGTGTTGTATGGGTGGAGCGAAGGTCCAACGACCGGTTCATCCCGCACCTCGTAGAAATACCGGTTCTTGGATCCGGCTCACGGCATCACCAACCGTGTCGTCATCTGCTGGCCGTTCAGGAGCAAGCGCACGCTATACAGGCCGGGCCTGAGGGTGGATACAGAAAGCGTGTGGCTGCTGGCTCCCGCGCTCAAAGCCATGCGTTCCTGCGCGGCCCTTCTTCCGGCCGCATCGATAACATCGATCGTGGCAGCGCCGCCCGTGGTCAGCACTACGTCCAGGCGGACCAGGCCATCGCCCTGCGCCACAGCAACGAGCGTGTTCGCGGGCGCCACGGTTCCCTGTATCCCCGCGAAGGGGTCGCTGAGCCAGCGAACGCCAGTGGTCACAGTGAGGGATGATAGATCTTCACCGGCGCTGTTGGAATACACTTCCACCAGCGGGTAGTGCGTGCCGGGGTGCAGGTAGTAGTAGATCGTGTCCACGTAGAATCCATCCTCCGGCCAAGGGGTTTCGAGGGTGTAGCTCCTGGTGAGATGCAGGCGAAGCACATTGGTGAAGGTGCCATAGGGCAAGGGATCAATGTCCCATAGCCATCGGCCTCGGCGTCGATCGAACCAGCATAAACCAGGAAGGGCCGGGGAGGTAATCCGCGAAGAGGTCATCGACCCATTGCGTGCCATACGTGCACGGGAATTGGAAGGTCATTTCCGGATCCTGGTAGTCGACCACCGCGTCTTGGTCCATGTGGTATCCGAGGTAGTAACCACCGGTGGCGTCGAAGGAGCGGTAGGCGTAGCCACTACCCTCGGCATGCGCCACTGTGGCGGTGGGGAAGCTATCGGTCATCGGTGTCGAGGCCGGATCCACGTACGCATAGGTAAAGGTGCTATCGATCACCAGGCCACTGAAGTCCCAGGTGACATTGGCGCCGCTGGCACCCGGGTTCATCCAGGTGCTGGCGTTCAGCACGAACGATTCACCCGGGCTTGCAGCGAAGTTGCTGTGGTCGATGGTGGGTTGCGCTTCGGCAACGCCAGCGAACAGAAACGCTGAGAGCAGGACAGGGTTGGCGTGTTTCATGGTGTGAAGAGTGTGGTGATCCGAGTTGTGTGTTTTCCGATCATCCGTTACTCCTTCACCACCTTCCTCACCATCCGTTCGCCGTCCACCTGCATTTCCAGCAGGTAGGTGCCGGGTGCCAGCGACGCCAGATCGAGGGTGATGGCGGAAGGCCCGCTGGTGGCTGCCACCGTGCGCGTGATCACCGCTTGGCCGGTCAAGGAGAGCACCCTGCAGAGCACGGCACCCGTTGTTCCGGTCTGGAGCGAAATGCTCAACGCGGCGGTGAACGGGTTGGGCGATACCTGCATGGTGCGGAGGGCGATGCTCGTTATTCCTGTCGTCGCTCCATCATCCCCTGCCGCGATCGGTTCATTGGCCACGCTGTTGTAGGCGTAGTCCTTCAAGGTGAACCCGGCGGCCGAGGGGATGCTGAGCCGGGCCCAACCGTAGTGGATCTCTCCTGCGATCATGAAGCGCAGGCCGAGGTAGCCCTCCGGGTAGTTCGCCCATGAGAATGGAGGCCAGGGAGTGCAGCCGACCAAGATCGGCGGGCAGCCACCGCTAGGGGAGGCATCCCTCATCAGGCCATTGGTCACGCTGTAGCTCAGGTTCGTGCCGATCACCTGTCCGCTCTGATGGCATTGGGGAAATTGTTGGGAAAGCCAGGTAAAACCAGAGATCACATGTGTGGACATTGGATAGATGAGGACACGATAATGCGTTCCTATAAGGCAGCTCATACAGTAACCCGGGTCCTCCCGTCGGATGATCAAGAAGTCCGCCTCGCCATTGTTATCGAGATCGAGGTAGCAGCTGTCGTTGGTGCCACCGTAGCTGGCATCAGGGATCACATCCGTGTAGATGATCTGGGCCTGTGCCTGCGTGGCGATCAAGGCCAGAACGAGTAGAGCGTGTTTCATGTTCAGTAGGGTTGGTTTCACGGAACGAAGGTCCCAAGACCGTTTCACCCCACACCTAGTAGAAATACCAGTTCTGCGAGCCGATCGGAAAATGATCGCTTCGATTTGCTCGCGAGATCAGACGATCAGAAAATGGAATGCCTGGTTCCGCCAGGACCGATCGCCTTTCCCCAAGGAGCGATCTTCTGATCGTCTAATTCTCTGATCGCCTGATCGCTTTGGAGATCGCCGCCACCAGCTCCTCCTGCTTGAAGGGCTTGGGCACGAAGCCGTCCATGCCGGCATCCAGGCACTGGTCCAATTCGGCCTGCATCACGTTGGCCGTCATGGCGAGGATGGGAATGCGGGACTTCCCGTTGGGCAGCGCACGGATCGCACGGGCTGCCTCGTAGCCGTCCATCACGGGCATCTGCACGTCCATGAGGACGAGGTCGTAGTCGTTGGCTTGCAGCATGTCCAGCGCGAGCTGGCCGTTCGCCGCCACATCCAGGTGCAGGCCGGGGATGATGTTCTCCAGTTCCACCCGCGCCACCATCACGTTGAGTTTGTTGTCCTCTGCGAGGAGGATGCGGAGGTCATGCAATGGGTGGGGGCGGGAAATTTCCCGCCCGTACTGGATCTCCGCCTCCTCCTGCTGCTTCGCGATGGCGTAAGGAACGGTGAACATGAAGCTGCTGCCCTTGCCCACCTCGCTCGTAACGCCGATGGTGCCGCCCTGCATGTCCACCAGGCGTTTGCAGATGGTGAGGCCGAGACCGGTGCCACCGAAGCGTCGCGTATGATCGCTCTCGGCTTGCGTGAATTCGTCGAAGACATGGGCCACACGATCGGGTGCGATGCCGATGCCGGTGTCGGTGACGGTGCAGCGGAGCATGATCGCATCGGACAACCGTTCCTGTACGTCCATGTGTATCCGGATCGAACCCTGTTCGGTGAATTTGATCGCGTTGCCCACCAGGTTCATCAGTATTTGCTGCAGGCGCGCAGGATCGCCCATCACCGCGACCGGTACCTCGCTCGCGATCACCGCATCCAACTTCAATCCTTTCTCCTCGGCCCGATAGCGCAACACCTCGATCACGCTCTTGATCACGCTGCGCGGCTCCATGCGCACCTTTTCCAGTTGGAGCTTGCCCGATTCGATCTTGCTCAGGTCCAGGATCTCGTTCACGATGCCGAGCAGGCTCTCGCTGCTGGTCGCGATGGCATCCACGTAGCTCGCGCGCGTCGCTTCATCCGTGGGCTTATCGCGGCGCAGCGCATTGCTCATGCCCACGATGGCGTTCATCGGCGTGCGGATCTCGTGGCTCATGTTCGCGAGGAATTGCTGCTTCACCTGTTCGCTGTGCTCGGCCCGTTCCTTGGCCTTGCTCAAGTCCGCCGTGCGTTGCGCCACGGTCCGCTCCAAGCGTTTCTTCTGCGCGGTGAGCGAGCGGATGTACAACAACACTCCGCCACCGATCGCCAGCACGCACAGCGCATAGAACCACCACGTGCGGTACCAGGGAGGCAGCACGGTCAGCTGGAGCGTAGTGCCCTCCGTGTCCCAGAGGCCGTCGCGGTTGTCGCCTCGCACCTGGAAGGTGTAGGTGCCGGGATCGAGGTTCGTGTACACCGCGCTGCGGTCCTTGCCGGCCATGATCCAATCGGTGTCGAAGCCGTCCAGTTTGTATTGGTAGCGGTGCTCCTCGGGTTCACTGAACTCCATGGTGGCGAACTCGAAGGTGATCATGGCCGCATCGCGGTAGGCGAACACGAGTTCGCGCGTGAGGTGCGTGGGGGCCGTCAGGGGTGAACCCTCCGCCCCGAAGGCGATGGACCGGTTCGTCAGTTTGATGTCCGTGATGTGCACCACCGCAGGCAGCGTATCGGTGCGCAGTTCCTCCTGGCGGAAATAATTGAAGCCGTTGACGCCGCCGAAGTAGAACGTGCCGTCCGCGGTCTTGCAGAAGGCATAGCGGTTGAACTCATCGCCTTGCAGGCCATCAGTCGCATCGAAGCTCCGGACCTCCCGCGTCACGGGATCGAAGCGTGCGATGCCCTTGTTGGTGCTCATCCAGAGCTGGCCGTCGTCATCGGCGAGCAGACCGTAGATCACGTTGTTCGGCAGGCCCTCTCGGGTCTGGAACTGCGTGCATTGGCCCGTGCGCTTGTCGAAACGGTCGAGGCCGCCGCCGTTGGTGCCCACCCAGAGGATGTTCGAGTCCTTCGGATCGTTGAGCAGGCAGAAGATCACATCGGTGGAAAGTGAACCCGGATCATCCGGCTTATTGGCATAGTGGGTCCAGGCATTGGTAACCGGGTCAAGGCGCAGCAAGCCCTTCATGGTGCCGAGCCAGAAGGTCCCCTGCGCGTCCTGGACGATGGCCTGCACGAACTCATACGTACCACCTAGCGCAGGGATGGGATAGGGGATGCCACTGAATCGCTTGGTGCGCGTGTTGAACCGGCCGAAGGCCTTGGTGCTGCCGAAGCTGATCAGGCTATCATGCCCGATATGGAGCGGGAAGCGGACCGGGAGCTGCGCGTCGGCATAGCGCAGCATGCTTCCGTCCCGTTCGTCGTAGCGTGTGAGCGCATTCCCGATGTTCGACCAGAACACCCCACGGCCTTCCTCCACCAAACAGGGTTCGTAGGTCCCCGGATCGATCTCCTTGCCGTAGGTCTCGATGGAAAACTGTGCGAGGTCCGGCTCCTTGAAGAGATAGACCCATTGTGACCAAGTGAACGCGAACATGCGCCCGTCGCGCAATGGCACCATCATTCGCATGCTGTGCAACCGCTGCTTGTGGAAGCGTTCCGCTCGTGGGTCGTACCGCAGGACCCCGAAGCCGTTCGTTCCGATCCACATCACACCGCTGCGATCGCGATACAGGCAAATCGGCTTCAACGCCTCGATCCTCAGTTCGGCGGATGTCGGGATCAGGCGCGTTACCCGGCCGGTACGCGGGTCGCAGCGCCACAATCGGTGGTCCGTCGCCCACAGCGCTCCATGGGCATCAGGGGTCGCGCGGATCACACTCATCCAATCTGCGGTGGAGAGCCTGGTGGTGGAGATGATCGCTTTCGCGTCATCGCGCAATTCCAGAACCGCATTACTGAAGCTGTAGGTGCGATGCCGGGTGGTATCGGAGGCAAAGACGGCCCAATCCTCTTCGCCCTGCCCAGCGACCAAGGGGCTCCACGGTAGCAGTTGCGGATCCGCGATCATGGCCGCGATGCGTGCTTCATCGCGGGTATCCACGGTGAAGGTGCGCACGTTCAGGTCCTCGCCGTTCAAGGTCCATGCCCCGCGTAACAGGCCCGCTTCATCCAAGGCTATCCAATTCACCTTCACTCCGGGGCACGCCCCGACCAGTTCCACGCGCGTGCCTGGCCCTGCAGGAGAAGATCCACTTCGATCGGCATCGATGCGGTAGAGCCCTAGTCCCACCGACACCCAGAGATGCCCGTCGGGGTCTTCCGCGATGGCGTTCGTCGCACATTGATCACTACCAATTGGCCAGAGCGGGCCTGCCTTGCCAGCAGGTGGGCTGGATGCCGGCCCACCACATGGGAAATGGTGGAAGACCTCCGTTGCGGGATCGAACACGTCCAGCCCGCTGTTCGTGCCTACCCAGATCAGCCCAGCACGGTCCTCGTGGATCGCCTGGATGAAGTTGTCGCGCACGGTGGTGCTGTCCGCCGGATCGTTGCGGAACACACGAAAGGAATAGCCATCGTAGCGGTTCAGGCCGTCCTTGGTGGCGAACCACATGAAGCCGGCCCGGTCCTGGATGATACTGCTCACCATGCCCTGCGAAAGGCCATCCTCGATGGTGAGCGCACGGAACGGAAGGAAGAGCGTATCCCACTGCGCCTGCGCCACGCTCCCGGTCAGGAGAACGAACAGCAGCATGGATCGCAGCACACGCACCCTCATGGCGTGTAGATCCCCTTGGTCATGGCGTACACCACGAGCCCTGCGATGTTGCGCGCGCCGGTCTTCAGCAGCAGGTTGTTGCGGTGGAACTCCACCGTGCGCGGGCTCACGAAGAGCTTCGCCCCGATCTCCGCCGTGGTGAGTTCCGTGCAGATGCCGCGCAGCACTTCCAGCTCACGGTCGCTCAGGGGATCGATCTCATTGAACGTCGGCTTCACCTGCTTCTTCTTCACCAGCCCGTGCAGCATCGCCTTGTTCACCGCATCGTTCAGGTAGAACCCGCTCTGTGCCACGGACCGGATGGCCGTATCGATCTCGTCCGGTTCGGCGGACTTCAGCATGTAGCCGTTCGCGCCGAGCGCCATGAGGCTGGTGATGTACTTGTCCTCATCGTGGGAGCTCAGGATGATCACTCTCACCGCAGGGTATTCCTGCTTGATCCGTCGCATGGTGGCCGTGCCGTCGAGCACCGGCATCTCCAGGTCGAGCAAGACAAGGTCGACCTTGGTGGTCTTCAGCCCAGCGAGCAGTTCTTCGCCGTTGGCGCACTCCAGCACCACGCGCACACCCGCCATGTCGCGCAGGATCATGGCCATGCCCTTGCGGAACAGCAGCTGGTCATCGGCGAGGGCTAGGCGGATCATCGTCCAAAGGTTGTGGGGTGAAGGGGACCGGCACCTCGTATTTACACCAGTTCTGCGCTCAGCCCAGTTCGGCTTGGAAGTGGTGCCGCAATTCCGCCGCTACGGCCTGGACCTCTTCCATCAGCTCCGGAAGGACCGACGCGCCGGTTGCGCCATCAGACGACCTCGCCTCCTGTGCCAACCGCACCAAGAGCTCCTGCATGCGCTGTGCGCCCAGGTAATGCATGGTCGGCTTCAGGTCGTGCACGATGGCCAGCAGCCCGTCCAGGTCCGCGCGCTCCAAGCACGCCGCCATGCGCTGCAGCTGGTCCGGGGTCTCTTCCAGGTAGATGCCCACCCAACTTGCCATGCGGGTGCGATCACCCTTGTAGATGCGCTCAAGCTGGGAGAGGTCGGTGTGAGAGGTCATGAACTACATGTTGCGCCTGTGCTGTCCCTCCACTCGAATATCGCTTGCGTGAGCTGCCCGAGCGAGCAGTACGATCGCTTCCATCAGTACTGCGAAGATGCTCTAGTTCTTGACCAAGGTCTGAACTTCCATCCTAGGGTACACTGCCATGCTCATAATGTCTGACAGTGCCTCATACATCCTTAATGTTTTCGGCTCGGCTGAACTGTATGCCAGTGACCCCAGCATCCAACAACGCACCAAGCAATCGATTACTGATGATCGGGCCTCGTTGAACGATTAGGTTGAGGGCACCTAGGTCAAACATATCACGACCCGGCCAATCATTGGTCGCGAAAACGACCATATTGCCGCGTATCGTCCAGAAGCTCGCTGGGGCTTCCTTGTTGATCGCAATCACTTGCTCCTGATACTCTGCCAAGGACCTTATTGGCAGATCCACGGGAGCAGCGCGCCTGAACAGGTCCATCTTGGTGAATCTCGACCGAGCGAAGTCGACATACTGGATGACATCGTCCCGCCACTCCAGCATCCAGTAGTTCAAGGATGGCCCATCGCTGCGACGCATCCGAAGTGGATGAAGGCGATGCTCGAAGATGTCGAAGTGCTCTACGATGCCCTTCAATCTGTCACTGATGACCATGGTCCGATGGGGCTGTACCAGCTTCGTAAGCATGTCCGTCGGACTGGCACCTGGAGCTAACTTGAACAGATCAGGAGCGATCGGCCGTTCCAAGAACCCATTCCTCCTGTTCGACATGGCCTTATATGCCTCCAAGCGCACATCGCCATCTGAGATGTCCCTTGCTAGGATGTATTGATCCTCGGGCTCAGTTGCCACATCGGGCCAAGGCGCTACCCAATGATGAAAAGCCATGCCGACCTACATGTTCCTACGATACTGCCCCCCAACCTCGAACATCGCTGCTGTCAAATGCCCCAGCGAACAATATTTCGTCGCCTCCATCAGCACCTCGAACATGTTCTCGTTCCGGATCGCGGCTTGCTGAAGGTCCTTGATCGCCTTCGCCGCTTCATCCGCGTACGCCGCGCGCAGGTTCTCCACCGTCGCGATCTGCGCTTCCTTCTCTTCTTCCGTCGCTCTGATCACTTCCTTCGGCAGTATTGTCGGTGAGCCCTTGCTGCTGAGGAAGGTGTTCACCCCGATGATCGGGTATTCGCCGGTGTGCTTCAGCGTTTCGTAGTAGAGGCTTTCCTCCTGGATGCGGCTGCGCTGGTACATGGTCTCCATGGCGCCGAGCACGCCGCCGCGTTCGGTGATGCGGTCGAACTCGGTGAGCACGGCCTCTTCCACCAGGTCGGTGAGCTCTTCGATGATGAAGCTGCCTTGCAGCGGGTTCTCGTTCTTGGCCAGGCCGAGCTCCTTGTTGATGATGAGCTGGATGGCCATGGCGCGGCGCACGCTCTCCTCGGTGGGCGTGGTGATGGCCTCGTCGTAGGCGTTCGTGTGGAGCGAATTGCAGTTGTCGTAGATGGCGTAGAGCGCCTGCAGCGTGGTGCGGATGTCGTTGAAGTCGATCTCCTGCGCGTGGAGGCTGCGGCCGCTGGTCTGGATGTGGTACTTGAGCATCTGGCTGCGCTCGTCGGCACCGTAGCGGTGCTTGAGCGCCTTGGCCCAGAGGCGGCGCGCCACGCGGCCCATCACGGCGTACTCGGGGTCCATGCCGTTGCTGAAGAAGAAGCTCAGGTTGGGCGCGAAGGCGTTGATGTCCATGCCCCGGCTGAGGTAGTACTCCACGTAGGTGAAGCCGTTGGCCAGGGTGAACGCGAGCTGCGAGATGGGGTTGGCGCCGGCCTCCGCGATGTGGTAGCCGCTGATGCTGACGCTGTAGAAGTTGCGGACCTTCTTGTCGATGAAGTACTGCTGCACGTCGCCCATCAGGCGCAGCGCGAACTCGGTGCTGAAGATCGTTGTTCTGCGCCTGGTGGTTCTTTGGGCGTGCCCCCTCGCAAAAGCCTCGGGGTCGCGTGCTGCGCTGTAGCCGAACTTGTCAGGGCCAGCGGCTGCGGAACTCCGGGGGCTCCTTCGTCGCCTCCTCGTTGCACGCATCCGCAAGGCCCTGCCTGCGCCGGGCTGCCGCTTCGCCCGCTCACGCACATCACGTTGGCAACCATCATTTCCAAACCAGCACCAACAGTCCGCTCAAGATCAACGTGGCACCCAAGGCAATGCGCCATGTGAAGGGTTCCTTGAGGAATAGGAAGCAAAGCACAAGCGTCACCACGATGCTCGCCTTGTCAATCGTGGCCACCACCGAAACGCTACCCTCCTTCATCGCGCGATAGTAGAACAGCCACGAGAAGAAGGTGGTGGCACCGCTCAAGCAGAGAAGAAGCACATCACGGGTGGTGAGCAACGCCATGTCCTTCACCTGCCGAAAGGCGAAGGCATTGCCCCACACCAGCAGGAAGATCAGGCTGGTACGCACCAATAAGGCTACGTCACCACTCACATGGCGCATGCCCGCCTTGGCGATCACGGCCGTGACACCGGCGAAGACCATGGAGATCAAGGCGAACCAGATGGAGCGTTCCATGCCGCGAAGTTGGGAAGCATGCAACGAACGGCCATTCCAAAGAACTTCAGGATCGAAGCGTTGTTTGGGCGTGCATGTATCACGGAACTTTGGAGCATGATGGACCTGCTGATCGTCGAGGATGAGCGTTCACTGGCCGACGACGTCAAGGCCTATCTGGACGATCCCGGTACACGGTGCATCATCGCAGGCACCGTGCGCGAAGCCTTGGACAACATCCTGGATAAGCCCTTCGACTGTGTGATCCTCGACTTGACCCTGCCTGATGGTAATGGCCTCGAAGTGTTGCGCAAGCTGAAAGAGCTAGGGCGGACCGACGGAGTCGTGATCGTGTCCGCGAAAGATGCATTGGACGATCGCATCGAGGGCCTGCGCATCGGCGCGGATGACTATATCACAAAGCCCTTCCATCTGGCGGAACTGGCCGTGCGCGTGCAGGCCACGGTGCGCCGCACACGTTTCGAAGGGCATGACCGGTTACGCTTCGAAGAACTGGAGATCGACCTGCCCGCCCATACAGCATTGGTGCATGGGGTCCCGGTACCGCTGACACCCACGGAATTCCGGTTGTTGCGCCTGCTCACCTCATCGCGCGATCGCGTATTGCCGCGCAACGTGATCGCCGAACACCTCACTGGCGGCATGGATGACGACCGGGCACAGGAGTTGATCTACGCGCACATGAAGAACCTGAAACGCAAGCTGACCGAGGCGGGCTGCGCCGATCGCATCCGTACCGTTCACGGTGTTGGCTACCGTTTTTCCGCTCAGGCATGAAGCTGCTGCAACGCACTCGGCGACCGATTTGGATCTATGCCACAGTGGTGCTGCTCCTGAGCATCCCGGCCTACTATCTCATCCTGCGCACGGTGTGGCTGGCAGATATCGACCAAGACCTTGAAGTGGTGAAGCGAAAGGTGGAGCGCGGCCTTCATGCGGAGCGGCTGACCCAGGAAGAGCTCGCCGAAGCAATCCAACGGATCAATGCGATCGAGGCGGGTGCGTACCTGTCCGTTCTTCCACCGGACAGTGTTGTAGAGGACCGGTTCCATACGATCGAGCGGCACGATGAACTGCACGGCCATGAGGAGCCGTTCCGAACCTACGAAAGCACGGTCGTGCTGAACGGAGTACCTCATGCGATCACCGTGACCCGCGTAGTCGAGGAAACCGAGGAATTGGTGACGGCGATCACCATGGTCACCTTGGTGTCGCTCGTGCTGCTCTTCGGCGGCGTGATGGTGTTCGACCGTGTCTCCGCTCGACGGATCTGGGCACCGTTCCATCGCCTGCTGGACGCGCTGAAGCGTTTCCAAGTGGACGGCCCCGTGCCCTTCAAAGCCACGCCTACGGGCGTTACCGAGTTCGATGAACTCGAACGCGTGGTGGAACAGCTCACACAACGGAACAGGGCCATCTATGCCGAGCAGCAGCGCTTCACGGAGAACGCCGCGCATGAATTGCGCACGCCGATCGCCTTGCTGCAAAGCAAAGTGGAACGTCTTTTCCAGACCAGCGGCCTCACCACGGAACAGGCCGGTCTGTTGGACGAGGCCAACCGGCTCTTGGGGCGGATGCGCCGCACCCACGATGGTTTGTTGACTTTGATCCATGTGGACAATATGTTGGCGGGGCCGAGCGTGCTGTGCGATCCACACGTGATCGTCCGCTCGTTGCTGGACCAGGCACAGGAACACATCGCCAGCCTTGGCCTCTCGGTATCCTTGAAGGCGGAGCCACCTGTGCAATGGCCTATGGAGCCGGGTATGGCGGAGATCCTGCTGGGCAACCTCGTGAGCAACGCCATCCGCCATAACAGATCGGGCGGACGAATCCGCATCCACATTTCCGCAACGATGTTCACTGTTACGAACACTGGAACGGACAATCCCTTGGACCTGGACCGGCTGTTTAAGCGTTTCGCCGGTTCCGGCAAAGGGCTTGGCCTCGGCTTAGCCATTGCGCAACGCGTGTGTGAACGGCAGGGCTGGTCGCTCGGCTATGCCTTCGAGAAGGGCATGCACTGTTTCGGCGTACAGCCGAACACCTCCGGCTGAACCTTCAGACTTTCTTCCGGAGCGCATCCGTGTTTCGCGGCATGAAGATGTCCGCACTGCTCGTTTCATTGGCCGTGACTGGGCATTCGCTCGCCCAAACGACCGAGGATTCCTTGGCCTTCATGCGGTCACGGCGCATGAGCGATGCCGATCTCGCGAAAAAGCGCGAAGGCACTTTCTTCACCGGCATTCCCGACCTGTCTTCCGATCCGGTGACCGGCTTTGGCTTTGGCATACGTGGCAACGTGTATTGGAACGGCACGCGCGACGACCCGCGCTTCGCCTACACGCCCTACCTCGCCAAGCTCAAGGCCAATGCGGCCTACTACACCAGCAACGCCCGCGAGCTGGTGCTATCGCTCGATGCGCCCTATTACAAAGGCACGCGCTGGCGGATCAAAATCGACTTCAAGGCGCAGCAGAACCCCGCCAACCTCTACTTCGGGCTTACGGAGAGCACATTGGGTCCATTGCACCTTCCCTCCGATCCTACTGGTCCTGGCTTCAGCACCTATGCCGCTTTCGATGAAGCACGGAAGACCTTGCGTCCCGGAGAAGAGGGCGAAGCGGCGCTTGTCACGGACGCGCTCTCCAACCGGTTTCGCGAGACCGAGTACATGCTCAACCTCAAAGGCGACTATGCCTTGGGCAGGGGGCGCTGGCGAGTCATGGCCGGTTACGAGATCCAGCATTTGCGGTATGCCACTTTCGAGGGCACCGAGGCCGAGGCCCGCGATCCCTTGACCGGCGAAGAACTGACCGCGCCCAATGGACACTCACTGCTTCGGCGTGAATACGACCAGGAACTCATCTCCGGCGTTGATGGCGGCTGGGTCTCCATCGTGCAAGGGGCCATCATGCACGACACGCGCGACTTTGAGCCGGACCCCACGAGCGGCCACTATGTTGAAGTGGCGAACGAGTTTTCGTCGCCAACCATCGGCTCTGAGTTCACCTTCAGTAAACTGTTCGTACAGGCGCGTTCCTATCACAAGCTGCCAGTGGGTCCACGCACCGTGCTCGCGGGGCGTGTTGCGGCCGGGAACATTTTCGGCTCCGAGGCGCCCTTTTTCGAGTTCCAGGACCAATGGAGCCCGGACGGCAGCATCAATGCGCTGGGCGGAAAGCAGTCTTTGCGGGGCTATCGTGCGAACCGCTTCCTCGCACGTGCGCTCTGGTTCGCCAACGTGGAACTGCGCGCTCGGCTGATCGACCTGTCTTGGGGCAAACAACGCTTCGGGGTTGGTGTGGCTTCCTTCGCCGACTTCGGCAGTGTGCGAGATCGTTGGCAGGATCTCGACCTCGCGCATGCACGAGCATCCTATGGTGCGGGCTTGCGCATCGCCTGGAACCAAAGCACAATGCTCTTCCTCGACTACGGAGTATCACACGAGGACCGGCTGTTGTTCTTCGGGATCGGCCAGGTGTTCTGAGAAAGCACGATCGAAGGTTTCACATGTTCCTTCTGTACTGCCCGCCAACCTCAAACATCGCCGCCGTAAGCTGACCCAGTGAACAATACTTCGTCGCCTCCATCAGCACCTCGAACATGTTCTCGTTCCGGATCGCAGCCTGCTGCAGATCCTTGATCGCCTTCGCAGCTTCGTGCGCGTAAGCCGTTCTCAAGCTCTCCACGGTCGCTATCTGGGCTTCCTTCTCTTCTTCCGTCGCCCTGATCACTTCCTTCGGCAGGATCGTCGGTGATCCCTTGCTCGACAGGAAGGTATTCACCCCGATGATCGGATACTCGCCGGTATGCTTCAAGGTCTCGTAGTACAAGCTCTCTTCCTGGATCCGGCTGCGTTGGTACATCGTTTCCATCGCACCCAATACACCGCCGCGCTCCGTGATCCGATCGAACTCCGTCAAGACCGCTTCCTCCACGAGGTCCGTCAACTCCTCGATGATGAACGAGCCTTGCAAGGGATTCTCATTCTTCGCGAGCCCGAGTTCCTTGTTGATGATCAATTGGATCGCCATCGCCCTCCGAACGCTCTCTTCCGTCGGCGTCGTGATCGCTTCATCGTAGGCGTTCGTGTGCAGGCTATTGCAGTTGTCATAGATGGCGTAGAGCGCCTGCAACGTGGTGCGGATGTCGTTGAAGTCGATCTCCTGCGCGTGGAGGCTGCGGCCGCTGGTCTGGATGTGGTACTTGAGCATCTGACTGCGCTCGTCGGCGCCGTAGCGGTGCTTGAGCGCCTTGGCCCAGAGACGGCGCGCCACGCGGCCCATCACGGCGTACTCGGGGTCCATGCCGTTGCTGAAGAAGAAGCTCAGGTTGGGCGCGAAGGCGTTGATGTCCATGCCCCGGCTGAGGTAGTACTCCACGTAGGTGAAGCCGTTGGCCAGGGTGAAGGCGAGCTGCGAGATCGGGTTCGCACCGGCCTCCGCGATGTGGTAGCCGCTGATACTGACGCTGTAGAAGTTGCGGACCTTCTTGTCGATGAAGTACTGCTGCACATCACCCATCAACCGCAGCGCGAACTCGGTGCTGAAGATGCAGGTGTTCTGCGCCTGGTCTTCCTTGAGGATGTCGGCCTGCACGGTGCCGCGCACTTGCGCGAGGGTGTCGGCCTTGATCTTCTCGTAGACCTCTTTCGGAAGGACTTGATCGCCGGTGATGCCGAGAAGGAGGAGGCCGAGGCCATCGTTGCCTTTGGGTAATGCGCCCTCACCCCCGGCCCCTCTCCCAGGGAGAGGGGGGCCCTCACCCCGGCCCTCTCCCAGGGAGAGGGAGGAATGCGCATCCTCCTTCGAGAAGTCCGGGCGCTTGTTGAGTGCGTCGACGATGGCCTTCTTCACTTTGAAGACATCGGCCAAGACTTCTTCGTTCCGGAACCGGATGACCTGGTAGCCGCGTTCATTGAGCATAAGCGTTCGGGCCGCGTCCTCTTCTTTTTGCAAGTCGTGGATGTCACCATCGACTTCGATGACCAGTTGCTTAGGCAGCGAAACGAAGTCGACGATGTAATTGTCGATGATGTGCTGGCGTCGGATGCGTCCGCCAGTGGCATTGCCCCGGATGGCCTGCCAGAGCTTGTCCTCGGCTTCCGTGGGGTTCTTCCGCATGCTGTTGGCGTAGGCCATCAGCTTCGCAGCAGTGGCAGGGTCACCGGTCATATAGGCATGCACCTGGCCATCATCTTCTGCGGGATCCGTCCCCCTCTCCTTGGGAGAGGGGTTAGGGGTGAGGGCGTATTTCGGCCTCGCGATCCCCCGCTTCTCCCAGATCTCGTTGACCCGCTTCTCCACTTCGCCCTCGAGCTTGTGCTCGCGGATGTACTTCTCGCAGTTCTGGTCGATGGCGGCGTTCATGAAGAAGCCGAGCAGCATGGGCGCGGGACCGTTGATGGTCATGCTCACGCTGGTGGTGGGCGCACTCAGGTCGAAGCCGCTGTAGAGCTTCTTGGCATCGTCGAGGCAGCAGATGCTCACGCCGCTGTTGCCCACCTTTCCATAGATATCCGGACGGCGACCGGGATCGTGGCCGTAGAG